>NZ_JABWRY020000001.1:1588392-1906071 GCF_014269205.2 Pseudomonas kermanshahensis
GTAGCGACCAAGCTGGTGCAGGGTGGTGAGGTCGAGCGGGCGAGGGATGGCGCCGAGGTTGAAGTGGTGCGGCATGATCTGGTCAAGGGCGGCATGCCCGATGCCGAACAGGCTGACCGCGCGGCTGTAGCGCTGCAACGTCAACCACTGCGCCCGGTCGTCTGCGGTAAAACACTCGAGCGGTTGGCGTTTGCCTTTTGACTTCTGCACTTCTTGGTGAATGGCATCGATGCGGTTTACCAATACGTCTTCATCGACTGCGACCCATTGCAGCAGTGGCAGCAGGTGGTCCTTGCTTGGCAGGCCCAGCGCGGTGCTCAGTTCCTGGCGCAGGTCGAGTTTGCCAGAGGCTGCTTTCTTCTTGGACGCGTACAGTTCGAACAGGGTTTTTAACCCAGGCTCTTCCAGTGGCCCGTCGTGGAGGAGCACTGCCATGTCCAGGGCGTTGACGCGCTGTTGGGCAACCCACTCCATCGTTGCCATCACCCCGGCGATGGTATCGACAATGTCTGCTTGCGGTTGCGTGGCAACGGCGGCGTCGGCGATGCTCGCCTTGTCGTCCTGCAAGGGTTGCGGCTGTGCCCCTAGGCTCGGGCGGCCGGCCAGTTGCTGCTGGTAAAGCGGGGACTGCTTCATCAACAGCTTCAGGACGATCCAGCCTTCCAGCTGCGAGGTGCCGAACAGTTGCGTGAGCGTGGCCAGGCGGTAGCAGGCCGACACCACCGCAAGCGAGCGCTGTGGTTTGGCCAGCGCTTGTTCGGTCGTGACGGTGTCGAGGATGGCGCGCAGCACGAGGGGGTCGACTCGCAGCGCCAACCCCAGGCGCTTGACGGTCAAGGCATCCTCACCCGTGGTGGCATTGGGGTCGAACGGCTGGTCATCGAGCACCAGCACATCCGTCAGTTTTTGCCCTTCGCTATCGTGCCGGGGCGCGAACACGCTGTCGTAGAACGACAGCTGACGCTCGGTGCCATGGCAGGGGATTTCGTGCAGCAGTGCTGCAAACTGCAGCGGCTGTACCTGGTACTTCTGTTGCAGATGGCGGAACAGGCCCAGGGCGCGCAGGGTGCTGGTAGTCAGCTGGTACTGGGCGGGGCGTTGGCCTTCGGCGTGCAAGGCCGCCATGACCAGGGCATCGGCCTCGTCGGAGGCCAGGCCAAGTGCACGCTGCAGGCGCAGGATGCGTTGCAGGCGATCGATATGCTGGGTGCTGATCCCAGCGATCGTGATGGTCTTCTTGGCGGTTTTATTTGCACCGCTCGATGGCGCATCGGCCTTCTCGGTCTCGGCGGCGTCCAACAGATACAGAGGGGCGCCTCCAGCGTTGATGAACGCTGCGCCGTAGGCTTTGCTCGAAGCCTCAGCCACCGTTTGGCTGGTGACGTAAGGGCTGCGGGTCACAGAGGTGTTATGTTTGCCGAGGGCGCTCACGGCCAGCAGACGGCGCAGCTCCCTGCGTGTCAGGCCCAGTGCCCGGGTCAGTTGGTAGGTGGTATCGAGGTTGCCTTTCGGGCCCGTGGCGAGGATGTGGAACTGCGTCTTGTAGAAGTCTTTCGCCGCGCTGGCGGGGTGCAGCAGCAGGGTCCGCAATTGCGGCGAGATACCGCTGCTCAGCAGCGCGGCGTTGTGCTGGGCGTTAAGCGTTGCAGCATCGAAGCTGAAGGCGGGCATGCCCATGTTCACGCTGTACAGCAAGTCCCACAGGGGCAGCTGCTTCATGGCCAGCGTGGCCTTGATCGCTTCCCAGGCGTTGTGGAAGGGAACATTACCCTTGTACACGCCCTCGGCCACAGCCCTTGGCAAGTCCTTACGCGCCACCCCCGCATGCCGCTCGAGCACCTCGAGCACGATGTCGATCTTCGCCAGGCTTTTACGGATGTTCCTGTTGTTCAGCTTGAGTTGCAGCAGGTCCGGGCGGCGAGTCTGCAGGGTTACCGGCTCGGCGACCTTTGCCTGTATCTGCAGTTCTTCTATCAGGCCCTTGAGATGGACCAAGTAGGCTGGCCGCTCATTGTCCGCCCATGGCGAGGCTGGTGCGCAACGTTCCCGGGTATCGGGGAACAGCTTCATGTAGGTGGCAGCGTCCGAGCGCTCCGCGGGCGTGTCGTTACTGTTCGCGGTGATGAGGTCGTTCATGCCCAGCTCCCTTGCGCTGCGGTCGGCGGCCCAGGCTAGGGCCAGTGATCGAAGCGTATAGGGAGAGTGGAACGTGCACACCTAGCAAAAATGACAGGTGTAGGGTGGGTCGTAAGAGGGGGGAATCATTGATAATCCGGCGGTGTCAGCGAAACCTTATCGCCTCGCCAAGCGCCTCGGCCAGTTCGCCTAGCGTGCGGTAATCGCGATCCAGAGGGATACCGTGGCATATCTCCAGCCACATTAACGCGAACTCACACTTGTCCTTGTCCAGGTGCGCAAGGCGAGTGCCCGTGTCGGGATCGACCACACCAGCATTCTGGAAGCAGTCGATTACATGCCGTGTGATGTCCACGATGATGAGTTCTCCTGCCCGCAATAAGGAGAACTCATCTTCAGCACAACCGGCAGACACCGCTACTGGCAAAAATATCAGTAGCGGTGGTCTACCCTTAAGCCTTCACCGGTGGCTCCTGGCTCGGCGGGTCGCCCACCGTTGGCGGCACGGTCGGCTTGATCGGCAGCTCGTCCGGATCCTCTTCCGGCACGGGTGGCGGCAAGCTGGGGTCGTCGATGTTTGGATCGGGGGTTTCCGGTGGAATGGGAATGTTCATGGCCTGACCTCGCGTGGGTGAATGAAGAGGTGCTGCAGGCTCTGACTGTCAGGGGCTGCCGTTCGCTCAATTTATTTGAACCCCTACGCCCGCGCCCGGCTCTGAACCCTTACCGCCACCAGCCTAAGGGAGCAAGGTCCGATGTCACGAAACGAGCCCTTCGAAAGCGTGCCCATGGCGAACGATCACCCGGACCAGGCCATCAGCCTGGCCCAGGCGCTGCTGGCGCCGCGCATCGTGATCGAAAGCACGCAACCTGCGCTCGACGGCGGCACGTTCGCCACCAAGGCCATCAGCGGCCAGGCGGTCGCGGTCAGCAGCAAGGTGTACAGCGACGGCCATGACCGCCTCGCTGTGATGCTCAACTGGCGCCAGGCCCACAGCCGGCGCTGGCACTGCGTGCCTATGCATTCGCCCGGCAATGACCTGTGGCTGGGCGAGTTCACCCCAACGGAGCTGGGCCCGCACCTGTTTAGTATCGAGGCCTGGATCGACCCGTTCGCCACTTATTGCCACGACCTGGAGAAGAAGTACCACGCTGGCGTCGAGGTCAAGCTGGAGCTTGAGGAAGGCCGTCTTCTGCTGGGCAAAGGCGCAGAGCGCAGCGAGGGCTTCTTGCGTGAACAGATCGTAGCCTTGCAGGCGCGGCTGCCGACACTGCCTGAGGATGACCAGGTGGCGCTGTTGCTGGGCCCTGAAGCCACACGGCTGATGACCGAAGCCGAGCACCGCAGCTACCTTACGCGCAGCAGCGAATTCCCCGTCGACGTCGACCGCCCGGCGGCGCAGTTCGCCAGCTGGTATGAATTGTTCCCGCGGTCGATCACCGACAGCCCCGAGCGCCATGGTACCTTCAACGACGTGCACGAACGCCTGCCGATGATCCGCGACATGGGCTTTGACGTGCTGTACTTCCCGCCCATTCACCCGATTGGCAAAAAACACCGCAAGGGCCGCAACAATGCCTTGCAGGCAGCGCCCAATGACCCAGGCAGCCCTTACGCCATCGGCAGCCCCGAAGGCGGCCACGACGCCATTCACCCGGAACTGGGCACCCGTGAAGACTTCCGTCGCCTGGTGGCCGCGGCTGCAGAGCATGGCCTGGAAATCGCCCTGGACTTCGCCATACAGTGCTCGCAAGACCACCCTTGGCTCAAGGAGCACCCCGGCTGGTTCAGTTGGCGCCCCGACGGCACCATCCGCTATGCGGAAAACCCGCCGAAAAAGTACCAGGACATTGTCAACGTCGACTTCTATGCCCCAGAGGCCGTGCCTTCGCTGTGGTTGGCCCTGCGTGACGTGGTGGTTGGTTGGGTCGAGGAGGGCGTGAAGACCTTCCGCGTCGATAACCCTCACACCAAACCGTTGCCGTTCTGGCAATGGCTGATCGCCAATGTGCGCAGCCAGCACCCGGATGTGATTTTTCTGGCCGAGGCCTTCACCAAGCCGGCGATGATGGCGCGCTTGGGTAAGGTCGGCTACACCCAGAGCTACACCTATTTCACTTGGCGCAACAGCAAGCAGGAGCTGAGCGAGTTTTACGAAGAGCTCAACCAGCCGCCGTGGAGCCTGTGCTACCGGCCCAACTTCTTCGTCAACACGCCGGACATCAACCCGTTTTTCCTGCACACCTCGGGGCGGGCGGGTTTTCTTATTCGCGCGGCTTTGGCGACCATGGGGTCGGGGTTGTGGGGTATGTATTCGGGCTTCGAACTGTGCGAAGCCACGCCGCTGCCCGGCAAAGAGGAATACCTGGACTCGGAGAAGTACGAAATCCGCCCGCGTGATTTCACCCAACCCGGCAACATCATTGCCGAAATCGCCCAGCTCAACCGCATCCGCCGGCAGAACCGCGCTTTGCAGACTCACCTTGGGGTGGCGTTTTTCAATTGCTGGAACGACAACATCCTGTACTTCGCCAAGCGCACGCCCGAGCGCGACAACTTCATTTTGGTGGCGATCAGCCTCGACCCGCACAACGCCCAGGAAGCCAGCTTCGAGCTGCCGCTGTGGGAGTTGGGCCTGGACGATAACGCCGACACTGTTGGCGAAGACCTGATGAACGGCCACCGCTGGACCTGGCATGGCAAGACCCAATGGATGCGCATCGAGCCCTGGCATCAGCCGTTTGGTATCTGGCGAATTGAAAAGGCCCGTTAGGCCTTCAAGCCGGGGGCCGCTGTGCGGCCCATCGCCGGCAAGCCGACTCCCACAGGGGCCGGCGTCGGCTGCGAGCTTTGCAGTCAAATGACAGGCCCGGTGCTGCCTGTGAAACCAGCACAAAACCTGTGGGAGCTGGCTTGCCGGCGATGGGCTGCGCAGCAGCCCTAAAACCAGGTAGCGCGCATCCGCAGAATTGAAAGGAGTCACCCATGGCCAAGCGTTCCCGACCAGCAGCCTTTATCGATGACCCGCTGTGGTACAAGGACGCGGTGATTTATCAGCTGCACATCAAGTCGTTCTTCGATGCCAACAACGACGGCATCGGCGATTTCGCCGGGTTGATCAGCAAGCTCGACTACATCGCCGAACTGGGCGTCAACACCCTCTGGCTGCTGCCGTTCTACCCCTCGCCACGGCGCGATGACGGCTACGACATCGCCGAGTACAAAGCTGTGCACCCCGACTACGGCAGCATGGCCGATGCCCGGCGCTTCATCGCCGAGGCGCACAAGCGCGGCCTGTGGGTGATTACCGAACTGGTCATCAACCACACCTCCGACCAGCACCCGTGGTTCCAGCGCGCCCGCCTGGCCAAGCGGGGCAGCAAGGCACGCGACTTCTACGTGTGGTCGGATGACGACCAGAAATACGACGGCACGCGCATCATCTTCCTCGACACCGAGAAGTCCAACTGGACCTGGGACCCAGTCGCCGGCCAGTATTTCTGGCACCGCTTCTATTCGCACCAGCCAGACCTGAATTTTGATAACCCGCAAGTGCTCAAGGCGGTGATCGGGGTGATGCGCTTCTGGCTCGACCTGGGCGTCGACGGCCTGCGCCTGGACGCCATCCCCTACCTGATCGAGCGCGACGGCACCAACAACGAAAACCTCGCCGAGACCCACCGGGTGCTCAAGGCGATCCGTGCCGAGATCGACGCCAACTACCCCGACCGCATGCTGCTGGCCGAAGCCAATCAATGGCCCGAAGACACCCGCCCGTACTTTGGCGAGGGCGATGGCGACGAATGCCACATGGCCTTTCACTTCCCGCTGATGCCGCGCATGTACGTGGCCCTGGCCATGGAGGACCGCTTCCCGATCACCGACATCCTGCGCCAAACCCCGGAAATCCCCGCCAACAGCCAGTGGGCGATTTTCCTGCGCAACCACGATGAGCTGACCCTGGAGATGGTCACCGACCGCGAACGCGACTACCTGTGGAACTACTACGCCGAAGACCGCCGCGCCCGCATCAACCTTGGCATCCGCCGCCGCCTGGCGCCGCTGTTGCAACGTGACCGACGGCGCATCGAACTGCTGACCAGCCTGCTGCTGTCGATGCCGGGCACACCGACCTTGTACTACGGTGATGAACTGGGCATGGGCGATAACATCTACCTGGGCGACCGCGACGGCGTGCGCACCCCCATGCAATGGTCGCCGGACCGCAATGGCGGGTTCTCTCGCGCCGACCCGCAGCGCCTGGTGCTGCCACCGATCATGGACCCGCTGTACGGCTACCAGACGGTCAACGTCGAGGCCCAGTCCCACGACCCGCATTCGTTGCTCAACTGGAACCGCCGCCTGCTGGCTGTGCGCAACCAGCAGAAGGCGTTTGGCCGTGGCAGCATCCGCATGCTCACGCCGAGCAACCGGCGCATCCTCGCGTACATCCGCGAGTACACCGACCAAGAGGGCAATAGCGAAGTGATTCTTTGCGTGGCCAACGTGTCCCGCGCCGCCCAGGCCGCGGAACTCGAGCTGTCGCAATACGCCGATAAAGTACCGGTGGAGATGCTAGGCGGCAGCGCCTTTCCCCCGATCGGCCAGCTGCCGTTTTTGCTGACATTGCCGCCCTATGCTTTTTACTGGTTCCTGCTGGCGTCGCACGACCGCATGCCCAGCTGGCATATCCAGGCCACCGAGGGGTTACCCGAATTGACCACACTGGTGCTGCGCAAGCGCCTGGAAGAGCTGCTCGAGGCGCCTTCCAGCGAGATGTTAGAAGGCTCGATCCTGCCGCAATACCTGCCGAAACGGCGCTGGTTCGCCGGCAAGGAAGGGCCGATCGACCAGGTTCGCCTGCGTTATGGCGTGCGTTTTGGCACGGCCACCACGCCGGTATTGCTCGGCGAACTGGAAGTGCTCAGCGATGGCGTCGCCAACCACTACCAACTGCCGTTCGGCCTGTTGCCCGAAGAGCAGATCAACAGTGCCTTGCCCCAGCAGTTGGCATTGTCGCGCGTGCGCCGTGGCCGACAGGTTGGTTTGATCACCGACGCCTTCGTCCTTGAGCCATTCATCCGCGCTGTACTACGGGCCTGCCAGGAACGCCACCGGCTGCCCTGTGGCAATGGCCTGGGCGAGCTGCGTTTCGAGTGCACCGAACAGCTTGCCAAGCTGGGGCTCACCGAAGAGAGCCCTGTGCGCTACCTCAGCGCCGAGCAGTCCAACAGCTCGGTGGTAGTTGCCGATCGGGTGGTGCTCAAGCTGATCCGCCGGGTCAACCCAGGCATTCATCCAGAACTTGAGATGAGCGCCTACCTGACTGCGGCGGGCTTTACCAATATTTCACCGTTGCTGGGGTGGGTCAGCCGCGTGGACGAGCACGCCACCCCGCACCTGTTGATGATCGCCCAGGGCTACCTGAGCAATCAGGGCGATGCCTGGGCCTGGACCCAGAACACCCTGGAGCGGGCCATCCGCGACGAGATGGAACCGACCAGTTCTGCCAGCGAAGCCCACACCGATGCTTTGGCCGAACTCGATGGCTTTGCTGCCTTGTTGGGCCAGCGTCTGGGCGAGATGCACGTGTTGTTGGCAGCGCCAACCGAAGATGCGGCCTTTCAGCCGCGCATAAGCGATGCCCAGGACAGCGAGCGCTGGGGCACCCAGATCACTGCCGAGCTGACCCACGCCCTCGACCTGCTGGCCCAGCACCGCGACAGCCTGGACAGCGACAGCCAGGCGTTGGTCGACGACCTGCAGCAACAGCGCGACGGCCTGACCCAGCACATCGACAACCTCGCCCGGCAAGCCCAAGGCGGCCTGTTGATGCGCGTGCATGGCGACCTGCACCTGGGCCAGGTACTGGTGGTGCAGGGTGATGCTTACCTGATCGATTTCGAGGGCGAACCGGCGCGCCCACTGGAAGAACGCCGGGCGCGTCACAGCCCCTACAAAGATGTCAGCGGCGTGCTGCGATCCTTCGACTATGCTGCTGCGATGATTCTGCGCAACGCCTCTGCGGTGGACCTTTCCGACCCGGCGCGCAAGGCTCGGCAACGGGTTGCCAGGCACTACCTGCACCAATCCCGTCATGCGTTTGTCGAGGCCTATGGCTTGGCTACCGCTGCCATGCCCCACGCCTGGCAACAGGCCGAAGGCGAGCGCGCCGCGCTGGAATTGTTCTGCCTGGAAAAGGCCGCGTACGAAATTACATACGAAGCTGAAAATCGACCGAATTGGCTGGCCGTGCCTTTGCATGGCTTGCATGGACTGATCAGTACCTGGGGAGAGTCATAGATGAATGCAACCACGCGTGATACCGGCGGTCTTCGGCAACGGGACCTCGACGCCCTGGCCCGCGCCGAGCACGCCGATCCATTTGCGGTACTTGGCCCCCATGGCGACGGCGCCGGCGGGCAGTGGGTCCGCGCCTTCCTGCCCAATGCCCTGAATGCGCGCGTACTGTCGCGCCACGACGGCCGCGTGCTCGCCGAAATGGTGCAGGCCAGCTTGCCTGGGCTGTTTACCGCGCACCTTGATGACGCACAGCCCTACCTGTTGCAAATCGGCTGGGCCGGTGGTGAGCAGGTGACCGAAGACCCGTACAGCTTTGGCCCGCAGTTGGGTGACATGGACCTTTACCTGTTCGCCGAAGGCAACCACCGTGACCTGTCCGGGCGCTTTGGTGCCCAGCCGATGCAGGCCGATGGCATCGACGGCGTGTGCTTCTCGGTGTGGGCGCCGAATGCGCGGCGGGTGTCGGTGGTGGGTGACTTCAACAATTGGGACGGCCGCCGCCACCCGATGCGCCTGCGCCACAGCGCTGGGGTGTGGGAGCTGTTCGTGCCGCGGCTTGGCGTGGGTGAAACCTACAAGTTCGAAGTGTTGGGCAAAGAGGGCGTGCTGCCGCTGAAAGCCGACCCGCTGGCCCGCGCCACCGAGCTGCCGCCGAGCACCGCGTCAAAGGTCGCCGGTGCGCTCAGCCACCCTTGGCAAGACCACGACTGGATGGCGCAGCGTGCGCAACGTCACGCCTACAACGCGCCCCTGTCGATCTACGAATTGCATGTCGGCTCGTGGCAGTGCGAGCTGGATGACCTGGGCGAGGTGGCGCGTTACTACAACTGGCGCGAGCTGGCCGAACGCCTGGTGCCCTATGTGCAGGCGCTGGGCTTCACCCACATCGAACTGATGCCGATCATGGAGCACCCGTTCGGCGGCTCCTGGGGCTATCAGCCCCTGTCGATGTTCGCGCCCACCTCACGCTACGGCAGTGCCGAAGACTTCGCCGCCTTCATCGATGCCTGCCACCAAGGCGGCATCGGTGTGATCCTCGATTGGGTGCCGGCGCATTTCCCTACCGACGAGCACGGCCTGGCACGCTTCGACGGCACGGCCCTGTACGAATACGAAAACCCCCTGGAGGGCTACCACCAGGACTGGAACACGCTGATCTACAACCTTGGGCGCAACGAGGTGCGTGGCTTCATGCTGGCCTCGGCATTGCTCTGGCTCAAGCAGTTCCACATCGACGGCCTGCGTGTCGATGCCGTGGCGTCGATGCTGTACCGCGACTACTCACGCAAGGCCGGCGAATGGGTGCCCAACCGCCATGGTGGGCGCGAGAACCTGGAGGCCATCGATTTCATCCGCCACCTCAATGGCGTGGCGGCACACGAAGCCCCTGGCGCGTTGATCATCGCCGAAGAATCCACCGCCTGGCCCGGCGTCAGCCAGCCGATCCAGCAGGGCGGCCTGGGTTTTGCCTACAAGTGGAACATGGGCTGGATGCACGACACCTTGCACTACATCCAGAACGACCCGATTCACCGCACTTATCATCACAACGAGATGAGTTTCGGGCTGATCTATGCCTATTCCGAGCACTTCATCCTGCCGATTTCCCACGATGAGGTGGTGCACGGCAAGCACTCGCTGATCGACAAGATGCCAGGCGACCGCTGGCAGAAGTTCGCCAACCTGCGTGCCTACCTCACGTTCATGTGGGCGCACCCGGGCAAGAAGCTGTTGTTCATGGGCTGTGAATTTGGCCAGTGGCGCGAGTGGAACCACGACAGCGAGCTGGACTGGTACCTGCTGCAGTACCCCGAGCACAAGGGCGTGCAGCGCCTGGTCGGCGACCTCAACCGCCTGTACCGCGAGGTGCCTGCGCTGCATGAGCAGGACTGCCAGCCCCAGGGCTTCCAGTGGCTGATCGGTGATGACGCGCAAAACAGCGTGTATGCCTGGCTGCGCTGGAGCAGCAATGGCGAGCCGTTATTGGTGGTGGCCAACTTCACCCCGGTGCCGCGCGAGGGCTACCGCATTGGCGTGCCATTTGGCGAGCGTTGGGAAGAGCTGCTCAACAGCGATGCCGAACTGTATGCCGGCTCCAACGTGGGTAACCTGGGGGCGGTGGTAAGCGAAGCCGTCACCAGCCACGGGCAGCCGTTGTCGCTGGCGCTCAACCTGCCGCCGCTGGGCGTGTTGATCCTCAAGCCTGCCTGAGCGGGGCAAACATTGCCCGTGTAGGAGCAGCCTTGTGCTGCGAAGAGGCCGGTGAAAGCACAGTGACTCTAGGCTGCTTTCACCGGCCTCTTCGCAGCACAAGGCTGCTCCTACAGGCAGGCATACCATCGCATGCGCAGCACAAGGGCTATAGGCCGGCTACCACCGCATCCGCACCCCAAGGCTGCCGATCAGCCCATTGAGGTCATTGTCATCCACATCGCTGCTGTAATCCGCACTCACGAACAGCGCCACATTCGGCGTCACCCGGGCCACCAGGCCCAACCCTAATTCCACAGTGGTCGAGTACCGCGAGCTGGAGATCTTGTCGACCTGGTCCAGCTTCACCTCTTCAGCATTGCTGAAGTCATACCAGACGTTGGTGCGTACATAGGGTTCGATGGGCATGCCGCGCACTTCGTAGCGCCCGGACAATTTGGCACCGACCCGGCCGCTCCAGCTGGGCTGGCTGTCGAACGCCTGCAGCGTCTCTTCCTGGACGCGGCTGCCGGGGAAAAACTGTTGGTTGATCAACTGCGCCTGTGGCTCGATCACCCAACCGCCGCCCAAGCCAATCGGGAAGCCGCCTTCCAGGGAGAAGGTCATGGCATGGCCGCTGTCGTCCAGGCGCTGGCCACTTTCGCCACGGCCATTGATGTCGATGCGCGAACCCATGGCCACGGCATCCAGGTGCCAACCCCGTTCATGGGTCATGCTCCAGTACACCCCCAGGCTCTCGCCACTCAGGTTCACCGCATTGCGTTGCTTGTCGCCCAGCAGGGGGCGAATACCGTTGAAGCTGCTTTGCAGGTTGTTGTGGCCGACAAAAATCCCCGCGCGGTGCACATTGCCTGCGCCGGTCTCGCGCAGGAACAGGTCTGGGCCAACCAGCAGTTGCTGGCTGGGGGCTTCGAGCTGGTCAGGCGGTTGTGCACCGGTGCGCGTGGCACCCGGGAAAAACTGCGACCACTGGCTGGCGACCAGGTCCGGTGCCGCCTGCCCGTGGCGTTCGGTCATTTTCTCCGAAAACGCGTTCAATGTGCCGAGGCTCACGCCGCTGGCGCTGACCGGGTCGAGCGATAGCTGCGGCATCGCCGGTTGTTGTAGGAAGCTGGGAGAGGTCGGGTCGTCCTGCAGTTCGAACGCGAAAGTTTCCACTGGGGTTGCCAGAAGCAGCGACGTGGAAACCGCGTAGAAAATGCTGTCGAAGCACAAGGGATTCGAGGTTCTTTTCATGGCGGATCTCCGTTTATTTTTGTGGTACAGCCCAAGGACCTGGCCTGTTGTCACGAGCTGTACGGCAAAAACAGTGGGCGACCCAAACCAGCACGCCTGCTTTTGCAAACGCGCACGAAGGCGCGAGCTAGAGGCCCGGCGCGAGATCTTTACGACTAGATAATGTTCAGCTAAGGAGAGGGAGCGGCTTGCGTCAAGAAAGCGTGAAGGTTGTGTTCATTGCACATGATTTGGTTCAAGTGGCTGATTTGTTGAGTTAAATGGTCGGGTATAGCAAGGTTCGCTATTTGTGGATGCCTGGCTATGAAGAATGATTGCTACAGCTTGACCTCGACCGACAGCGGCAGATGGTCGGAGAGGTGCGTCCAAGGTTTATGCCCCAGAATCTGCGGCGCATGGCTTTGCGCATTGCGCAGGTAGATGCGGTCCAGGCGCAGCAGCGGCATACGCGCCGGGTAGGTACGTGCGAGGTGGCCGTGGTGCCGTTCGAACGCTTCGTGCAGGTCGTTGCGCAGGCCCAGGGTGCGATTGCCGCGCAGCTTCCAGTCGTTGAAGTCGCCAGCGATGATAACGGGTGCACCTTCGGGCAGAGACTCGAGGAGCCTGCGCAGCAACTGCAGTTGCTGTTGGCGATGGCTCTCCAGCAGCGACAAGTGCACGCAGATGGCATGCACCTGATGCGGGCCAGGTACATCGAGCACGCAATGCAGCAAGCCGCGGCGCTCGGGGCCGGTGATCGACACGTCGAGGTTGCGGTGTTCGATGATCGGGTATTTCGACAGCAGGGCGTTGCCGTGGTGGCCGTCGGGGTATACGGCATTGCGGCCGTAGGCGAAGTCGCTCCACATGCTGTCAGCGAGAAATTCGTACTGGGACGTCTGCGGCCAGCCGGGGTAGCGCGCGGCGTGGCGATCGTGGCTGCCGAGCACCTCCTGCAAGAACACGATATCGGCCTGGGTACTGCGCACCGCTTCGCGCAGTTCCGGCAGGATGAAGCGCCGGTTGAAGGCGGTGAAGCCCTTGTGGGTGTTGACCGTCAGCACCCGCAGCCGGTGCACGGCTGGGGCCTGGTCAACAGTGGCGAAACCGGGGCTGCTGGCTTCGAGCTTCACAGGGGCTCCCACAAGGTCATCATCGGGGCGGTTTAATGCTAGGACCCGCCTGGGGTAGGTGGGTTCACTCGTCCTCGTGCTGCAACACCATCAACAACATCGAGCGCCCCTTCACCTCGAAGGTACTCTCGAACTGCAAGTGCTGGCCCTTGCGCAGCTCTGGCCGATCCGTGTCGACCAGGCAGCTCCAGTAGTCCCCGTCGGGCACCGCCGGCAGCTGGAACGGCACGGTGTCGTGGTGGGCATTGACGATCAGCAGCACCGTCGCCTCGGCGCCGGGCCGGGCGATGCCGCTGACCTGCGCGCGCCCGTCGATCAGCATGCCCAGGCAGCGGCCATGAGGGTCTTCCCACTGCTCGACGCTCATCTCGCTGCCATCCGGCGCCAGCCAGGTGACATCCTTGACCCCGATTGCCTCGTTGTAGTCGCCGACCAAAAAGCGTGAGCGGCGCAGCACCGGGTAGGCCAGGCGCAGCCGGGTCAGGCGCTTGACGAAGGCCAGCAGCGCGGTGCCGTCTTCGTCCAGGTCCCAGTTGACCCAGCCGATCTCGCTGTCCTGGCAATAGGCGTTGTTGTTGCCATGCTGGGTGCGGCTGAACTCGTCGCCAGCGACAATCATCGGCGTGCCCTGGGCGAACAGCAGGGTGGCGAAGAAGTTGCGCATCTGGCGCATGCGCAGGGCATTGATTTCAGGGTCTTCGGTAGGCCCTTCAGCGCCGCAGTTCCAGGACAGGTTGTTGTCGGTGCCGTCCTGGTTATTCTCGTCGTTGTCCTCGTTGTGCTTGCCGTTGTACGACACCAGGTCGCGCAAGGTGAAGCCATCGTGGGCGGTGACGAAATTGACCGAGGCATAGGGGCGCCGACCACGGTTGTTGAACATGTCCCCTGACGCGGTCATGCGCGAGGCGAAGTCGGCCAACTGGCCTTCGTCACCTTTCCAGAATGCCCGCACGGTGTCGCGGAAGCGGTCGTTCCACTCTGCCCAGCCCGGCGCGAAGTTACCCACCTGATAGCCGCCAGGGCCGCAGTCCCAAGGTTCGGCAATCAGTTTGACCTGGCTCAGCATCGGGTCCTGGCGGCACGCCACGAGGAAGCCGTGGCGTTCGCTGTAGCCGTCGTGGTAGCGGCCGAGGATGGTGGCCAGGTCGAAGCGGAAGCCATCCACATGCATCTCGCCGGCCCAGTAGCGCAGCGAGTCGGTGACCAGTTGCAGCACGCACGGGTGGCTCAGGTCGAGGGTATTGCCGGTGCCGGAGTCGTTGATGTAGTAACGCTTGTCGTCGGGCATCAGCCGGTAGTAGGAGGCATTGTCGATGCCGCGCATGGACAGCGTCGGGCCACGCTCGTTGCCCTCGGCGGTGTGGTTGTAGACCACATCCAGGATCACCTCCAACCCGGCGTCATGCAGGTGCGCGACCATCTCCTTGAACTCGGCGATCTTGCCGCTGGCGAGGTAACGGGGGTGTGGTGCGAAGAAGGCGATGCTGTTGTAGCCCCAGTAATTGTTCAGGCCTTTGTCCAGCAGGTGCTGGTCGTTGACGAAGGCATGGATCGGCAGCAGCTCGATACTGGAAACGCCCAGCTCTTTGATGTGCTTGAGCAGCTCGTCGTTGGCCAGGCCAGCGAAGGTGCCGCGCAGTTCTTCCGGCACCGCCGGGTGGCGCATGCTGATGCCGCGGGTGTGGGCTTCGTAGAGGATGGTGCGCTCCCACGGCACCTGCACGCGCTGATCGCGGCCCCAGGTGAAGGCCGGGTCGATGACTTTGCATTTGGGCACGAAGGGCGCGCTGTCGCGTTCATCGAACGACAGGTCGCCGTCGGGGTGGCCGATGGTGTAGCCGAACAGCGCCTCGGACCATTTCAGGCTGCCGACCAGTTGTTTGGCGTACGGGTCGATCAGCAGCTTGTTGGGGTTGAAACGGTGGCCGTTCTCGGGCTCGTAAGGGCCGTAGACGCGGTAGCCGTAGACCAGCCCCGGGTGCGCGTCGGGCAGGTAGCCGTGGTAGATCTCGTCGGTGTATTCCGGCAGCTCGATGCGTTCGATTTCCTGCTCGCCGGTGGAGTCGAACAGGCACAGCTCGACCTTGGTGGCGTTGGCCGAGAACAGGGCGAAGTTGACCCCAAGCCCGTCCCAGGTGGCGCCAAGGGGGAAGGGCATGCCTTCGCGAATGCGCGAGGGGGCGACCGAGCGGGTTTTCTTCGGGGTACGGGGGCTCATGGCAGTCCTCGAGTGACCGTGGTGGAAGGGGGATATGTAGGCCTGACCGGGCCCCTTCGCGGGGCAAGCCCGCTCCCACAGGATCATCACCACGCTTGAGGCAGTGGGGCCCTGTGGGAGCGGGCTTGCCCCGCGAAGGGGCCCGGTCAGGTTTAACCGGCGGCGGGCTTTTTCACCGCCCGGGGCTTCTTCACAGCTGCAGGTTTTGCAACCGGTTCTGCCGCTGCCTTAGGCTTGGCCGCCGCCTTTTTGCGCGGTGCTGCCTTGGGGGCAAGTGCTTCAGCTTCGGCAAGCTTGCGCGCCATCTCCCAGTGGCGTTCCTCCTCACCCACAGGCTTACCTTCCGATTCCCAGATCTGGTAGGCAAATTCACGGATACGTTTCTCATCGACACTCATCATGACGCTCCTGATGCTCAAGATTGTTGTATCAACACATTGACCGGAAATTCCGACAGTACGGCGCTCAACAGCAGCTCCTTTGTAGGGCTGACCGCAGCACTGGAGAAAAGTCCCGTCGAGTTGGCAGGCGACAAGGCAAACGGCAGTATCAGCCGGGTATCGTCCCAGTTATGGGCCGGGATCAACGGTGTAGGGGCGCCGCCGAGCAGGCTGCTGGCCAGGCGTGGCGCAATGACAATGGCGCGTTCGTCGTCACCCAGGCGGGCAAAGGCCAGCACCTTGTCGGCATGCCGACCCTGCACGTTCAGCGGCAGGTAGGCACCACGCCGGAACAGCTCGGCATGCGCCTGGCGGCAGTCCAGCACCCGCGCGATCAAGGCCTGCTTGATGCGGCCGTCGCGCCAGTGCGCCAGCAACTCGGCGGGGGTAGTGGCGTCGTCCAGGGTGCGGCGCCTGAGCGCGTAATCGACGGGGCGGCGGTTGTCCGGGTCGACCAGGCTGAAGTCCCAGTATTCGTTACCCTGGTACAGGTCGGGCACGCCGGGCATGGTCATGCGCAACAGCGTCTGGACCAACCCATTGAGTGCGCCAGGGCAGGCGATGAGCTGGGCGGCATCGGCCACGGACTTGCGCAGCTGCTGGTTCTCGTCATCCAGCAGCAGGCCGTCGATGTAGCTGGCGCAGGCGGCCTCGTAGGCCTCGTTCGGGGCATTCCAGCTGCTGCGCAACTTGGCTTCACGCAGGGCCTTCTGTTGCCATTGCCGCAGGCGCTCGGCGTACTGGCGCAGGGCGCCGTCATCGTGCGGGTCCAGGTTTAGCGGCCAACTGCCCAGCAACGTCTGCAGCAGCATCAGCTCATCGCCAGGGCTGGGGGCCAGGCCGTCATCCAGTTGCGCCCGCAGCGGCGCCGCCAACTCGCGCCAATGCTCCACCCGGCTGGCCAGCCACGGGCCGCGTTCGCTGAGCACGGCCAGGCGGGCGCGGGTGTCTTCGCCGCGCTTGTGGTCATGGGTGGCGGTGGCCAGCAGGCTGTCGGGGAAGTCGCGCAGGCGCCGCTGGGCTTCGTTATGGAACACTTCGCTGCCTGCGCTGAAACGCTCGGCCTCGAAGCCCACATCGTTGCGCGACAGCAACCGGGCGCTGCGGTAGAACGCCGTGTCTTCCACGGCCTTGGCGGCGCTGGGCGCGGTCAGTTGCTGGAAGCGCACACAGGCATGGCGCAAGTGCTTGCGTGGCCGGCCCGGTGGCAGGCGGAGCCAGGGCTGGCCACCGAGCCATTGTTCGAGCTGGTCGAGCAGCGGCCAGTCCGCTTCGCTGAGGTCTTGGCGGGCATTGGCCAGGGCTTGCTGGAAGAAGGCTTCATCTTCTGCAGGGCGCCCGCAGGCGTTGAAGTAGGTGCGGTACACCGGGTAGTGCGCGACCAGCGCCTGCAACGCCCGGCGGATTGCGCCTAGGGTCAGGTCGCGGGTCATCAGGTCGTCGCGGGCCACCTGCAGCAAGGCCTGGGCCACCGATTCGCAGTCACCGGCCAGGCTGGCATTGAGCACCAGGTGGCGAGCCAAGCGTACTTCCTCGGGGAAGTCTGGGCGCTCGCTGACGTTGGCCCACAATTCGGTTAACGGCGCCTCGCCGGCCGGGTCGTGTTGCAACAGCGAGACCTGGTTCATGAACTCGTAGCCGGTGGTGCCGTCGGTAAGCCAGTCTTGGTGCAGGTGCTCGTCGGCGCCGAGGATTTTTTCCACGTAGAGAGGGAAGTGTTCCAGCGCCGCGTTCAGTGGCCGCCGCGCCAACAGGCTGTCGACCCGGCGGCGCAGCTTGCGGCAATAGCCGCGGGGGTCGGCCAGGCCGTCGATATGGTCGATGCGCAGGCCATCCACCAGGCCGCGCTCGATCAGCTCGAACAGCTTGGCGTGGGTGGCCTCGAACACCGCTGCACGCTCGACCCGCAGGCCGCCCAGCTCGTTGATGTCGAAGAAGCGCCGCCAGTTGATGTCGTCGGCGGCGGTGCGCCAGCTGGCCAGGCGATAGGTCTGGCGTTCAAGCAGCAGGTGCAGGCGTTTGAGGCCGGCCTCGCTGCGGCTATCGAACGCGATGAGGGCCGATTCGAGGTCGGCGCCGTCGTTTACCAGGCGCGCCAGCTCAGCCTGCAAGGGCAGGGCATCGTTCAGCGGTTTGGCACTGTCGCTCAGCGCGGTGAAGTGCGCGGCCAACGCCTGCAAGGCGGGCTCAGGGCTTTGCGCGAGGATCCAGCCATAGTCGATTGGGCAGATCGGGAAGCGATGGTCGTAATGGGCAACTTCCAGCACGCCGTGCTGCTTGTCGAAGGTCAGCGGGATCTCGCCTTGCTTCAAGGCTGCGCCGTAGTCGCTGCCGAGGAAGGGCAGCAATAACTGGCCGGCCAGCAGGGGGTCGCTGGAGTGCCACTGAATGTCGAAAAACTCCGCATACGGGCTGCGCCGGCCCCAGGCCAGCAGGCTTTGCCACCAGGGGTTGTCGGCACCGCCCACGGCCATGTGGTTGGACACGGTGTCGAGGATCAGCCCCATGCCGTGCTGGCGCAGGGCAGCGACCAGGCGCTGCAGCGCCGCCTCGCCGCCGAGCTCCGGGTTGACCTGGGTCGGGTCGACCACGTCGTAGCCGTGGCGTGAGCCGGCGCGGGCTTTGAGGATCGGCGAGGCATACAGGTGGCTGATGCCTAACTGGGCGAAATACGGCACCAGCGGCACCGCGTGGTCGAGGGTGAAGTCGCTGTGAAATTGCAGGCGTAAGGTCGCGGTCAGGGGTTTCATCGGTCACGCTCCCAGGCTTGTTCGCGGGCCTGGGCCAGCAGTTCCAGGCGCCGTGCGGCGTCTTCGTCGTCGAGCAGTTCGCGCACCGGCATAGCAAAGCGCCGGCGCCAGTTGGGGTGGCCTGCGGTGGTGCCAGGCAGGTTGGGTTGCTCGTCGCAGCCCAGCAGGTCTTCGAGGGGCACCAGCACCAGCGGGGCGCGGGTGTGGCCGACGTAGCGGATGGCGGCGTCGATCACCGCGTCGTTATCGGGTAGCGGGCCGTAGTTGGCCTCCAGGGTGCGGCGCAGGCCGTTGTGTTCTTTTTGGCGGTCGTGGCGCCAGTGCAGTTCGTTGGCGGCATCGATCAAGTGCAGGCGATGGAACCAGTCGATGTCGCGGTTTTCCAGCCAGCCGGCCAGCGGCGCCAGGTCATGGGTGCCGGTGGTGGCCAGGGCGCTGTCGGGCCAGTCGAGAATGGGCTTGAAGTGGCCAGGTTGAGTCTGTTCGAAAGGCAGCACGCGCATGCCCAGCACGGCCTTGTCGGCCAGCTGTTCGCGCAGGCCTTCGGGCACGGTGCCGAGGTCTTCGCCGAGGATGACCGCCTGGTGCCGAACCGATTCCAGCGCCAGCAGGCGCAGCAGGTCGTCGAGCGGGTAATTCAGGTAAGCGCCTTCGCTGGGTTTGGCGCCACGCGGGATCAACCACAGCCGGCGCAGGCCCATGACGTGGTCGATGCGCAGGCCGCCGGCGTGGGCGAGGTTGGCCCGCAGCATCTCGATGAACGCGCGGTAGCCGTTGCGTTTGAGGCCTTCGGGCGAGAAGGCGCAAATGCCCCAGTCCTGCCCCGAACGGTTGAGAATGTCGGGCGGCGCGCCGACTTTTAGGTTGGCCAGCAACTCGTCCTGGCGGCTCCAGGCCTGGCTGCCGGCGCCGTCGGCACCCACCGCCAGGTCGGCGATCAGGCCGACCGACATGCCATTGCCCCGCGCGGCCTCTTGGGCGCGTTGCAGGCTACGTTCGGTCAGCCACTGGCAAAAGGCGTGGAACTCGACCTTGGCCGGGTAGGCGCTGGCGAAGGCCTCGACTTCGGGGTGGTAGGGGTCGTGCCAGGCGCGGGGCCAATTGCGCCAGTCGGCGCCCAGGCCATGCTCCACCGCTTGCGCTTGCAACACTTCGAAGCGGCAATGGTGTTCCAGGGCTTGGCCAGCGGCCGCGCGGTAGCTGTCGAAGTCCTTGCGCAGCGGGTGGTCGCCCTGGCTGAAGTCCTGGTACAGGGCTTCGAGCAGGCGCAGGCGAGCAGCAGCGGCGCGCGGCCAGTCGACCAGCGGCTGCTGCTCGAGGTCTTCGAGCACCTGTTCCAAGCCGCAGGCTTCGATCGCCATGCGCACGGCGCGCTCGCCGAACAGCGCGGCTGGGCTGGCATAGAGGGTATTGAGTAACAGGCGGCTGGAGGGCGAGTAGGGGCTGTAGTGCTCCTGGTCGATGGCCGACAGCGCGTGAATCGGGCTGATCGCCAAGGCATCGGCGCCGCGCTCGGCGGCGGTGCGCGCCAGTTGTTCCAGTGCCAGGCAGTCGCCATAGCCACCATCGCCAGTGCGCCGCAGGCTGTACAGCTGCACGGCCAGGCCCCAACAGCGTGGGGGCGGTTGCGCCACGCTGTCGGCCAGGCTGTAGCAGCGTGAAGGCGCCACGGCCACGGTGCAGGTGCGGCCGTCGATTTCCAGTGCGTGGTAGCCGAGGGGCAGCTCGGCAGCCAGGCGCCCCTGGTTGTCCAGGGTAAGGGTGCGCTGGCTGTTGTCTTCCAAGGTGCAACGCACGGTGCTGTTGGCGCTGAAGTAGCGGCCCAGCGCCAGGGGTTGGCCAAGCTCGACGGTCAACAAGGGCGGCAGGTGTTCGCTGTCTTCGGCGGCCTCCACGGCGCGCAGGCTGGCTTGGATGGCGTTTTCGTCGGCGGCGGGGTGGCCGAGGCCTTCGAGGACATTGCGCAGTACGTCATCGCTGACTCGCTGCGGCCGGGCATTGGCATCGATCCAGTCGCGGCTAAGCCCGACGCGGGCCGCCAAACGGTGCAGGGCGGTTTCGCTCATGGGCGCTCCTGGCCAGGGGGAAGCAGGCTGACCACGCAGCTATACGCGGTCAGGGACGTATCGGGGTGGCGGGTGTCACTGCTGTCGAACAGCCGGCTTTCGGCGGGTGGCAGCGCGACGGCTTGGGGGCTTGCGGACAGGTTGAGGTCAATGCGCAAGGTGTTGCCGTCGCCCAACTGCCAACGTGCGGTCAGCGCTTTGTCGCCGTGCACGTCAACGCCCAGCGCGCGGCTGCCCGGCAAGTGCGGGATGACGTGGCGGCGGCGCAAGTCGAGCAACTGATGATAGAGGCCATGCCAACCGGCAATGACGTCCTTGTTTTGCGGCCGTGACGAGGCAAAGGTCTGTGCGGCATTGGGGTCGGGGATGCGTTCACGCTGCTCGGGGTCGGCGAACGCGGCGAAGTGGGCAAACTCGCCCCGCCGGCCTTCGCGCACCGCATCGGCCAATTCGTCATGGAAGTCGGTAAAGAACAGGAACGGGCTGCAACTGCCATCCTCCTCGCCCATGAACAACAACGGGATCATCGGCGCCAGCAGCAACAGGCCGGTGGCTGCCCGCAAAGCCTGCGGCGGGCAGAGGCGGGTCAGGCGCTCACCCAGTGCGCGATTGCCGATTTGGTCGTGGTTTTGCAAGAACAGCACGAATGAACTGGGCTCGAGATGCCCGCTTGGCTCGCCCCGTGGCGTGCCATGGCGGTTGGCCTGGCCCTGGAACACGAAGCCTTCCGACAGGCAGCGGGCCAACTGGTCGATGGGGCGGTGTTTATAGTCGGCGTAGTAGCCTTCGGTTTCGCCGGTCAGCAGCACGTGCAGGGCGTTGTGGCCATCGTCGTTCCACTGGGCATCGAAACCCTGCTCTAGCAAAAAGGCTTGGTTGTGCTCGTTCTCCAGCACCAGCCAGATATGCCGGCCGGGCGCCACGGCAGCACGCACCCGTTGCGCCAGCTCGACCAGAAAGTCCGGCTGGTCGATGGCATGCACCGCATCCAGGCGCAGGCCGTCGCAGCGGTAGTCGCACAGCCACATCAAGGCGTTCTGGATGAAAAACTCGCGCACTTCTGCGCGGCGGAAGTCGATCGCCGCGCCCCAGGGCGTTTGCCGGTCTTCGCGAAAGAACGGGCTGGCGTACTGGTGCAGGTAATTACCATCCGGGCCAAAGTGGTTGTAGACCACGTCCACCAACACCATCAACCCTTCGCCGTGCGCCTGGTCGACCAGCGCGCACAGTTGCTGCGGGGTGCCGTAGGTGTTTTGCGGCGCGAACGGCAGCACGCCGTCGTAACCCCAGTTGCGTTCGCCCGGGAACTGCCCCAGCGGCATCAGCTCGATGGCGCTGATGCCGATTTCGGCCAGGCGCGGCAACCGCCGGGCAACCCCGGTGTAACCGTCCAGCACGCCGACGTGCAATTCCTGGATGACGGCCTCATGCCACGGTCGGCCCTGCCAGGGGTGTTGCCAGGCATAGCTGGCAACATCCACCACTTCGCTGGGCCCTTGCACCCCTTCGGGCTGGTAGCGCGACGCGGGGTCGGCGACCAGCAATGTGCCGTCGACCCGGTAACGATACCGATCACCGGCCTGACACGGGGCAACGCCCGTGTACCAGCCATCATTGTCGGGCAGCAGTGCTACAGCAGGCTGCTGCTCCAGTTCCACGCTCACGCTGCGCGCATCCGGCGCCCAGAGGGCGAAGCGCGCCGACGTGGCGTCCAGCAAGTGTGCGCCATGCCTGTGCATCTTCGGTTCTCCGCTCAGTAATGGCTGACCTGTGCCTGCTTGACCAAGTCCTCGTAAAGGCGGGCGTAGGGTTCCACCGCCTGGCACCAGTTGAACGGCTGGGTCATCGACAGGCAGCGCATGGCGTTGAGCAGGTCTTTCTTGCCGTAGACATAGAAGGCGCGGCTGAGCGCCTCACGGTAGCTCTCGATGGTCGATTCGTTGAACAGGAAACCGGTGACACCGCACTCGATGGTATCGGCCAGGCCGCCGGTATTACGCGCCACCGGCAGCGAACCGAAGCGCTGCGCGTACATCTGGCTGAGGCCGCACGGCTCATAGCGCGAGGGCATCAGCAGGAAATCACTGCCGGCGAACATGCGCCGGGCGTCGGTTTCGTTGAAGCCGATGCGCACGCCGATGCGGCCGGGGTGACGCAGCGCCAGTTCGCGCATGGCCTGTTCTTCTTCCGGCTCGCCACGGCCGATGATCGCGATCTGCCCGCCTTGCTCGACGATGTAGTCGGCCACGCCCAGGGTCAGGTCTAGGCCTTTCTGGTAGACCAGGCGCGAGACCACGGCAAACAACGGCCCTTCGGAAGGTTCCAGCTCGAACAGCTGGCGCACCGCTTCGGCGTTACGCGCCTTGCCGGCCCAGTCGTTGATGCTGAAGTTGTGTTGCAGGTGTTTGTCGGTGGCCGAATCCCAGCTTTCGTCGATGCCGTTGGGAATGCCGCCCAGCAGGCCTTGCTGGGCCTTGGCCGAGAGGAAACCATCCAGGCCGCAGCCAAACTCCGGCGTGGTGATTTCCCGGGCATAGGTGGCGCTGACCGTGGTGATGTGGCTGGAGTAGGCCAGGCCCGCCTTGAGGAACGACAGTTTGCCGTAGAACTCCATGCCTTCTTGCTGCATGGCATGCTCGGGGATCGCCAGTTCCGGGCTGCAGCCACGGCTATAGACGCCCTGGTAGGCCAGGTTGTGAATGGTGAACAACGTCGGCGTGTTCAGCCCGCGCCAATGCATGTAGGCGGGCGCCAGGCCGGCGGGCCAGTCGTGGGCATGCACCACTTCGGGCTTCCAGTGGATCATGCCTTCGCCTGCGGCAATTTCGGCGGCGGCCAAGCCCAGGCGTGCGAAGCGGATGTGGTTATCGGGCCAGTCGCGACCATTGTTGGCACCATAGGGAGTGCCATCACGCTGGTACAACTCAGGGCAGATCAACACATAGATGACCAGGCCGTCAGCCAAGTCCATACGCCCGATCTTGCACGGCGGCAGCGCCGCATGGCCGCCCAGTTCGCCGACAATGTGAATCGGGTTGTCGCTTTCCATCACCTGGCGGTAGCCGGGGATCAATACCCGTACATCATGCAGATGCGCCAAGGCGCGAGGCAGGGCGGCGGAGACATCGCCCAGCCCGCCGGTCTTGACCAGGTCGGCGATCTCCGAGGTGACGAACAGAATCTTGCGTTTGTTCGGGTTGTGCTGGCGCTGGGCGCCGGGTGCCTTGCCTGTCGTGGCGAAATCCGGGGTAAGCGGCTCGCGGTTGTCCGGGTTGAATGAATCTACGTGAGGCTCGACAGCGGCACTGATCATACTTCTCTCCGTCCCTATGCTTGGCCGGGTGCTGGCACCCGTGGTGTTATCTCGTGTTGGTTCTCTCTAATACAAAACTGTGTAGTGCTATCCATGCCCCTGAGTCGTGCGCACAGGCTCAACGCGATCAGCATTCCGGCCGACGGCGATTGGACTGATTGGGGTTGGCGGGCCCTGGTGGGGAAGCCCCCTTTGCACGTGCCCTACTTAATTGCTGACCCACCGCCGTTTGTGAAAGTTCGACTTTTCTACGTCACTCTTCCTCTGAGCAAATGGCGGGCCGAAAGCTGAGTGTAGGAGAGAAGAAGTAAAAAAGGTGACCCACTGGTCACTTTCGTTATGGCTGATTTAGACGCAAACGTTGGCGAATGTGACTGGATGTGAACAGGGGTGATCGAGGGTGGGGCAGGCGGGAAGGGCGGCGCGTCGTCATGGGGCGCGTGCGTGTTTTCTCGCCCTCTTATGGGGCGGGTAAAACACGCAATTTGCAGGTGTCTTGCTAAGGCGACCTCAGCTTTGTGGCAACAGTGAGGAATGGTGGTGGCTGATCAGCCAGGCCTGCCCGTCCCAGCGGTAGGTGAAGGTGTAGCGCGCGGGTACCTGCTTGCCGTTGGCGGCAAAGTCGAAGGTGTACAGCCCTGCCAGGGTCATCTTGTTGCAACCAGGGGTCAGGTGAAGCGTGTCCAGCGTGCCACTTGGCCGATCAGCAAGAAAGTGCTGAAAGTAGTCGATTCGCTCGTCGGGGGTCAGCCGAGGCACCTTCGACACCGTGGGCAGCAATACCGCATCGTCGCTGTACAGTTTGGCGACGGCCGCCGCATCGCCAGTCTGCAGGCTGGCATTCCATTGCTCGAACAAGGCGCGGGACTCGGCCTCAGTCAGCGTCTGGCATTGTTGTGGCGGGTTTGTTTGTGGCGTGCTCGCCTGCGCCGGCAGGCAGGCGATGAGCAGGGCGGCAGGGAGCAAATAGGCAACGGGGGACATACGCGTATCCATCGGCGGATGCAGGCTCCGGAGCGGGCCTGCGGCGGATGCTACGGTAAGGAGGGCGTGCCCCCGTCAACGAGTAGAAAGTTCGTCAGCGGCTGACGGATTTTTCGCCAATATTGGCTTGTTCCAGCATTTGGCTGAGTTGCGCGACACGTTGTTGCAGCTGATCGCGTTCTTGCTTCAGGCGGGCCAGTTCATCACGGCGCACTGAGACGTAGAGTGTCTGGATGGGAGTCGCTGGCATCAAAGTACCCATTGCACACCTCGCAATTGGTGGAGACATTTTCAAGCGTAGTCGCTTCATGCGGGGCGCATTCTGAATTCTTTCACCGCCCGTGGGAACTTTTTTGTTTATCGTGGTCTTGCCGTTCGTCGCTGAACCCTTCGGCGGTACGCTGGACTAATCTGAAACGCTGAACTGTAGTCGTCATCTATTTCGCAAGGGGAGCATCGGCTCATGCAATTGGGAATCGTCGGGCTGGGCCGCATGGGCGGCAATATTGCAAGGCGCCTGATGCGCGCCGGCCACCGCACCGTGGTGCACGACCGCAACCGTGACGCCATCGTGGGGCTGGAGGGCGAGGGAGCCCAAGGTGCGCACGACCTCGGTGCACTGGTACAGAAACTCAAGGCACCGCGCGCGGTGTGGGTGATGCTGCCGGCCGGGGAGCCTACCGAGCAGACCATCGCCCAACTGGCCGAGCTGCTGGAACCGGGCGATGCGATCATCGACGGTGGCAACACCTTCTATAAAGACGACATGCGCCGTGCGGGCGAATTGGCCAAACGTGGCCTGCATTACCTGGACGTCGGTACCTCAGGGGGTGTGTGGGGGCTGGACCGTGGCTACTGCATGATGATCGGTGGCGAAAAGGACGTGTTCGAACGCCTCGAGCCGCTGTTCAAGGCGTTGGCACCCGGCGTTGGCGACATCCCGCGCACCCATGGCCGCGAAGGCGAGCACCAGCGCGCCGAGCATGGCTACATTCATGCAGGCCCGCCCGGTGCCGGTCACTACGTGAAAATGGTCCACAACGGCATCGAATACGGCCTGATGCAGGCCTACGCCGAAGGCTTCGATTTGCTGCGCAGCAAAGGCGGCAACGAGCTGCCGGAAGACCAGCGTTTCGACCTCAACGTGGCCGAAATCGCTGAAGTCTGGCGTCGTGGCAGTGTGGTGACCTCGTGGCTGCTCGACCTCACTGCCGACGCATTGGTAGCCGACCCGCAGTTGGCGCAGTTCAGTGGTTCGGTGTCGGACAGTGGCGAAGGCCGCTGGACCATCGACGCCGCCGTTGAGCAAGCCGTGCCAGTGCCAGTGCTGTCTAGCGCGCTGTTTGCACGCTTCCGCTCGCGCCAGCAGCAAGGCACTTACGGTGACAAGATCCTCTCGGCCATGCGCCTGGGCTTCGGTGGCCATGTCGAGAAGAAAGGCGAATGACTAAACAGACGATCCCTGCTGCACCGCCTTGTACCTTGTTTCTGTTTGGCGCCAATGGCGATCTGGTCAAGCGCCTGCTGATGCCGGCGCTGTACAACCTTAGCCGCGACGGGTTGCTGGACCGCAACCTGCGCATTGTCGGCGTCGACCACAATGCGGCCACTGCCGAAGCGTTCGCCGACCGCCTGCACGCGTTCATGCTGGAGCGGGACAAGGACAGTGAGGGGGGCGCCAAGTGCCTGGACGAAAAACTCTGGGGCCGCTTGGCCAAACAGCTCGACTACCAGACCGGCGACTTTCTGGACCCGGCCACTTACCAGGCCATCGCCAAGCGCATCGACGCGACCCGGCATGGCAACGCGATTTTCTACCTGGCGACATCGCCACGCTTCTTCCCCGAAGTGGCCCAACGCCTGGGCCAGGCCGGCTTGCTCGACGAGTCCGGCGGGGGCTTTCGTCGGGTCGTGGTGGAGAAGCCTTTCGGGACCGACCTTGCCAGCGCCGAGGCACTCAACGCCTGTTTGCTGAAGGTGATGGGCGAGCGGCAGATCTACCGCATCGACCATTACCTGGGTAAAGAGACGGTGCAGAACATCCTGGTCAGCCGCTTCTCCAACGGCCTGTTCGAGTCGTTCTGGAACAACCACTACATCGATCATGTGCAAATCACCGCCGCCGAGACCGTTGGCGTCGAGACCCGGGGTGCGTTCTATGACAACACCGGGGCCCTGCGCGACATGGTCCCCAACCACTTGTTCCAGTTGCTGGCGATGGTCGCCATGGAGCCACCGGCCGCCTTTGGCGCCGATGCGGTGCGTGGTGAAAAGGCCAAGGTGATCGGTGCCATTCGCCCGTGGTCGACGAAGATGGCGCTGAAGAACTCCGTGCGCGGTCAGTACAGCGCTGGCAAGCAGGGGCGCAAGCGCTTGGCCGGTTACCGCCAGGAGGCCAACGTAGCGCAAAACAGCCAGACCGAAACCTACGTAGCGCTGAAGGTGATGATCGACAACTGGCGCTGGGCCGGCGTGCCGTTCTACCTGCGTACCGGCAAGCGCATGAGCGTGCGCGACACCGAGATTGCCATCTGCTTCAAGCCTGCGCCGTATGCGCAGTTTCGCGAGTCGGAGCTGGAACGGCCCAAACCCAACTACCTGAAAATCCAGATCCAGCCCAATGAGGGCATGTGGTTCGACTTGCAGGCCAAGCGCCCAGGGCCGGAGCTGGTGATGGAGAACGTCGAGCTGGGCTTTGCCTACAAGGACTTCTTCAAGATGACCCCAGCAACGGGCTACGAGACGCTGATCTACGACTGCCTGACCGGCGATCAGACGTTGTTCCAGCGCGCCGACAACATCGAAAACGGCTGGCGCGCGGTACAGCCGTTTCTCGATGCCTGGGCCAAGGAAGGGGAGGTGCATGAATACCCGGCGGGTGAGGATGGGCCCGAGGCTGGCAATGAACTGCTGACCCGGGACAAGCGGGAATGGCACCGCCTGGGGTGACCTGATCAAGCGGTGTTGCCTGTGCCGGCCTCTTCGCGGGCAAGCCCGCTCCCACAGTCTTGAGCACTGTGCAGAACCTGTAGGAGCGGGCTTGCCCGCGAAGAGGCCAATACAGGCAACAGACCCGGCTCAATTGAAAGGAGATCCAATGCCCGCAGCTATCGAAGACTACGCCCTGCTCGGCAATTGCCGCAGCGCCGCCTTGGTCAGCCGGGATGGCTCGCTCGACTGGTTGTGCCTACCGCGCTTCGACGCCCCGGCGGTATTCGCAGCGCTGCTAGGCAACGATGAAAACGGCCGTTGGCGCCTGGCCCCCTGCGACCCGGTCGAACACACCAGCCGGCAATACCTGGACGACACCCTGGTGCTGGAAACCACCTGGGTCACCGCCTCAGGCCGGGCCCGCGTGCTGGACTTGATGCCTTTGGGCGAGGTCAACTCGGTCATCCGCATCGTCGAGGGGCTTGCTGGCGAAACCAACTTCGAACTGGACCTGGTGATGCGTTTCGACTACGGCCGCAGCGTGCCGTGGGTGGAACGGCTCGACCCCTTGACCCTCAGCGCCGTCGCCGGCCCAGACCGGTTGATCCTCAGCAGCACCGTGCCCCCGCATGCCCGCGACCACCACACCGTTGCACGTTTTCGCGTGCGTGCCGGTGAACGCCAGGTCTTCAGCCTGCGCCACCAGCCCTCGCACCTGCCTGTTCAGCCCGATTGCGATGTCGACACCGCGCTGGGGCAAACCATCGACCAATGGCAGGCCTTTGCCGCCCGCTGCCCGGAGGTCGGCCCTTATACCGCCCGGGTGCGTCGTTCGCTGCTCACGCTCAAGGCGATGACCTACGCGCCCACCGGCGGGATCGTTGCCGCGGTTACCACGTCGCTGCCCGAACGTATCGGCGGTGAACGCAACTGGGACTACCGCTTCTGCTGGCTGCGCGACGCCACCATGACCTTGTTGGCGTTCATGAACCTTGGCTACTTCGACGAAGCCCAGGCCTGGCGTGAATGGCTGCTGCGTTCGGTCGCCGGCAACCCCGAGCAGATGCAGATCATGTATGGCCTGGCCGGCGAGCGCGACTTGCAGGAATACACCTTGCCGTGGTTGGCCGGTTACGAGCACTCGCAGCCGGTGCGGGTGGGCAACGCGGCGTCGGGGCAGCGGCAGCTGGATATCTACGGCGAACTGGCCGATGCCATGAGCCAAGCAATCAAAGGCGGTTTGCCCCGCCACCCACGGAGCGCCGCGATTGCCCGGTTGATCCTGCCGTATGTCGAGCGCATCTGGCGTGAGCCCGATGAAGGTATCTGGGAAGTGCGCGGCGGCCGGCAGCATTTCGTGCACTCCAAGGTGATGGCCTGGGTGGCATTCGACCGCGCCGCAGGGTTGGCCGACACCACCGAAGAAGACCGCGCGCGCGGGCGGCATTACCGCCAGGTGGCGGATGAGATCCATCGGGACGTGTGTGAGAACGGGTTGGACCCCAGCGGCACATTTTTCGTGCAGGCCTATGGCGCCAACGAGTTGGACGCCAGCCTGCTGCACATCGCCTTGACCGGTTTTTTGCCAGCGGATGACCCTCGTTTTCTGCGCACCCTGCAGGAAATCGAGCAGCGTTTGCTGAAAAATGGCTTGCTGTTGCGCTATGACACCGACAGCTGCAGCGATGGCCTGACCCCGGGCGAGGGCACCTTCTTGGTGTGTTCGTTCTGGCTCGCCGACGTCTATGTCCTGCTGGGCCGGCAAGCGCAGGCGCAAGCCTTGTACGAACGGCTGAGCGGCCTGTGCAACGACCTCGGCTTGCTGGCGGAACAGTACGACCCGGCCGGCAAGCGAATGCTGGGTAACTTCCCGCAGGCGTTCAGCCATATCGGCATCATCAACACGGCACTGAACCTGCACCGTGCGCAGTGCCCGGCGCGGGACCGGGCGCGGTGTGGATAGTGTGCTACCCGCATGTGTTCTGGTCTCAATCAGCGTGTGACGCATGACGTCACATGTGATACTTTGCCATGTGTGATGTATAGGGTCACGCTATGCCTGTCTCCCAAATGGACGCGGCGAGCTACCCATGATCATCAGTCAGTCAGTGTTTCGGGTAACTGGCGGCTGATTTTTCGTTTTGTGGGTTCGGATGTCGAACTGGTTGATTACCTTGATTATCACTGAACAGGAGGGCTGATCATGCCTTTGCACAATCCGCCACACCCCGGCGAAACCTTGCGTGAGGACGTTCTGCCGGCGTTGGGCCTGACGGTGAAAGCCTTTGCGTCGCACCTGGGGTTCTCGCGTGAAGCGCTTTCTCGGGTGTTGCATGGCCGTGCCGCAATGTCTCCAGACCTCGCATTACGCCTGGAAATGGCCGGTATCAGTACGGCCAGGCTCTGGCTTGCCATCCAGGCCGATTACGACATTTGGCAAGCGCGTCACCGTCAGCAGCCCGTGGTCACGCGATTGTTCCAGGCTGCCTGATTCGATTGGGCGAAACGACCGGAGTAGACTGGGGCAATTACCTCTCTCAGCAAGGACTATGCATGAGCGTTCGTGGCCACGATCGGCAGATCGACAACATCGAATTCAACGTCGGCGATATCGCACGGAGCAAGGCGTTTTATGGCAGCGTGTTCGGCTGGCGTTTCACCGATTACGGGCCGAGTTACACGGAGTTCAGCGATGGTCGCCTGACCGGGGGCTTTACCACGGGTGAGCCGGTGCGCCCGGGTGGCCCGCTGGTCATCCTGTATGCGGACGATCTGGAGGCAACGCAGCAGCGGATTAAGGCGGCGGGGGCGGTGATCAGCCGGGCGACGTTTGCGTTCCCGGGTGGCCGGCGGTTCCATTTCGTGGACCCGGACGGCTATGAGCTGGCGGTGTGGACGGCCCAACCTTAATGGCCAACCACAAGATCGAGATCCGTCGGCGCAATATCGAGAAGATTCTTCAGGCAGCAGAAAAGGTATTCGCCGAAAAAGGCTACGGCGCTACCTCTATGGGCGACATCGCCGAACAGGCCGAGTTGCCGCGCTCCAACCTGCATTACTACTTCAGCACCAAGGACGAACTGTTCCGCGCGGTGCTGCAGGACCTGCTAGACGTGTGGAAACAGGACGCGCTGTGCTTCGAAAATTTCGATGACCCGCGGGTGGTGCTCACCAGTTACATCCGGGCCAAGATGGGCCACTCGCGCTCGCGCTCGCTGGGCTCCAAGATCTGGGCTGAAGAAATGCTGCACGGGGCGCCTGTGCTGGGCGTGAGCCTGGATGAAAGCCTCGTGCCATGGGCAAAGCTGAAGGAGGCCAAGATCCGCCGTTGGGTGGAAGAGGGCCGCATCTTGCCGGTGGAGCCGTCTGCACTGCTGTACATGATCTGGGCATCGACCCAGCATTATGCGGACTTCGGTTATCAGGTGGCGTTGCTCAATGGCGGCGAGGCATTGTCGGACAGGGCGTTTGAAAACGCGGTGCAGACGGTGACCAGCGTCATCCTGCGCGGCATTGGTTTGGAACCTTGAATATGACCTTGAGTGAACGGGCTGTACGCAGCATCCACGATGTACATGATCTGATCCATGCGGTATTCACCCGGCCCGCTGCGCAGACCGAGGCGCTTCGCAGCGAGTTGATGGCGGTGTTTGCCGACAACTTCAGTATGGTTACCACGACGGGCGCGATTGTTGATCACCAGCAGGTGGGGCAGTTGTTCGAGCGGGGGGCCGGCGTTCGACCAGGGCTGGAAATCGAGGTCAGTGACGTGCAGGTAGTGTGGCAGGCGGGTGCGAGTGTGGCGGTGCGCTACAAGGAGACCCACCGCTTGCCGGGGCAGGAGACTGCGCGGTATTCGTTGGCGATTGTGGAGTGTGACGAGCAGCGGGTGGTGTGGGTGTACTTGCATGAGACAGCGGTGGTTTGACCAGAGTTGGGGCCGCTTCGCAGCCCTTCGCGGGGCAAGCCCGCTCCCACAGGCGTCGTGTGCTATTTCAAGCAAGCAGAAATCCTGTGGGAGCGGGCTTGCCCCGCGAAGGGCCGCGCAGCGGCCCCGGCCTATTCAGCCTCAGCTCGCCTCGCGATAGGGGTTACGCGGATCCTGCGTCCAGTTCAGGTAAGGCTTGCCGGTATCCTGCGCCACCATGTCGATGCAGTTTTCCACCGGGCAGGTGATCTGGCACAGGTTGCAGCCCACGCATTCCTCCTCGATCACGCTGTAGACGTGGGTGCCGTCGGCCTTGGCCGTGCTGGCAATGGCCTGGTGCGAGGTGTCTTCGCAGGCGATATGGCAACGACCGCACCCAATGCAGGCGTCCTGGTCAATGTGCGCCACTGACTTGTAGTTGATGTCCAGGTACTTCCAGTCAGTGGTGTGCCCCACCGCCTGGCCTCTGAATGCTTCCAGGTTGCGGTGCCCATGCTGGTCCATCCAGCGCGCCAGGCCATCTTTCATGTCTTCGACAATGCGGAACCCGTGCAGCATCGCTGCCGTGCACACCTGCACGGCGCCACTGCCCAGGGCAATGAACTCGGCCGCGTCTCGCCAGTTGCCGATGCCGCCGATGCCACAGATGGGCAAGCCGCGTGTTTCCGGGTCGCGGGCGATTTCCGCGACCATGTTCAGCGCGATCGGCTTGACCGCCGAACCGCAATAGCCGCCATGGGTGCTCTGGTCGCCGACTATCGGGTGGGCCACCATGCGGTCCAGGTCCACGCTGGTGATCGAGTTGATGGTGTTGATCAACGACACCGCATCCGCCCCGCCACGGTGCGCGGCGCGGGCCGACTGGCGAATGTCGGTGATGTTGGGTGTGAGTTTCACGATCACCGGCAGGGCGCAATAGGTCTTGCACCAGCGGGTGACCATCTCCACATATTCCGGTACCTGGCCGACTGCTGCGCCCATGCCGCGCTCAGGCATGCCGTGGGGGCAGCCGAAGTTCAGCTCGATACCATCAGCGCCCGTGGCCTCCACCAGAGGTAGGATGAACTTCCAGGATTCTTCCTCGCACGGCACCATCAACGACACGATTAGCGCACGGTCGGGCCAGTCCTTCTTCACCTGGGTGATCTCGCGCAGGTTGATTTCCAGCGAGCGGTCGGTGATCAATTCGATGTTGTTGATCCCCTGCACCTGGCGGTTGGGGCCGTAGTGCGCCGAGTAGCGCGACGACACGTTGACCGCCGCCGGGTCTTCGCCCAGGGTTTTCCAGACCACACCGCCCCAGCCAGCCTCGAAGGCGCGGACCACGTTGTAGGCCTTGTCGGTGGGGGGCGCCGAGGCCAGCCAGAACGGGTTGGGTGCCTTGATGCCGGCAAATTCGATAGACAAGTCGGCCATTTACGCTGCCTCCACGTTGAGCATGAGTTGGGCATGGATGGCTTCAGCGGCCAGCTTGCCGTGCTGCACAGCCTGGACGGTGAGGTCCTGGCCCAATGCGGTACAGTCGCCGCCCGCGTAGACGCCCGCCAGGCTGGTGCGCATGTGCGCATCGACGCGGATGCGTTCACCCTCGCGGGCCAGCTGCGCCGCCACGGGGTCGGCGAGGCTGGCGTCATCGAAGCGTTGGCCGATGGCCTTGAAGATCGCATCGGCGGCCAGCTCGAAGGTTTCGCCGGTGTCGCGCAGGCGCCCGTCGGCAAGCTCGGTGCGGGCGAAGCGCATGCCGCGCACCTGGCCGGCATCGTCCAGCAGTACCGCCTCGGGGCGCGCCCAGGTGTGCAGGCGCACTTGGTTGGCCTTGGCGATGTCTTGCTCGTGATCGGTGGCGCCCATGTCGGCGTGGCCGCGGCGGTACACCAGGTTGACGTCATGGGCGCCCAGGCGGCTCATCTGCACGGCCATGTCGATGGCGGTGTTGCCGGCGCCAATCACCAGGCAGCGGTCGGCCAGCGGCAGTTGGCTCAGGTCATCGGCCTGGCGCAGTTCGCGGATGTACTGCGTGGCGGCGAGCACCCCAGGTGCCTCTTCATCGGCCAAGCCGAGCTGGCGCACCGCATTCAGGCCCAGGCCCAGGAACACCGCGTCGTATTGATCGCGCAGCTCGCCCAGGCCAAGGTTGTCCCCCAGGCGTTGGCCGTGGCGGATTTCGATGCCACCGATGCCCAGCAGGAATTCCACTTCGCGCTGGGCGTAGTCGTCTACCAGTTTGTAGCGGGCGATACCGTATTCGTTGAGGCCACCTGCTTTTTCGCAGGCTTCGAACACCACCACGTCATGCCCATGCATGGCCAGGCGATGCGCGCAGGACAACCCCGCAGGGCCGGCGCCGACCACGGCGATGCGCTTGCCGGTAGCGGGGGAGCGGGTGAAGGGGTGCTCGGTGAAGTGCGCGTTGTCCAGCGCATAGCGTTGCAACTGGCCGATCAGCACCGGTGCGCATTCTTGGGCGTTGTTGCGTACGCAGGCCTGTTGGCAGAGGATCTCGGTCGGGCAGACACGGGCGCAACTGCCGCCGAGAATATTGGCCGAGAGAATGCGTTCGGCGGCGCCTTGCAGGTTCTCGTCACTGATGCGGTGGATGAACGAGGGAATGTCGATTTCGCTGGGGCACGCATTGACGCAGGGCGCGTCGTAGCAATACAGGCAGCGTGCGCTCTCCACGGCGGCCTGGCGGGCGGTGAGGGGAGGGGCGAGATCGCCGAAGCGCTCGGCCAGCTGGTCGGCGCCGGCCCGGGGGCGCGGCAAGTGGTTCAGGGCATCGATCACGGTTGTAGCCTCTCTTTTCTTTTTTGGATGTGGCAGTCAACGGCAATACGGCGCCGCCCGGCCTCTTCAGGGCCGGTACGGCAGTGCAGGTGCAGTGCGGGTAATGCTCAGCGCTGAACGGGTGTCGGGCGCTGTTGCTCGGCGCGGCGGCCTAACACCTCGTACACCGAGGGGTAGGCCGGGCGCTCCACGTAACGACCGGCGCCAGGTTCGGCGCGCAAGTCGCCATCGGCCCACAGCACACGGCCCTGGCTGATGGTGTGGCTGGGGATGCCGCGAACGGTGCGGCCTTCGAAAATGTTGAAGTCCACGCGCTGGTGGTGGGTTTGCGCCGAAATCGTCCGCGTGCCCTGTGGGTCCCACAGCACCAGGTCAGCGTCGGCACCGACGCGTATCGCGCCCTTGCGCGGGAACAGGTTGAAGATCTTGGCCGTGTTGGTGGAGGTCAGCGCGACGAATTCCTGCATTGACAAGCGCCCACTGTTGACTCCGGCATCCCACAGCACCGCCATGCGGTCTTCGATGCCGGCGGTGCCATTGGGGATGCGGCTGAAGTCATCGCGGCCCATGGCCTTTTGTTCGGCGCAGAAGCAGCAGTGGTCGGTGGCGGTGGTGTGCAGGTTACCCGACTGCAGGCCGCGCCACAGGGCTTCCTGGTGTTCCCGCGGGCGGAAGGGCGGGCTCATTACATAGCCTGCGGCCGTGGCCCAATCCGGATTGCGGTAGACGCTGTCGTCGAGCAGCAGGTGGCCTGGCAGTACTTCACCATACACCGGCTGGCCTTTGGCCCGAGCGTAGGTGATCTCGTCCAGGGCTTCGCGGCTCGAGATGTGCACCACATACAGCGGCGTACCGATGGTTTCGGCAATACGGATAGCACGGCTGGCCGCCTCGCCTTCGACCTGCGAAGGGCGCGACAGCGGGTGTGCCTCTGGCCCGGTCAGGCCTTGGGCCAGCAGCTTGTTCTGCAGGTGGTAGACCAGCTCGCCGTTCTCGGCATGCACGGTAGGCACCGCGCCCAGTTGCAGGCAGCGCTCGAAGCTGGCGACCAAGGTATCGTCGGCCGCCATGATGGCGTTCTTGTACGCCATGAAGTGCTTGAAGCTGTTCACCCCGTGGTTGGCCACCAGCTCGCCCATCTCTTCTGCGACCTGCTCGCTCCACCAGGTGATGGCGACGTGGAAGCCGTAGTCGCAGGCACTCTTTTGCGCCCAGCCACGCCAGGTGTGAAAGGCTTCCAGCAATGACTGCTGCGGGTTGGGGATGACGAAGTCGATGATGGAGGTGGTACCACCGGCCAGGCCGGCAGCGGTGCCGCTGAAGAAGTCTTCGCTGGCCACGGTGCCCATGAAGGGCAGTTGCATGTGGGTGTGCGGGTCGATGCCGCCGGGCATCAGGTACTGGCCACTGCCGTCGAGGATTTCGCAGTCGGTGGGCGGTTCGAGGTTTGCGCCTATGGCCGCTATCAGGCCATCGACACACAGGACATCGGCGGTGTAACGCTCTTCGTGGGTGATCACGGTGGCACCACGGATCAACAGGGACATGCCGTCTTCCTCGCAGGCTGACCGGTCTGGGCCGGTTCTTGAATTGTTATACGCCAGTGACTGCCGGTGATCGAAGGGTAGCCTACAATCCTGTCAGGCCTGACAAGAATGGAATCTAGATGGTGATTTGGGATTGTTCAAGAAAATAATTTATGAGCTTATAACTTTCGTAACTTATTGATATTTAGATAATTATTGTTTGAATCACCAAAATGGTGAGGCCTTTCACCATTTTGACGCACTTGACAAGAAGCCAAATTGGTCAAGATTTTCCATGCAAAATCAGCTGCTTGATAGCGGGCCAGAAGACGCCTGCCGCGTGGCTGAAAAAACAGGCTGCACCGGTTTGAAACACGCGCCGGACGCAAGCCTGGCTTGAGCGGGCGCAACAGGCAGGCGAAGGGATAACCGTGCTTTCGCTTTGCGTCGATAAATGCCTTGCAGTTCAGTTGATTACCTCCGGTCGGCGGCGGCCACCCGGGACGGCTCAGGCCAACCCGGCACGTAATTTGAGTACGGCCACAACCGCCAGGCCGGACCGGAGGAGCAGTACTGGTGGTGTGTGTACTCCGGCCATCGCTTTAGCCCGATGAGCAAACAATTAGAAAAACCTGGAGAAGGCCCCATGCAACAGAGCAGATCGCAAGTGATCGAGCAGGATGGCCTGTTCGAGCTGGAGGCAGGCACTGACGTGCTCGACAGCTCGCGCTACAACCACGACATCGCACCCACCAAGGTGCACCAACGCACCTGGAACAAATGGCACATCACCGCCCTGTGGGTGGGTATGTCCATCTGCGTGCCCACCTACACCCTCGGCGGCGTGCTCACGGCCTACTTTGGCCTGAGCGTGGGCGAGGCGCTGCTGGCCATTCTGCTGGCCAACCTCATCGTGCTGATCCCGCTGACCCTCAACGCGTTCCCTGGCACCAAGTACGGCATCCCGTTTCCGGTGCTGTTGCGTTCCTCGTTTGGCATCCTCGGCTCGAACGTGCCGTGCTTGATTCGCGCGGTGGTCGCTTGCGGCTGGTTCGGCATCCAGACGATGTTCGGCGGCCTGGCCATTCACCTGTTCCTCGGCTCGATGTTCGATGGCTGGAAGGCTCTGGAGGGCACCGGGGAGGTGATCGGCTTCATGATTTTCTGGGCGCTTAACTTGTGGGTGGTGTTGCGCGGGGCGGAGTCGATCAAATGGCTCGAAACGCTTTCGGCGCCGTTGCTGGTGGCGGTGGGCGTGGGCCTGCTGTTCTGGGCACTGCCGCACATGTCGATGACCGAGTTGCTGGCGCAGCCGCCCAAGCGGCCAGAGGGCGTCAGCGTGGTCAGCTACTTCTGTGCCGGGCTCACCGCCATGGTCGGTTTCTGGGCCACGCTCTCGCTGAACATTCCCGACTTCAGCCGGTACGCCAAAAGCCAGAAGGACCAGATACTGGGGCAGATCTTCGGCCTGCCGCTGACCATGTTCCTGTTCGCGGCATTGGGTGTGGTGCTGACCGCAGCGTCCGCGTCGCTGGTGGGTGAAACGGTGTCTGACCCGGTCAGCCTGATCGGCAAGATCCAAAGCCCGGGCTGGGTGGCGCTGGCCATGGCGTTGATCGTGATCGCCACGTTGTCGACCAACACGGCGGCGAACATCGTCTCGCCCACCAACGACTTCCAGAACATCGCGCCACGCCTGATCGGGCGAAGCCGCGCGGTGTGGCTGACCGGGTTTATCGGCTTGGCGCTGATGGGCCATGAACTGCTCAAGAAGCTGGGCTGGATCGTCTCGGACCTGAGCCTGGAAAGCGTTTATTCGAACTGGTTGCTGGGTTACTCGAGCCTGCTCGGGCCGATTGCCGGAATCATGGTGGTGGACTATTTCCTGATCCGTCGCCAGCGCCTGGACTTGGCCGGGTTGTACCGCGATGACGTGTATCCGGCCTGGAACTGGGCTGGGTTTGCCGCCTTCGGCGTCCCGGTGGCGCTGACCGTGATGTCGATCGGCAACAGCAGCTTCAGCTGGTTCTACGACTATGGCTGGTTCACCGGCTCGCTGCTGGGTGGGGCGTTGTACTACGTCCTGGGTGGCTTGGCGGCGCGCAGCCCGGCGCGGTTGGCCAAGCCGTTGCCGTGATACTGAGTTTGCCTCTTCGCGGGCAAGCCCGCTCCCACAGGCTACGGCACGTTCAATGTGGGAGCGGGCTTGCCCGCGAAGAGGCCCTGATAAACAACAAAAAAGCCTGAGGGGAAAACCCATGACTCCAGTCCACGATATCCTCAAGACCACCGCCCGCCATGTTGACAGCGCACGCCTGTGGCAATCGCTGATGGACCTTGCCCGCCTCGGCGCCACGGCCAAAGGCGGTGTCTGCCGGCTGGCGCTGACCGACCTTGACCGCCAGGCCCGCGACCTCTTCGTCGAGTGGTGCGAGGCAGCCGGTTGCACCGTGAGTGTCGATGCGGTCGGCAATATTTTCGCCCGCCGCCCGGGGCGCAACCCCAAGCTGCCACCGGTGATGACCGGCAGCCATATCGATACCCAGCCCACCGGCGGCAAGTTTGATGGCTGTTATGGGGTGATGGCCGGGCTGGAGGTGATCCGCACCCTCAACGACCTCGGCGTTGAAACCGAAGCGCCGTTGGAAGTGGTGGTGTGGACCAACGAGGAGGGCTCGCGCTTTGCCCCCTGCATGATGGGCTCTGGGGTGTTCGCCGGTAAGTTCACGCTGGAAGAGACGCTGGCCAAGCGTGATGCACAGGGGGTGAGTGTTGGCGAGGCGCTCGATGCGATCGGTTACGCCGGCCAGCGCGCGGTACTCGGCCACCCGGTGGGGGCTTATTTTGAAGCGCATATCGAGCAGGGGCCGATCCTTGAAGACCAGGCCAAGACCATCGGCGTGGTGTTGGGTGCGCTGGGCCAGAAGTGGTTCGACCTGACCCTGCGCGGGGTCGAAGCCCATGCCGGCCCAACGCCCATGCACTTGCGCAAGGATGCCTTGGTGGGCGCTGCCGCCGTGGTCGAGGCAGTCAACCGTACGGCCCTTGGGCACCAGCCACATGCCTGTGGCACGGTGGGTTGCCTGCAGGCCTACCCAGGGTCACGCAACGTGATCCCGGGTGAGGTGCGCATGACCCTGGACTTCCGTCACCTTGAAGGCGAGCAACTGGACGCGATGATTGCCGAGGTGCGTGGGGTGATCGAGAGCACCTGCGCCAAGCATGGCCTGGCGCATGAGCTGATCCCTACGGCGGATTTCCCGGCCCTGTATTTCGACAAGGCCTGCGTCGATGCCGTGCGCGATTCGGCAGGTGCGCTGGGCCTGCCGCACATGGATATCGTCAGTGGAGCCGGGCATGACGCGATCTTCCTGGCCGAATTGGGGCCAGCAGGGATGATCTTCGTGCCTTGCGAGAATGGCATCAGCCACAACGAAATCGAGAACGCCACGCCGGAGGACCTGGCGGCGGGGTGTGCGGTGTTGTTGCGGGCGATGCTGGCAGCGTCGGAGGCGATTGCCAGTGGGCGGTTGGCGGCGTAGGGGGTGTATGTCTTGAAGGGGTGGTTCGGCTGACAGGTGCCTGGCGGGAGGTTTTCATCGCCTATGAGATCGAGCGCCGCCCGCGCGGCGCATCGCGAGCAACGCTCGCTCCTACGTTTGTTTTTGGCCAATAACGCCTGTGGCAGGCGCGCGCGACCGCCTTGTTTGTTCGACGCGATATCGAGCCATACGCCAGGGCGGTCGCGCGCGTTTGCCCCAGGAATAATTGGCCCGAAAAAACGTAGGAGCGAGCGTTGCTCGCGATGCGCCGCGCGGGCGGCGCTCGATCTCATAGGCGCCACAGCCCTAACGGCATGCACCTATCAGCCGCAACCCTATCTACCCCACCACCACAAGACACCCATCCCGCCCAATATGATACCGCTGCAGGTCCTGCGCCAAGGTCAGATGCCCGCTGTAATGCGTCAGGGCCTCCACACGTACATCGTCGATGCACGGGCTGCGCCGCGGATCGCCCTGGTAGCGTGCGCTGAAATGCGTGAGCACCAGGTTGCGCACACCCGCCGCCTCGGCAAACCGTGCCACTTGCGCCGCTGTGCTGTGGCCGAACGTAGCCCCCGTGCGCTCGACGACCGCCTGGGTAAAGGTCGCTTCGTGCACCATCACATCCGCGCCCTTGGCCGCCTCCGCCAACAGCTCGGGGCTGTCGTTGTCACCGCACACGATCACCCGTCGCGCCGGCCGCGATGCGCGCAGGTAGTCTTGGCCGTGCAGGGTCCGCCCCTCATACTCGACCGACAGCCCTTTGGCCAGGTCGCCCCACAACGGCCCGCGTGGAATGCCTTCGGCATCCAGGCGCTGCACGTCCAGGCGCGGCTCAGGGTTGAGCTCGGTGAACACGAAGCCCACGCTCGGCACCCGGTGCGACAGCTGCACGGTACTGACCTGCAGCGTCTCGCTACGCCAGTCAGTCAGGCTTTCAACGGCCAGCAGGCGCACCTCGAAAGGCAGGTAAGTGTCGCTGGCGGTCAAGCCCAGGCGCACCCAGTCATGCAGGGCGGCGGGCAGGATGATATCCAGCGGCTGGGTACGCCCGCTCATCCCGGCGCTGGCCAGCAGGCCGGGCAGGCCGAAGCAATGGTCGCCGTGTACGTGGGTGATGAAGATGCCGCGCAGGTCGCGTATCGACAGCGGCGTCTGCAGCAGCCGATGCTGCGTGCCTTCGCCGCAATCGATCAGGTACCAGTGGCTGCCGCTGGCCTCGATGACGGCCGTGGCACTGACGTTGCGGGCCTTGGTCGGCACCCCGGCACTGGTGCCTAGAAACAGCAGGTCCATGATCAGGCTCCTTTGCTTCAGCCCAGCAGCGACAGGTCGCGCAACAACGCTTGCAGGCCCTGCGGCACAAGCGGGCCGATGCGGTCGAAGTCGGCGCTGTCGCACCACCGGGCGCGGAAGGGGCTGCCGTCGGACTCGCGGCCTTCTACCCAGGTCTGCTGGTAAAGGCTGGCGTCGTCGAAGCGTGCATCGAATACCTGCACAATCTCATGCCCCGGCGTATCGGCATAGTGGAACAAGCTCTCCAGCGTGCCGAGCAACCGCACATCGCTGATCGACTGCCCCAATTCTTCTTCGATTTCCCGGGCGATGGCGTCACGGCCCCGCTCACCAAACTCGATGCCACCCCCGAGTGGGCGGCACAGCGTCTGCTGCGTCACCGGGTCGTCGAAGACGTTGACCAGAATCTTCCCTTGGTGATGGAAAACGCACAGCGCCAGCGAGCGAATGCGCGGTTCGAGCAACGGCTTGAGGAAGCTGCGTTCATAGCTGTGGATGAACCGTTGCTCAGTGGCCAGGGCGACTGCAGCGATGCATTCCGGGTCGGTCTCTGCCTGCTTGCGGTACTGCTCGTAGGCGGCCAGGCTGGAAAAACTGAACAGGCAGTAGGCGATGTTGTTGGCACCTTCGGCAGGCAGGAAATAGCCATGGTGCTTGCCGCCCATGCGCGTGACCAGGCGCATCCACAGGCGCGAATAGGCTTCGAAGGCCGGTAGCTGGTAAGGGTCGACGGTGTATTTGACGTGGCAGGTGATCAACGGCTCGTTCCTTCGAGGGGAGGCGGGGCGCACACCTTAGCCTGCTTGCCCCGCGTCGTCGACATGCCAGCCGCGCGGCGGGCTAGCCCTCCTGGCGCCAGATCAGCTTGCTGGTGTCGTAGCCTTGCTTGCGGGCAATCGACAGCAGTTCCTCGCGTTCCTGGTCGGTGATTGCCGGCGTGCGTGAGAGCAACCATAGGTACTCGCGGTTCGGGTGCCCGACCAGGGCCACGCGGTAGTCCTTGTCGTGGTAAAGCACCCAGTACTCACCCTTGGTCAGGCCTGGAGCCAGCCGGCTGAACCAATTGTCGAACTGCACCCAGAGCTTGTCGGTCTTGCCCGGTTGCTGGGCTTCGGCGATGCCCTTGGCCTCGTTCCACTGGCCGTCCTTTTCCTTGCAGCGGTTGTTGACGTCGATGCGCCCGTCCTCACGCAAGCCGTAACGCGCTTCGGATTGCACGCAGTTGCGCTGAAAGAACATTGGCAGGCGCGCCAGCTCATACCAGGTGCCCTGGTAGCGTTGCAGGTCGACCTGCTGGGTGGTCGGCGGCGTGCGGTGTTCATCGTTCGAACCCGCGCAGCCGACCAGGGCAAGGGTCATGCAGGAAAGCATCAGTGCCGTGCGCATCGCCATAGCGAACCTCCTTGAAGCGGATGTGGATTTACCTTTGCTTCGATGCGGGCGTGCGGGAAAAGTTGTATCGAATATCCCCACGCCGCCAGGTTTTACAGCCAGTAAGTCACCGCCCACCAGCCCAGCCCACCCATGACCACGGTATAGGGCAACGCCATCCACACCATGCGCCCGTACGACAGGCGGATCAGCGGTGCAATCGCCGAGGTCAGCAGGAACAGGAACGCCGCTTGCCCATTCGGCGTTGCCACGCTCGGCAAGTTGGTGCCGGTATTGATCGCCACCGCCAGCGTCTCGAAATGCTCGCGGCTCATGCCACCGTTCATGAAGGCCTGCTTGACCTCGGTAATGTAGATAGTGGCGACGAACACGTTGTCGCTGATCGCCGACAGCAAACCGTTGGCCAGGTACAGCATGCCCGGTTGTTGTTCGGCGGGCAGCGCCAGTACCCAGGCGATCAGCGGGCTGAACAACTGCTGCTGATGGATCACCGCGACCACGGCGAAGAACACCACCAACAGCGCGGTGAACGGCATGGCATCCTGGAAGGCGCGGCCCAGGCGGTGTTCGTCGGTGATGCCGGTGAACGCAGTGATCAACACGATTACCAGCAGGCCGATCAGGCCCACTTCGGCAATGTGCAGGCCCAGGCAGATGATCAGGATCAGCGCGGCGCTGCCTTGTACCCACAGCGCGGCGCGCTGTGCCGGCGTACGGGCGGCGTCATCTTCGGCGGCGTAGGCAGCCAGCACCTGGCGCACGCGTTCAGGCATCAGTGTGCCGTAGCCGAACAGGCGTAGTTTTTCCAGCGCTACGCAGGTCAACAGCCCGGCGCCGAGCACCGGCAACGACACCGGGGCGACCTTGAGGAAGAAGTCGGCGAAGTGCCAGCCCATTTCATGGCCTATCAGCAGGTTTTGCGGTTCGCCCACCAGCGTGCACACGCCGCCCAATGCAGTGCCCACCGCACCGTGCATCAACAGGCTGCGCAGGAAGGCGCGGAACTGGTCGAGGTCTTCACGGTGCAGTTGCGGGATCTGCTGGTCGCTGTCGAGCGCGCTTTCTTCACGCGGGTTGGCACCCGAAGCAACGCGGTGAAAGACCGCGTAGAAGCCCACGGCAGCGCTGATGATCACCGCCGTGACTGTCAGCGCATCGAGAAAGGCCGAGAGGAACGCTGACAGCACGCAGAACAGCAGCGACAGGGCCGCCTTCGAGCGCACACCGAGCAAGATCCGCGAGAACAGGAACAGCAGCAGCTCTTTCATGAAGTGAATGCCGGCGACCATGAACATCAGCAGCAGGATCACCGGGAAGTTGTGCAGCAGCTCTTCGTACAGGGCCTGTGGGGTGGTCATCTCGAGCAGCAGTGCTTCGACCAGCAACAAGCCGCCAGGCATCAACGGGTAGCACTTGAGCGCCATGCCCAGGGTGAAGATGAATTCGATCACCAGCACCCAGCCCGCCGTGACCGGGCCCGCAGTCAGCAACAGCAAGGGGTTGAGCACCAGGAACAGGCCGATGACAGCCTTATACCAAAGCGGTGACTGGCCCAGGAAGTTGTGGGCGAGCGCACCGGGCAGGGAGCGGGGCATGAATATGTATCCTTATGATTCAGCGATGGCGCACGGTGCCGGATCGAGCCGACTTAGGCAAGATTTGCCGTCCTGCTTTTGGCACAAGTGCGGCCTCCTGGCTGGGTTAACATCCTGCGTCATGACCCTTTCCCAGCAGGAGTGCCGCCCGTGACCGAGTACAGCGCGTTCAAGGTTGAACTGACTGATAGCATCGCCCACGTCCAGATCAACCGCCCCGAGAAAGTCAACGCGATGAACGCTGCCTTCTGGGAGGAGATCATCGACATCTTCCAGTGGGTCGACGACACCGATGCGGTGCGCGCCGTCGTCATTAGCGGTGCGGGCAAGCATTTCTCTGCCGGCATCGACCTGATGATGCTGGCCTCGCTGGCCGGCCAGTTGGGCAAGGACGTTGGCCGTAATGCGCGCTTGTTGCGCAGCACCATCCTGCGCCTGCAGGCGTCGTTCAATGCCGTCGACAAATGCCGCAAGCCGGTGCTGGCGGCAGTCCAGGGCTACTGCATTGGGGGCGCCATCGACCTCATCTCGGCGTGCGACATGCGCTACTGCAGCCAAGATGCGCAGTTCTCGATCAAGGAAATCGACATGGGCATGGCCGCCGATGTCGGCACGCTGCAACGTTTGCCACGTATCATTGGCGACGGCATCATGCGCGAGCTGGCATTCACCGGGCGCAACGTCGAGGCCGATGAGGCGCTGCGCATCGGCCTGGTCAACCGGGTCTATGATGATCAGGCCGCGCTGCTTGACGGGGTCTTTGCCATCGCCCGTGAGATTGCCGCAAAATCGCCGATCGCCGTGGCCGGCACCAAGGAAATGCTCAGCTACATGCGTGACCATCGCATTGACGATGGCCTTGAATACATCGCCACCTGGAACGCCGCGATGCTGCAGTCTGAAGACCTGCGCGTGGCCGTGGCGGCGCACATGAGCAAACAGAAACCGACGTTCGCCGACTGACTGGGTCGGGGGGCGCGCAGCAAGGAACCCCGACATGTCAGCACGCTGGACTACCGCAGTACTCGACCCGCAGATCACCGGGGGCTTGGCCGTCGCCCGCAGCCCGGAAGGGTTCCTGGTGGACGACAACGGCGCGCTGTTCCCCCGCGAATGGCTCAAGCGCCAGGACCTGGACGTGCTGTGCGAGCATGGCATCGGTCACTTCGATGGCGAGCCGGTGTTCCTGCTTGCACTGCGCGGCGCCACCGACCTGCCAGGTTGCAGCTGGCGTGGCCTGCGCGCGTTCATGCTCGAAGGCGACTTCGACCTGTACAAGGTGCTGGGTTATGCCGCGCAGATTGGTACCTGGGCCCGCGAGCACCGTTTTTGCGGTAGCTGCGGTCAGGCGATGACGCAAATCCGTTGGGAGCGGGCGATGTACTGCCAGCCCTGCGACCTGCGCAGCTACCCGCGCATTTCGCCGAGCATGATCGTGCTGGTCACCCGCGGTGACGAGATTCTGCTGGCGCGCTCGCCGCGTTTCGTCACCGGTGTCTACAGCACCTTGGCGGGTTTTGCCGAGCCCGGCGAGTCGGCCGAGGATTGCCTGGTGCGCGAAGTGCGTGAAGAGGTAGCGGTCGAGGTGCAGAACATCCGTTACGTCGGCAGCCAGTGCTGGCCGTTCCCGCATTCGATGATGCTGGGGTTCCATGCCGAGTACGCGGGCGGCGAGATCGTCATGCAGCCCGACGAGATCGAGGATGCCCAGTGGTTCAGCGTGCATGACCTGCCGCCGCTGCCGGCCGGGCGTTCCATCGCCCGGTACCTGATCGATTTGTACGTGGCTGAACGCTTAGGCCTGCCCGAACCAGTGCTGCCACGCTAGGCGCACGGTAAGCGCCAGCACCACGGTGATGAAGACCGGGCGGATGAACTTGCTGCCGCCGCTGATCGCCGTGCGTGCGCCGAAGAACGCACCCACCATCACCGACAGGCCCATGCACAGGCCGACGACATAATCCACCTGCCCGGAAATGATGAACACCGTCAGCGCCGCGATGTTGCTGACGAAGTTCATGCTGCGCGCCACACCGCTGGCGCGCACCAGGTCGATCGGGTACAGCAGCAGGGTGCTCACGGTCCAGAACGCACCAGTGCCGGGGCCCGCTACGCCATCGTAGAAGCCCAGCGTGAAGCCTTGGGGGGCCTGCCATTTCTTCTTGATCGGTGCGTCGGCATCCAGCGGCGCCTTGGGCGTGCCGCCGAACAGCAGGTAGACGCCGCAGGCGAAGACCACGACCGGGAGCATCTTGTTCAGCCATTCGGCGGGCAGGTAGTGGGCGATCACCGCACCCAGCGAGGCGCCTACCAGGGTAGCGAACAACGCCGGGCGCCACTGCGCGGGGTGGAACAGTTTGCGCTTGTAGTAAGTGAAGCCGGCCGTGGCCGAGCCGAAGGTAGAGCTGAGCTTGTTGGTGCCCAGCACCAGGTGTGGCGGCATGCCGGCGGTGAGCAGGGCCGGGGTGGTGAGCAGGCCGCCGCCGCCGGCGATGGCGTCGATGAAGCCGGCGACGAAGGCGACCAGGGCCAGGATGAGTAGGGTGAGGGGTTCTACGGTGAGTTCGAAGGGCATTGGTTTTTTGTGCACACAGGAAGGCAAGGGCGCGGCAAACAGCCGCGCTAGAAGTGCCACATGTTAGTCCTGGCGGCTGTATGTTGCCAATGCGGGCCCTTTCGCGGGCAAGCCCGCTCCCACAGGTTTTCACTGGTTCGAAGGCAGTGAAAGTCGTGTGGGAGCGGGCTTGCCCGCGAAAAGGCCGCTACAGGGGGTTACATCAACTCCGTATAAACGCCAGCAAATCCGCATTGATCACATCGGCATGGGTGGTCGGCATGCCGTGCGGATACCCTTTGTAGGTCTTCAACGTGCCATTAGGCAGCAACTTGGCCGACAACGGGCCCGCGTTCTCGTAAGGCACGATCTGGTCATCGTCACCGTGCATGACCAGCACCGGCTGGGTGATGCGCTTGAGGTCCTCGGTGAAGTCAGTCTGCGAAAACGCCACGATGCCGTCGTAGTGCGCCTTGGCACTGCCGATCATGCCTTGGCGCCACCAGTTGCCGATGATGCCTTCCGACGGTTTGGCCCCGGGCCGGTTATAACCGTAGAAAGGCCCCGTGGGCACGTCGCGGTAGAACTGCGCCCGGTTACTCGCGACCTGGGCCTGGAAGCCGTCGAAGACCGACTTGGGCAGGCCGCCTGGGTTGGACGGTGTCTGCACCATCAGCGGTGGCACTGCAGCAATCAGTACCGCCTTGGCCACCTTGTCGCCGGGGTAGCGTGCCATGTAGCGCACCACTTCGCCGCCCCCCGTGGAATGGCCGACATGCACCGCACCCTGGATGCCCAGGTGGTCGACCACGGCGGCTACGTCATCGGCGTAGTGGTCCATGTCATGGCCATCCCACACCTGGCTAGAGCGCCCGTGGCCGCGGCGGTCGTGGGCGACCACGCGAAAGCCTTGGGCCAGGAAGAACAGCAACTGGGCATCCCAGTCATCGGCACTGAGCGGCCAGCCGTGGTGGAAGTGAATGACCGGCGCATCGCGCGGGCCCCAGTCTTTGTAGAAGATCTGAACGCCATCCTTCGTGGTTACGTAGCTCATGGTCGCGTCTCCTCTATGCAGGGGATTGCCAAGTGAGCTATTGAGAATAGGAGAGATTTCTGAGTTGTCAGTACTGGCCTCTTCGCGGGGCAAGCCCGCTCCCACAGGAATACCACCGTCTCTAACCGGGTAGTAAACCTGTGGGGGTGAGCTATTGAGAGTAGGAGAGATTTCTGTGTTGTCAGTACTGGCCTTTTCGCGGTGCAAGCCCGCTCCCACAGGTATATCACCGTCTTTAACCTGGTAGTAAACCTGTGGGAGCGGGCTCGCCCCGCGAAAGGGCCGGCACCGGCAATCGAGCCATTACAGGAACCAGCGGTACTCCCTGGCGCTGACTTCTTGCATGAATGCCAAGTGGTCTTGCCGCTTGTTCTCGCAATACACCATCACGAATTCTTCCCCCAGCCCCTCATTCACTGCGGGGTGGCTGCGCATCGCGGGGACTGCGCTGAGCATGTCCTTGGGGAAGTCGATGCCGCTGCCGCGGTCTTCGTTCAGCGGTGTGATCGGCTCCTGCGCCGCATCCAGGCCATGCTCCATCCCGCACAGGATCGCCGCCAGCACCAGGTACGGGTTGGCATCCGCGCCAGCCAGACGATGCTCGATGCGCAAATTGCGTACATCGGACTCGGGAATGCGTATGCACGCATCGCGGTCTTCATAGCCCCAGCTCGCACGGCTGGCGGCGTTGACCATGGCGCCGTAGCGACGGAACGCATTGTGGTTGGCTGCAAAGATCGGCATGCAGTGCGGCAGGACCGCCAGGCAGCCCGCCACCGCATGGCGCAGCGGGCGTTGCCCATCGGCAGCCAGCAGGTTGTTGCCGTCGTTGTCGTACAGGCTGACGTGTACATGCATGCCGCTACCAGGGGCGTGCAGGTAGGGTTTGCTCATGAACGAAGCACGCAGCCCGTGCTTGAGCGCCACGCCACGGGTGCTGCGGCAGAACAGGGCAGCCCAGTCGGCGGCGCGCAGGCCGTCGTCGCAGTGGCCGAAATTGATCTCGAACTGGCCCGGCCCCAGTTCGGCCGTGATGACATTGGCATCCACCCCTTGGGCATTGGCCGTTTCGACCATGTCGCGCAGCACGTCGCTGAAGCGCGACAGGCGCTCGATGTGCATGTTGGGCTGATCGTCCGGGTCATCGCTGAACGGGTCGCGGGGGAACTGCGGCAGCCCTTCCTTCAGTGCCCGTTCGAACAGGTAAAACTCCAGCTCGAACGCCACCACCGGGCGAATGCCACGCCGCGCCAGGCGTTGCAGTACGCGGGCGAGCACTTCCCGGGGCTCGAACTCGATGGGCGCGGCGGTGCCGTCGGAGCTGATCAACATCTGCCCCAGCGGCTCGCGCTCCCAGGTGACTGGCTTGAGGGTGCCGGGGATCAGGCGCCGCACGGCATCCGGGTCGCCGTCGCTGAAACAGTAGTCACCAATCGGGAACAGCCCGCCCTGTACCCCTAGCAACACGCAGTTCTGCGGCAGTTTCAGCGGGCTGCCGGCGGCGACCTTTTCCAGCATGTCGACGGGGTAGCGCTTGCCGTAGAAATGCCCGGGGATGTCCAGGCTCAGCAGGTCGACTTGGCGTACTTCGGGGTAGCGGGCACGGAAGGCGCGTACTTCACTGAGCAGATCGGGAAAACCTGTTGTGATGGTCATGCTGTGCTCTCATCGGAAGACCCAGAGAACCCGGGTCGTCTGGTCGGTCAGGTTGGCGTAGCGGAACTGGCTGTGCGGCGGCAGCTGAAAGCTGTCGTTGCGCCGGAGCGTGACGGCCTCGGCGTGGCCATCGCGCCACAGCGTCAGCTCACCTTCCAGGACGAAACCGCCTTGCTCGGAACTGTCGTTCAGGTGCCCCTCGCCACTGCTGGCGCCGGGCGCCAAGTGGCTTTCGAGCATGGAAAAGCCGCCATTCAAGGTAGGCGACACCAGCACATCGCTGATGCCTTCGGCGTAGTAAATGGTGCGCCGCTCACCTGGTCGGGTAACCCAGTCCAGCGGCCGGGGTTGGCCGGCCTGGTAGAAGTAGGTGGTCGGTACGTGCAGCGCTTCGCTGATTGCGGTCAGGTCGGCCACGGTCGGCCGTGACAAGCCGCGCTCGACCTGTGACAGAAACCCCAGTGAGCGCTTGACCTTACCGGCCAACTCGTCGAGCGTCAGCCCGCGGTGCTTGCGCAGGTCGCGAATCAGCAGCGCCAGTGTTTGAACTTCATCAGACATGGTCGCGCAACCTGTACCAGGCTTTGGCTGCGGCTTCCAGCGGTGCGGCCATCAAGTCGCCGCCTGGGAAGCGGCCGTTATCGATACCTTGGTACAGCGCCAGCAGGTCGTCGTTGCCAAGGATCGCATCGCTGACCGCCCGCGCCCCGGCCAGGGTCGGCAGCACGCCGTGGCCCGAGAAGCCTTGTAACCAATAGCGCTCGCCGTCCCGGCCGATGTCGGGGGTGCGCTGGATGCTGCAGTCGATGTGGCCGCCCCAGGCATAGTCGATGGCCACGCCGGCCAACTGCGGGAACACCCGTTCAAGGTAAGGGCGGGTGGCGCTGGCCACATCCTTGGGGATGCCGCCCAGGTAGGTGCAGCCGCCGCCAAACAGCAGGCGGTTGTCGGGGGTAAGGCGGAAATAGTCGGGTACGAACTGGTTGTCGATCACGCAGCTGTTGCGCGGCAACAATGACTTGGCGAAGTCGGCTTCCAGAGGCGCGGTGGCGACCTGGTAGGAGCCGACGGGCAGCAAGCGGCGCGACAGGTCCGGGTCGAGGCGGTCGATGTACGCGTTGCAGGCCAATACCAGAATTTGGCTGTGTACCTCGCCATGCTCAGTGCGGGTCACATAACCGTTGCCAGTCTGCTGGTAGCCGAGCACCTGGCTTTGCTCGAAAATATGGCCACCGGCTGCTTCGATATTGCTGGCAAGGCCTTGGGCGAGCTTGAGGGGGTTGAGGTGGGCGCCTTTGGCGTCATACAGCGCGGCTTGGTAGCGTGGGCTGTCGATCCACTGGGGTAGCTCGTCGCGCCCTATCAGGCGCAGGGCGTCATAGCCCCATTTGGTTTCGGCGTCGTGCAGGGCTTCTTCAAGCATTTTTACGCGGCGCGGCAGCACGGCTGTCCACAAGCTGCCAAGCCGGTAGTCGATATCGAAGCCATGGCGCTGTGGCAGCTCACGCATTTCATCGGCCGCCCAGCACATGCTGTCCCACAAGCGCCGGGTGCGTTCTACGCCAAGGGCCTTCTCCAGCGGTGGCATGTCGCACGACCAGCCCAGCAACGCTTGGCCGCCGTTGCGCCCGGAAGCGGCCCACGCCACACGGCTTGCTTCCAGCAGCGTGACACGCTTGCCGGCCATGGTCAGTCTCAGGGCGGTGTGCAGGCCGCTGAAACCTGCGCCGACGATGAGGATGTCGGTGTCGTGGCGGCCTTGCAGGGTGGGGCGCAGGGGAATGCGGGTGGGGTAGGTCTGGGCGTAATAGCTGGCGATGTGTTGCGCGGATTGCTTGAACATGCCGGTGCCTCATGAAAATTATTGTGATTATTTTCATGAAAATTTAGCAGGTAAATTTCACGGCGCCAGTGCGTTGGTCGGGTTTTATGGTTTACCTGTGTTTTGGTGGTGCCTGTGCTGGTCCTTTCGCGGGCAAGCCCGCTCCTACAGATACACCTCAGGCTTCAGGTCGCTGCCTTTTTACGAGGCTGCCTTGGCTTGCCTGCGGTCGGTTTGCTTCCGGTGGCTTTACTTTTGCCGCCGCCCCGGCGCTTCTTTTTCCAAGGTGGCGCTGCGCCGGCCGCTGGCGCGGTAATGGTCATGCGCATGCTGCTGCAGCGTTCGACCAGCTTACCCATCCAGGCCGACTGCCGGGCGACGAACTCTTCCAGGCTCATTTCGCCGCTCTGCACCATGTCCAGGGCCTGCTCCCAGATGGCCGTCGTCCCGGGGTCGGCAATGGCCCTGGGTACGGCGTCGATGAGGCTGAAGGCTGCGGGCGTCGCGGATAAGGCCTTGCCGTTCTTGACCAGATAACCACGGTCGAGCAGGCCCTGGATGATGCTGGCCCGTGTCGCTTCGGTGCCGATGCCCGTGGTTTCCTTGAGCTTCTGCTTCAACCGCGGGTCATCTACCAGTTTGGCGACGTTTTTCATGGCCTTGATCAGGTCGCCTTCGGTAAAGGGCTTGGGTGGCTGGGTCCACATGTCCTTGAGTTGCAGTCCTTGCACGTTGCAGTCCTGGCCTTCGCGCAGGGCTGGCAGAACCTGGGCCGGCGGCGCCTCGCGGCCTTTGGCCGGGGTCAGCGCCTCGGGCAAGGCACGGCGCCAGCCAGGCTCGACGATCTGCTTACCCACAGCACGCAAGGCATGGCCTGCACAGTCGAAATCGGCCTGGGTGCGGTCGTACTCGTGGTTGGGCAGGAACTGCGCCAGGTAACGGGCGCGGATGAGGGTGTAGACCGCCTTGTACTTAGCGGGCAGGCGCGAGGGGTCGCTGGCCGCGGCAGTGGGGATGATGCCGTGGTGGGCGCTGACCTTGGCGTCGTTCCAGGCGCGGGAGCGACGCTGGGGCTCCAGGTGAGCCTGCAGCGGCGCCAGGCTGGCATCGGCGCGCTGCAGGGCGGCAAGGATGGCGGGGGCCTCGGCGTGCTGGCTCAGCGGCAGGTAACCACAGTCGCTGCGCGGGTAGGTGATCAGTTTGTGGGTTTCGTACAGGGCCTGGGCGATGTCGAGGGTTTCCTGGGCGCCGAAGCCGAACTTCTTTGAGCACAGCTCCTGCAGGGTGCCCAGGTCGAAGGGTAGGGGGGCGGCTTCGCGTACGCGTTCAGTCGCCACCTTGGCCACGCGGGCAGTGCCCGCATTGCCCATGTCGGCGGCAGCCTGTTGCGCCAGCACCTGGTTGAGGCACCGGCCCTGGTCGTCACAAGCATCTTCTGGTGCTCGCCACTGAGCGTTGAAGCCCTGGCCAGCCTGTTCGAGTTGCACGTCGATGGCCCAAAACGGTACCGGGACGAAGTCGGCGATGCTGCGATCACGGTCCACCACCAGGCGCAGGGTCGGGGTCTGTACCCGGCCTACCGGCAGTACGCCCTGGTAGCCGGATTGGCGCCCGAGCAAGGTGAATAGCCGGCTCATGTTCATGCCGATCAGCCAGTCGGCGCGGGAGCGGCCCAGCGCCGAGTGATAAAGGCTGAAGGTTTCCTGGCCCGGCAGCAGGCGTGCCAGGGCCTTGCGGATGGAGGCATCATCAAGGGCCGACAGCCACAGGCGCTGGATCGGCCCGCGGTAACGGCAGTGCTCGACCAGTTCGCGGGCGATCATTTCGCCTTCGCGGTCGGCGTCGGTGGCGATGACCAGCTCGCGCGCCTCGCCTAGCAGGCGTTTGACGGCCTTGAACTGGCTGGCGGTCTTGGGCTTGACCAGCATCTTCCATTTTTCGGGAATGATCGGCAGGTCGGCGAGGTTCCAGCGCTTGTAGCGTTCGTCATAACTGTCGGGCGGGGCGGTTTCGAGCAGGTGGCCGATGCACCAGGTGACGCAGACGTCGGTGCCTTGCCAGCAGCCGTCGGCCTTGCGGTTGGCGCCGAGCACTTTGGCGATGTCTTTTGCCTGGGAGGGTTTTTCGCAGAGGAACAGGCGCATGGCCGAGCACGCTTCATCGGGGGTGATGGGCACTAGGATGCGCAAGCAGGGGCGCAGAGGCAAGTTTTATCTGGATGGATGTACAGGTTTTTGTCAGTGGAGATGTATTGTCTTTGCTGGCCTCTTCGCGGGGCAGGCCCGCTCCCACAAGTCTTGCACTGATCCTGAATGCAGTGGAGGACCTGTGGGAGCGGGCTTGCCCCGCGAAGGGGTCAGTGAAACCACGGCTTATGGATCAGGCGCGCGAGTCGCGCACCATGTCCACATGCGGGATGCCGGCTTCAAGGAACTCTTCGCTGACTACGCGAAAGCCCAAGCGCTCGTAGAACGGCGTGGCGTGTACCTGGGCACTGAGCATCTGCTGCTTCAGGTCGCTGTTCTGGGCCTCGACGATGACCGCATTCATCAGCGCATCGCCAACCTTCAGGCCGCGCCAGTCCTTGAGCACCGAGACCCGGCCAATGGTGCCGTCAGGCAGCAGGCGGGCGGTACCGATCGGGTAGTCACCCTCCAGGGCCAGGAAGTGCACCGCGGTCGGATCGTCCGAATCCCACTCAAGCTCCGGTGGTACGTGCTGTTCGGCAATGAACACCGCCTCACGGATGCGGCGGATGTCGGCGTTGTCCTTATGCCAGTCGGCGAGGCGCACACGAATCTTATTCATTGGCGAATCCCAGGCTTCCTTGTTTGATCAGCTGCTGTACCAGCATAAGGCCATCTTCATCCTGCAGCCACTCTGCAAGGTTTTCGATGTGTAACGCATCGGCAGCACAGACCAGCTTCAGCAGCTCACGCAGTTTGGCCGGCAATGGGCAGCTGCGGCCGCTGGCGAACAGCATCAGGTCGTCGTTGAGCTCGGACCAGGCCATGCGCGCGCTTGGGTTGCGGATCAGGATGGCGCCATCTTCCAGCGCTTCGATCAGCTGTTCCTCAGTGAGCTCTTCACCCACGACCTGCTCCGGGTAGCGCGGCTCGGTCATGAACTGGCCGAACCAGGTCAGCAGCAGGTCTTTGTCACCCATGTGCTTGTCGAGCAGGCCTTTGAGGCGGTCGAGGGCGTCGTGCTGGATCTGGTGCGGGTCGCTGACCGGCTGGGCGTCGGCGTCGCTGTAGCGCTCTTCGTCCGGCAGGAACTGGCCGAGGAAGTCGGTGAAGTGGGTCAGCACTTCAGCAGCGCTTGGCGCGCGGAAGCCGACCGAGTAGGTCAGGCAGTCGTCTTCGGCTACGCCGTAGTGGGCCAGGCGCGGCGGCAGGTAGAGCATGTCGCCAGGTTCCAAGGTCCACTCACCGCTCTGTTCGAAGTCGGCGAGGATGCGCAGGTCGGCGTGCTCGATCAGCGGGCTTTCGCTGTTGCACATCTGGCCGATCTTCCAGTTGCGCTTGCCGTGGCCTTGCAGCAGGAACACGTCGTAGTTGTCGAAGTGCGGGCCGACGCTGCCACCTGGGGCTGCAAAGCTGACCATCACGTCGTCGATGCGCCAGCTGGGCAGGAAGCGGAATTCTTCCAGCAGTTCGGCCACTTCCGGGACGAACTGGTCCACGGCCTGTACCAGCAAGGTCCAGTCACGCTCGGGCAGGGTGGCGAAGACTTCTTCTTCGAACGGGCCGCGGCGCAGCTCCCACGGGCGCTCGCCGTGTTCGAGCACCAGGCGCGATTCGACTTCTTCTTCCAGCGCCAGGCCGGCCAGTTCGTCGGGCTCGATCGGGCTGATGAAGTCGGGGAAGGCCTGGCGTACCAGCAGGGGCTTCTTCTGCCAGTAGTCGCGCATGAATTCGCGGGCCGAGATGCCGCCCAGCAGCTGCAGTGGAGTATCAGGATTCATGTTCAACCTATTGAAAAAACGTAATTTTCGTCCGGGAATAAAAACGCCCGGCTAAGCCGGGCGTTGAACGCGACGGTCAGCTTAGATGCGTTTGGCCTGTGCTGCCGCGTTACCGATGTAAGTGGCAGGGGTCAGCTGCTTGAGCTCGGCCTTGGCGTCGGCTGGCATGTCCAGGCCGTCGATGAAGGTCAGCAGCGCCTCAGGGGTGATGCCCTTGCCACGGGTCAGCTCTTTGAGCTTCTCGTACGGGTTCTCGATGTTGAAGCGGCGCATGACCGTCTGGATCGGCTCGGCCAGAACTTCCCAGCAGGCGTCCAGGTCGGCGGCGATACGTGCGGTGTTGACTTCCAGCTTGCCGATGCCCTTCAGGCTGGCTTCGTAGGCGATGACGCTGTGAGCGAAGCCCACGCCCAGGTTGCGCAGCACGGTGGAGTCGGTCAGGTCGCGCTGCCAGCGCGAGATCGGCAGCTTGCTGGCCAGGTGCTGGAACAGCGCATTGGCGATACCCAGGTTGCCTTCAGAGTTCTCGAAGTCGATCGGGTTGACCTTGTGCGGCATGGTCGACGAGCCGATTTCACCGGCGACGGTCTTCTGCTTGAAGTAGCCCAGCGAGATGTAGCCCCAGACGTCGCGGTCGAAGTCGATGAGGATGGTGTTGAAGCGGGCAATCGCGTCGAACAGCTCGGCGATGTAGTCGTGCGGCTCGATCTGCGTGGTGTACGGGTTGAACTGCAGGCCCAGCTCGTCTTCGATGAAGGCGCGGGCGTTGGCTTCCCAGTCGATCTGCGAGTAGGCCGACAGGTGGGCGTTGTAGTTGCCCACGGCGCCGTTGATCTTGCCCAGCAGTGGCACGGCGGCTACCTGGGCGATCTGACGCTCCAGGCGGTACACGACGTTGGCCAGCTCTTTACCCAGGGTGGTCGGCGAAGCCGGTTGGCCGTGGGTGCGCGACAGCATCGGCACGTCGGCCAAGGCGTGGGCCTGGGCGCGGATGGCGTCGGCGATCTGGCGCATCAGCGGCAGCAGCACGTCGTCACGGCCAGCGCGCAGCATCAGGGCGTGGGACAGGTTGTTGATGTCCTCGCTGGTGCAGGCGAAGTGAATGAACTCGCTGACCTTGGCCAGCTCAGGCAGTTGGGCAGCCTGCTCTTTGAGCAGGTACTCGATGGCCTTGACGTCGTGGTTGGTGGTGCGCTCGATTTCCTTGACGCGTTCGGCGTGCTCGAGCTTGAAGTCGGTGGCCAGAGTGTCCAGCAGGGCGTTGGCTTCGGCGGAGAACGCCGGTACTTCGCCGATCTGCGGGTGGGCGGCCAGGCGCTGCAGCCAGCGCACTTCGACCAGGGCGCGGAAACGGATCAGGCCGTATTCGCTGAAAATGGGGCGCAAGGCCTGGGTTTTGCCGGCATAACGGCCGTCTACAGGGGAAACCGCAGTGAGCGAGGAAAGCTGCATGGGGTGTTCTCGGACAGTCAGGCTTTTGGAAGGGCGCATATCATACATGAAAAAAGCGCCCGGGTCGGGTGGCTGACCAAAGGTCGGGCCTATAAAAACATCTCGCAGTGCCTTTGTGGGAGCGGCCTTGTGTCGCGAAAGGGTTGCGCAGCAGCCCCGTCAATCTTGAGTCAGGCCTGAGAGGCTGGGGCTGCTGGGCAGCCCATTCGCAGCACAAGGCTGCTCCTACAAGGGTCGGCGTTGCCTTCAGGAAGGCGTACGCATCATGTCGTACAGTTCGTTCAGCAGCTTGCGACGGCTGAACACCAGCTGCCAGCGATGGCCGCCCAGCTGGCGCCACAGGCGCGCGGCGCGGATGCCGGCCAGCAGCAGGGCGCGGATTTTGGAGGCGTTGCTGGCCTGCTGCAGGAAGCGCATGTCGCCGTGTACCTGGATACGCTGGCGCAAGGTGCTCAGGGTGTCCTGGTACAAGGCGCCACTGGAAGCGATGACGTTTTCATGAACCAGGCCGAAATGGTCAGCCTGTGACTGGATTTGCGGCAGGCGGTTGCCGATGGTGTCGAGCAGGTCGCCGCGCTTGGCCAGTTGGCGTTCCAGGCCCAGCATGGACAGGGCATAGCGCAAGGGCTCGCGCTGCAGGCTGCTGGGGTCGCGCTCCAGGGCGCCGACCAGGGCGCGGTAGCCGTCCCGCAGGTTGAGGTCGTCACCGCCGAACACCTCCAGGGTGTCCTTGGGGTCGCGCACCAGCAGGCTACCCAGCATGCAGCCGATGTTGGCCTCGCTGGCCTGGCCGGTGCGGGCGATGCGGTCGACCAGCACGGCGGCTTGGAATACGCCGCCCAGGGCAATCAATTGCTCCTGCAGGTTGCTCATGCGCGCGGGCTCCAGGGCTCGGCAGTCTCGATCACGCCGCCACCCAGGCACACCTCACCGTCATAGAACACCACCGACTGGCCTGGGGTGACCGCGCGTTGCGGTTCGTCGAACACGGCGCGGTAACCGCTCTCGGTCAGTTCCAGGGTGCAGTGCTGGTCGCTCTGGCGGTAGCGCACCTTGGCGGTGAGCTTGCGCGGGCTGCTGAGGTCGATCGGGTTGACCCAGTAGATTTCCGAGGCGAGCAGGGCGCGGGAGAACAGCCAAGGGTGTTCATTGCCCTGGCCGACCACCAGCACATTGCGGGCCAGGTCCTTGTGCAGCACGTACCACGGCTCGTCGCCGGCGTCCTTCAGGCCGCCAATACCCAGGCCTTGGCGCTGGCCGATGGTGTGGTACATCAGGCCATGGTGGCGGCCGATGACTTCGCCGTCGGTGGTCTGGATTTCACCGGGCTGGGCTGGCAGGTACTGCTTGAGGAAGTCGCTGAAACGGCGCTCGCCGATGAAGCAGATACCGGTGGAGTCTTTCTTCTTGGCGGTGGCCAGGCCATGCTTTTCGGCAATGGCGCGTACCTCTGGTTTTTCCAACTCCCCGACAGGGAACAGGGTGCGGGCGATCTCTTTGCCGCCAACCGCATGCAGGAAGTAGCTCTGGTCCTTGTTCGGGTCCAGGCCCTTTAGCAGCTCGGTGAGCGCGCCGGTGTCGCGACGGCGCACGTAGTGGCCGGTGGCGATCAGGTCGGCGCCCAGCGACAGGGCGTAGTCGAGGAACGCCTTGAACTTGATTTCGCGGTTGCAGAGGATGTCCGGGTTAGGCGTGCGGCCGGCTTTGTACTCTTCGAGGAAGTGCTCGAACACGTGGTCCCAGTACTCGGCGGCGAAGTTGGCGGTGTGCAGCTTGATGCCGATGCGGTCGCACACGGCCTGGGCGTCGGCCAGGTCTTCGCGGGCGGTGCAGTATTCGGTGCCGTCGTCCTCTTCCCAGTTCTTCATGAACAGCCCTTCCACCTGGTAGCCCTGCTCCATGAGCAGAAGGGCGGAGACGGAGGAGTCCACGCCGCCGGACATGCCGACGATGACGCGGGTCTTGGCGGGGTCTTTGAGTGCTGGGCTGGTCATGGCTACCGATGTGTATCAGAGGGGAAAAACGCCGATTCTATCAAACCCGAGGCTGCACGTCAGTCGCGCAGCAGCGTGAGGCTGTGCAGCGGGCCGGCGAGGTAGTCGTCGAGGCAGCGCGGCACCAGCTCGCTGCGCCAGCGGGTGGGGTCGGCCAGCAGCTCGTCGCGGGTCAGCCAGACGGCGCGGACGATGTCGGTGTCCAGTGCCAGGTCAGCATGATGGCGCACGGGGCGGGCGGCGAAGCAGATGCGCTGGTAGGTCACGCCATTGCTGGGGGCGGTGTACAGGTAGATGCCGACCACGCCGGTCAGTTCGACTTCCCAGGCGGTTTCTTCGAGGGTTTCGCGCAGGGCGGCCTGGGGCAGGGTTTCGTTGGGTTCGAGGTGGCCGGCAGGTTGGTTGAAGACGTGCTGGCCGGCTTTGAATTCTTCGACGAACAGGAATTTACCTTCGTGCTCGACGAGGGTGGCGACGGTGATGTGGGGTTGCCAGGTCATTGAAGTGTCCTTGTCGATTGCCGGGACCGCGTTGCGGTCCATCGCCGGCAAGCCAGCTCCCACAGGTGGTGCATAAATCTCAGGGTATGCACATTGCCTGTGGGAGCTGGCTTGCCGGCGATGGGCTGCAAAGCAGCCCCCAAGATCCAGAAAGCACAAACCCCGGTGCGTGGCCGGGGTTTGTGGGGTTACTTCAAGCGGACCTTACAGGGCGGCAATGGCGCTGTTGAAGGTCTGGCTTGGGCGCATCACCTTGGCGGTCAGCTCGGCATTCGGGGCGTAGTAGCCGCCGATGTCGGCCGGCTTGCCTTGAACGGCGTTGAGCTCGGCGACGATGGTCGCTTCGTTCTCGGCCAGGGCTTTTGCCAGCGGTGCGAAGCGCGCCTGCAGGGCGGCGTCGTCAGTCTGAGCAGCCAGGGCCTCGGCCCAGTACAGGGTCAGGTAGAAGTGGCTGCCGCGGTTGTCGATACCGCCGACTTTGCGCGAAGGCGACTTGTTGGTGTCGAGGAACTTGCCGGTGGCCTGGTCCAGGGTATTGGCCAGGACTTTGGCGCGCGGGTTGTCGTAAGTGTTGCCCAGGTGCTCCAGGGAAGCGGCCAGGGCCAGGAATTCACCCAGCGAGTCCCAACGCAGGAAGTTCTCTTCAACCAACTGCTGCACGTGCTTCGGTGCCGAACCGCCAGCGCCGGTTTCGAACAGGCCACCGCCGTTCATCAGTGGGACGATCGACAGCATCTTGGCGCTGGTGCCCAGCTCCATGATCGGGAACAGGTCGGTCAGGTAGTCGCGCAGCACGTTGCCGGTCACCGAGATGGTGTCCTTGCCTTCGCGGATGCGAGCCAGGGAGAACTTGATGGCATCGACCGGTGCCAGGACACGGATGTCCAGGCCAGCGGTGTCGTGATCCTTCAGGTACTTCTGGACTTTCTCGATCATCACGCCGTCGTGGGCGCGAGCCGGGTCCAGCCAGAACACCGCCGGGGTGTTGCTCAGGCGGGCACGGTTGACGGCCAGCTTGACCCAGTCTTGGATCGGCGCGTCTTTGGTCTGGCACATGCGGAAGATGTCACCAGCTTCGACGTTCTGCTGCAGCACGACCTGGCCTTTGCCATCGACCACACGAACCACGCCATCGGCCTGGATCTGGAAGGTCTTGTCGTGGGAGCCGTACTCTTCGGCTTTCTGCGCCATCAGGCCAACGTTCGGCACGCTGCCCATGGTGGTCGGGTCGAAGGCACCGTTGACTTTGCAGTCTTCGATGGTGGCCTGGTAGATGCCGGCGTAGCAGCGGTCCGGGATGATCGCCTTGGCGTCTTGCAGCTCACCGGCGGTGTTCCACATCTTGCCCGAGTCACGGATCATGGCCGGCATCGAGGCGTCGACGATGACGTCGCTCGGCACGTGCAGGTTGGTGATGCCTTTGTCGGAGTTGACCATGGCCAGGGCCGGGCGAACGGCGTACAGGGCCTGGATGTCGGCTTCGATCTCGGCCTGCTTGTCAGCTGGCAGGTCTTTGATGCGGGCGTACAGGTCGCCGATGCCGTTGTTGGCGTTGAAGCCTACTTCAGCCAGTGCAGTGGCGTGCTTGGCCAGCACGTCGTTATAAAACTCTTCGACGATGACGCCGAACATGATCGGGTCGGAGACCTTCATCATGGTGGCTTTCAGGTGCACCGACAGCAGCACGCCGGAGGCCTTGGCATCGGCGATCTGCTCGGCAATGAAGGCTTTCAGGGCTTTGCGGCTCATGGTCGCGCAGTCGACGATTTCGGCAGCCTTGACCGCGGTCTTGGCTTTCAGGACGGTGGTGGTGCCGTCTTTGGCGACCAGCTCGATGCGCAGGCTGTCGTCGGCCTCGATCAGGGCGGCTTTTTCGCTGCCGTAGAAGTCGCCTTGGGTCATGTGGGCAACGTGCGACTGCGAGTCGGCAGCCCAGGCGCCCATCTTGTGCGGGTGCTTGCGTGCGTAGTTCTTGACCGACAGCGGCGCGCGGCGGTCAGAGTTGCCTTCGCGCAGTACCGGGTTAACGGCGCTGCCTTTGATGCGGTCGTAACGGGCGCGAGATTCTTTTTCGGCCTCGGTGGACGGCTCGTCGGCGTAGTCAGGGATGTTGAAGCCCTTGCCTTGCAGTTCCTTGATCGCGGCCTTGAGCTGCGGTACCGAGGCGCTGATGTTCGGCAGCTTGATGATGTTCGCTTCAGGCGTGGTAGCCAGTTGGCCCAGTTCCGCCAGGTGATCGCCTACTTGCTTCTCGGCGCCCAGTTGCTCCGGGAATGCCGCGAGGATACGGCCGGCCAGGGAGATGTCGCGAGTTTCGACGGCGATGTCAGCGGAAGCGGTGAAGGCTTCGACGATCGGCAGCAGCGAGTAGGTGGCGAGGGCGGGGGCTTCGTCGGTGAAGGTATAGATGATCTTGGAACGGGTGGGCATGCGGGTTAACTCTCTATGTGCTGAGCGTACTCGAGTCTCGAGGTGCGCAGGGTAGGCGCTTCGCCCTGGCGACGCCATGAGCGGAAAGTCGAGAGGCTGCGAGCGGTGATGGTGGATGCATCAGTCGAGCGTCAAGTGCTGAACTGCGGTAACAGCCCAGGCTTTGTGGCCGTTCTTGGCCAAGGGCGAGCCGCATTTTCCTAGGGATCGCCCCAATGACCCTTCGGTCGCGGCGGAGTATATCAAACCCTTTGGGCTAATCAGCAAGGCCAAGTGACATCGGCGCCATTTATAAGACCAAAGACGTAGGGGCAATGTGGCGCGATGTCGCAGCCCTTGCAGGTCAGCAGATGTGGTTTAGGCTCATTGGATTGCAGGATGTCCAATCACACCCGAAAGCGGAGTAGTGCAAGCATGGGATACCAGAAAATCAAGGTTCCGACCGACGGCACCAAGATCACCGTCAATGCAGACCATTCGCTCAATGTGCCCGATAACCCCATCATTCCTTATATCGAAGGCGATGGGATTGGCGTCGATGTCTCGCCGGTGATGATCAAGGTCGTGGACGCCGCCGTGCAGAAGGCCTACGGCGGCAAGCGCAAGATTGCCTGGATGGAGGTGTACGCGGGTGAGAAGGCCACCCAGGTCTACGACCAAGACACCTGGCTGCCGCAGGAAACCCTCGATGCGGTGCGCGAGTACGTGGTGTCGATCAAGGGCCCGCTGACCACGCCGGTCGGGGGCGGTATCCGCTCGCTGAACGTGGCGTTGCGCCAGCAGCTTGACCTGTACGTGTGCCTGCGCCCGGTGGTGTGGTTCCAGGGCGTACCGAGCCCGGTGAAAAAACCGGGCGATGTCGACATGGTGATCTTCCGCGAGAACTCCGAAGACATCTACGCCGGCATCGAATGGAAAGCCGGCTCGCCCGAGGCGAACAAGGTGATCAAGTTCCTCAAGGAGGAAATGGGCGTCACTAAGATCCGTTTCGACCAGGACTGCGGTATCGGCGTCAAACCCGTTTCCCGCGAGGGCACCAAGCGCCTGGTGCGCAAGGCCCTGCAATACGTGGTGGACAACGACCGCGAGTCGCTGACCCTGGTGCACAAGGGCAACATCATGAAGTTCACCGAAGGGGCCTTCAAGGATTGGGGCTACGAGGTGGCCCGTGACGAGTTTGCTGCCGAGCTGCTCGACGGCGGCCCCTGGATGAAGTTCAAAAACCCCAAGACCGGGCGTGAGGTCATCGTCAAGGATGCCATCGCCGACGCCATGCTCCAGCAGATCCTGCTGCGCCCCGCTGAATACGACGTGATCGCCACCCTCAACCTCAACGGTGACTACCTGTCCGACGCCCTGGCAGCAGAGGTGGGTGGTATCGGCATTGCACCGGGTGCCAACCTGTCGGATACCGTGGCCATGTTCGAGGCCACCCACGGCACCGCGCCCAAGTACGCCGGGCAGGACAAGGTCAACCCGGGGTCAGTGATTCTGTCTGCAGAGATGATGCTGCGCCACATGGGCTGGACCGAGGCGGCCGACCTGATCATCAAGGGCACCAATGGCGCGATTGCCGCCAAGACCGTGACCTATGACTTCGAACGCCTGATGGACGGGGCGACGTTGGTGGGCAGCTCGGGCTTTGGCGATGAGATGATCAAGCATATGTGAGGCAAGAGAAAACCGGTCGCCTGGCTAAAGAGGCGACCGGTTTTTTCGTATACCCACACGGAGCAGTGGTCAGGCTCTGGCGGTTTCGCTTGCAGTCTGGCCTTGGGCCTTGGCAGCCGCAGCGGCAGCGGCGTCCTTAGCGGCAGCGGCGTCCTTTATGTTGACCGCGTGCAGGCCTTTGGGGCCCTGGATGATGTCGAACTCCACGGACTGGCCAGCCTTCAGCGTCTTGTATCCGTCCATCTGGATGGCCGAGTAATGAGCGAAAAGGTCATCGGATTTACCTTCCTCGTTGATGAATCCGTAGCCCTTGGCATTGTTGAACCACTTGACTTTACCGCTTGCCATCCCTATGTCCCTCTGCAAAGGACTCCATCACTGGAGTATCATCCACTTCATCCGCATACGAACCATGCGAAAAATCTGGTTGACTGCGCGGATCTTTATCGACCACGGTGGGTTCTTATTGGTTGTAACACCGTTTTGCCGATAGTCAAGGTCATGCGGCGCGTGCGCCGGAGGCTGACTTTGCGCTCAACCCACAACTTTAACCTGTCGATCATGATGAAATTCTTTCCATGCATGCACCTAGTGAGATTCGACTAACATTCAATCAGGATCGCCCGCAATCGAATGAGGACGACGGCTCAGGTCTTGCTGTCCAGGAAGCCAAGCCGATCCTGCAGGCGCCACCGATGTACAAGGTGGTTTTGTTCAACGATGACTACACACCAATGGATTTCGTCGTCGAAGTGCTCGAGACGTTCTTCAGTCTGAACCGCGAGCTGGCGACCAAGATCATGCTGACCGTCCATACCGAGGGGCGGGCAGTGTGCGGATTGTTTACCCGTGACATCGCCGAAACAAAGGCCATGCAGGTCAACCAATACGCCAGGGAAAGCCAGCATCCGCTACTCTGTGAAATCGAGAAGGACGGTTAATCGCCGACCACTTGGGTATGAGGTGAAGCTATGTTAAACCGCGAGCTCGAAGTCACCCTCAATCTGGCCTTCAAGGAGGCTCGTTCGAAGCGTCATGAGTTCATGACCGTCGAACATCTGTTGCTGGCACTCCTTGACAATGAGGCTGCTGCGACCGTTCTGCGCGCCTGTGGCGCCAATCTCGACAAACTCAAGCACGACCTGCAAGAGTTCATCGATTCCACCACACCCCTGATTCCGGTCAACGACGAAGACCGCGAAACCCAGCCGACCCTGGGCTTCCAGCGTGTGCTGCAGCGTGCCGTGTTCCATGTGCAGAGCTCCGGCAAGCGCGAAGTGACCGGCGCCAATGTGCTGGTGGCGATCTTCAGTGAACAGGAAAGCCAGGCCGTGTTCCTGCTCAAGCAGCAGAGCGTGGCCCGTATCGACGTGGTCAACTACATCGCTCACGGTATTTCCAAGGTGCCGGGCCATGGCCCCAACACCGAAGGCGACCAGGAGATGCAGGACGAGGACGGTGGCGAAACGTCATCGTCGAGCAACCCACTGGACGCCTATGCCAGCAACCTGAACGAACTGGCACGTGCCGGGCGTATTGACCCGCTGGTGGGCCGTGAGCAGGAAGTCGAGCGTGTTGCGCAGATCCTGGCGCGCCGGCGCAAGAACAACCCGCTGCTGGTCGGTGAGGCCGGGGTGGGCAAGACGGCCATCGCCGAAGGCCTGGCCAAGCGTATCGTCGACGGCCAGGTACCTGACCTGCTGGCCCAGAGCGTGGTGTATTCCCTCGACCTGGGTGCGCTGCTGGCCGGTACCAAGTACCGCGGCGACTTCGAGAAGCGTTTCAAGGCGCTGCTCGGCGAACTGCGCAAACGCCCGCAGGCGATCCTGTTCATTGACGAGATCCATACCATCATCGGCGCCGGTGCGGCTTCCGGTGGGGTCATGGATGCGTCCAACCTGCTCAAGCCGCTGCTGTCGTCTGGCGACATTCGCTGCATCGGTTCGACTACCTTCCAGGAATTCCGCGGCATCTTCGAGAAGGACCGTGCCCTGGCGCGGCGTTTCCAGAAGGTTGATGTCAGCGAGCCTTCGGTGGAAGACACCGTGGGGATCCTGCGCGGGCTCAAGGGCCGGTTCGAGAGCCACCACAACATCGAGTACAGCGATGAAGCCCTGCGCGCCGCTGCAGAGCTGGCCTCGCGCTACATCAACGACCGGCACATGCCGGACAAGGCCATCGACGTGATCGACGAGGCGGGTGCCTACCAGCGCCTGCAGCCTGAGGCAAACCGAGTCAAGCGTATCGAGGTGCCACAAGTCGAAGACATCGTCGCCAAGATCGCGCGGATTCCGCCGAAGCATGTCACCAGTTCCGACAAGGAGCTGCTGCGCAACCTTGAGCGTGACCTGAAGCTGACCGTGTTCGGGCAGGACGCGGCCATCGACTCGCTGGCGACGGCGATCAAGCTGTCCCGTGCGGGGCTCAAGGCGCCCGACAAGCCGGTGGGTTCGTTCCTGTTCGCCGGGCCAACCGGTGTCGGCAAGACCGAAGCGGCGCGGCAGTTGGCCAAGGCGCTGGGTGTGGAGCTGGTGCGCTTCGACATGTCCGAGTACATGGAGCGGCATACCGTTTCGCGCTTGATCGGTGCACCGCCTGGCTACGTCGGGTTCGACCAGGGTGGCCTGTTGACTGAGGCGATCACCAAGCAGCCGCATTGCGTGTTGTTGCTGGACGAAATCGAGAAGGCGCACCCTGAAGTCTTCAACTTGCTGCTGCAGGTGATGGACCACGGCACGCTGACCGACAACAACGGGCGCAAGGCGGACTTCCGTAACGTGATCCTGATCATGACCACCAACGCCGGGGCTGAGACTGCGGCGCGGGCTTCGATCGGGTTTACCCATCAGGACCATGCGTCCGATGCCATGGAAGTCATTCGCAAGAGCTTCACGCCGGAGTTCCGCAACCGCCTGGACACAATCATCCAGTTTGGCCGCCTGAGCCACGAAACCATCAAGAGTATCGTCGACAAGTTCCTTATCGAACTGCAGGCGCAGCTGGAAGATAAACGTGTGCTGTTGGAGGTCAGTGATGACGCACGAGGCTGGCTGGCGGCGTCGGGCTACGACGTGCAGATGGGTGCACGGCCGATGGCGCGGCTGATCCAGGACAAGATCAAGCGGCCGCTGGCTGAAGAGATCCTGTTCGGTGAGCTGGCCGAGCATGGCGGCGTGGTGCACGTCGACTTGCGCGATGGCGAGTTGGTGTTCGACTTCGAAACCACGGCTGAGGTGGCGTGATAGCGGGGGCCGCTTTGCGGCCCATTCGCAGCGCAAGGCTGCTCCTACAGGGTGTCACATTCCCAGGTAATCGATGGACTCGCCCCCGCCGAGGCATCACAGTGCCACGGTGGCGTTCAAAGAAGCCAACGGCAGCGAGGGCGAGACCATGAAGAAGCATAGTTCGAAGCACGATCCCCTGTCTTCCACTGATGTGGAGCTTTGCACAACCCTCTGCGTAGACCTGGCCAAACAGGTCTTCCAGTTAGCAGGCGAGGATGCTACCGGGCGGGTGATCTACGAAAATCGCATCAAATCCCGTCAAAATTTCCATGATTTTCTAATCAAGCTGCCAGTGACGGTGACTGTCTTAATGGAGTGCGGTCCTGGTGCTCAAGCCTGGGCCAGACTACTGCAGGCCAAGGGTAATCCGGTTCGGATCCTGCCTGCGCAACGCGTTGCCGAACACCGCAGCGGCGCGAAGAATGACCGTAACGACGCCCATGCCATTTTGCGTGCCGGTCGCGATACCAGTATTGCCTCAATCCCGATCAAGAGCACTACAGCACTGGCTATTCAAGCGCTGCACCGTGTCCGGCGCGGCAACATCAAGCGGCATACAGCGCTGGGTAATCAGATACGTGGCCTGCTGCTAGAGCATGGCGTCTCCATGCCTCAAGGCGATGCGGCGATCAATTCGCATGTGCCACGGGCTCTTGAAGATGCCTCTTTACCTCTGCCCGACTTGTTGCGCGAGTTGCTCGATGAGCTGCTGACTGACTGGCTCTCTCTGGGTGAACGCATTGCGACGCTGAGTAGGCGGCTTGAAGCGACAGCCCAGGAAGATAAGGTCGCACAGCGGTTGATCACCATTCGTGGCGTGGGCCCAATCATTGCCACGGCGATCGTGGCGAAACAGACCGAGCCTAGCCGCTTCGCCAGTGGCCGAATGTATGCCGCCTTCTTCGGTATCGTGCCCGACCAGCACAGCAGCGGAAACAAAATCAGGCTGGGCAGGATGAGCAAGCGAGGTGATGGCTACATACGCAGCCTGATGATCCAGGGGGCGCATGCTGTCTTGAGTCAGCTAAGGCCTGATTCCGATCAGCCAGACGATCACCGCCTTTTACGCTGGCTATCCCGCCTTGGACGCAAGGAGGCGGCGATCAGACTGGCTAATCGAAATCTGCGCATTATCTGGGCCTTGTTGCAGAGCGATCAGGTATATCAGCGCAAACCGAACAGCAACTCGGAGGCTGCTATGAGCCTCTGATCAACCGAGCAATGCCACCGGGGCGCCGAGCGCTCCAACCCCTGCTAGTGAACATTGACCCCTGGTAAGACCGTCGCAGACAGATGCCTCTGCTCCTACAGGCCTGATGAATGGCCTCAATGTAAACGGCACGCTGCGAGCTCACCACGATGTTGGCCAGAAGCAAAAAGCTTCCTCGAATAGGCCTGATACATAGATGCAACCGGGTTCCTAAGTTCAAAAGCAGCTAGACAGTGTGGGCGAGTCCATACATAGGAGCAGCCTTGCGCTGCGAATGCGCTGCAAAGCAGCCCAACCACTCTTGCAGGCACAAAAAAGCCCGGCACTTGGCCGGGCTTTTTCATGGCTTGGGCTTAGCGCGCACGATACGTGATGCGGCCTTTGCTCAGGTCGTAAGGTGTCAGTTCGACGCGGACCTTGTCGCCAGTGAGAATACGGATGTAGTTCTTGCGCATCTTTCCGGAGATGTGCGCGGTTACGACGTGCCCGTTTTCCAACTCCACGCGGAACATGGTGTTGGGCAGGGTGTCGACGACAGTACCTTCCATTTCGAAGCTGTCTTCTTTCGACATGCAGTTGAGCCCTCGGTGTCCAGTGTTGGCCCGACGCATAACCGCACCGGGCAAAAAAGTGGCGTGGATTATGCCGGAAAATAGTATTTCAAGCCAATGCTTTCAGTTGAGGGTGACCCAGCGCTGGTTGATCAGCAGCTCGATGGGGCGATACTGGGTCTTGTAGTTCATCTTCTTGCAGTTCTTGATCCAGTACCCGAGGTAAACCGCCTCCAGGTTCTGCCGAAGGGCTTCGGTGATCTGCCAGAGGATGGCGAAACGGCCCAGGCTCCGGCGCTCTTCATCGGGCTCGTAGAAGGTGTAGACCGCCGACAAGCCGTTGGGCAGCAGGTCGCATACCGCCACCGCCAGCAGGCGCCCTGCCAGGCGGAACTCGTAGAACCAGCAGAAGGGCAGGTCACGTACCAGGAAGGTGGAAAACTGATCACGGCTGGGCGGGTACATGTCGCCGTCGGCGTGGCGTGTCTCGATGTAGCGCCGGTACAGGTCGAAATACTCTTCCTTGAACGCCGGGCGTGCGGCGGTCACGGTCAAGTCGGCGTTGCGCTTGAGAATGCGCCGTTGCTGGCGGTTGGGGATGAAGCGCGCCGCCGGAATGCGTGCTGGCACACAGGCGTTGCAGTTTTGGCAATGGGGGCGGTACAGGTGATCGCCACTGCGCCGAAAACCCATCTCCGACAGGTCGGCGTACACGTTCACGTCCATTGGCTGGCTGGGGTCGAGAAACAGCGTGGTTGCCTGCTCCTCGGGCAGGTAGCTGCAGGAGTGGGGTTGAGTGGCATAAAACTTCAACCGCGCCAACTCTGTCATGATCAACCCCTTCGGTGAGACTTTGCCTTAAGTGTAAGCCAGCTCTGAGAACTCGCCTAGGGAACCCAGGTGGCGCTGTTGGGCTGGTCGAGGTAGCGCGCGAGGTAGTCGGCAAAGTCGGCGCGGCTGATGGCGCGCGCGCCAAGGCTGTGCAGGTGGTTGGTCGGCATCTGGCAGTCGATCAGCACAAAACCGGCCTGGCGCAGGTGTGTGACCAGGGTCACGAAGCCGACCTTGGAGGCATTGTCGGCGCGGCTGAACATCGATTCGCCGAAGAACAGGCGGCCCATGGCCAGGCCGTACAGGCCGCCGATCAGCTCACCGTCCTGGCGCACCTCCACCGAATGGGCGTAGCCGAGCCGGTGCAGCTCGCAGTAGGCCGCGCGCAGGGTGTCGGTGATCCATGTACCGTCGGCGTAGTCACGTGGCGCGGCGCAGGCGGCGATCACGCCGGCGAAGTCGGTGTCGAAACTGACCTGGTAGTGGCCCTGGCGCATGAACTTGGCCAGCGAGCGCGAGACGTGCAGTTCGTCTGGCAGCAGCACGGTGCGAGGGTTGGGTGACCACCAAAGGATCGGCTGGCCGTCCTGGTACCAGGGGAAGCAGCCGTGGCGATAGGCCTGCACCAGGCGCTCGGGGCTCAGGTCGCCGCCGGCGGCGAGCAAGCCGTTGGGTTCGTGCAGGGCCTTTTCCAGGGGCGGAAAGGTCAGCGAGTCGCGGGTCAGCCAGGTAAGCATGGTCTATCGTGCGGTGGGGGAGGGGAGTGGTCAGCATGGCGTGGCTGAAAAGCAGGGTCAATCACTGCGGTTCATTCGCCGTAGCGAAGGCAGCCCTTTAGGCATTTTCCTACACATTCATGAGGCCTCAGGCACCATCCGAGACATTTGCTGTCACACCTGTGCAAAAACACAGCATAAGCCTTTGTCACAAAAGAAAATGCATGCTCAAATTGCAGCTAAGTGAAAGCAGCCCCCTCAAGCCCATGTGCGGCGCGCCGCCATGGCGGCTGGCGGGCAGTAATGTTAAAAGTAGTGGTTCATTGGCCAGACACCGGCCGATCACTATTGGACGCGCAGCACGCGCAGGAATAGACGCGTTTTGAAGAAATCCACCGCAACTCCAGCTCCCTTGCCAGTGCCTATGTGGCGGCAGCAGCTGCACTATCGTCTCAAGGAAGGTGCGTTGATCGCTGTCGGCGCCCTGTGCCTGTACCTGTGGATGGCGCTGCTGACCTACGACACTTCCGACCCTGGCTTCAGCCACACCAGCAACATTGACCAGGTGCAAAACGCCGCCGGGCGAGCAGGGGCCTACTTCGCCGACATCCTGTTCATGGTGCTGGGCTATTTCGCCTACATCTTCCCGCTGCTGCTGGCGATCAAGACCTGGCAGATCTTCCGCGAGCGCCACCAACCCTGGGAATGGAGCGGCTGGCTGTTCTCCTGGCGCCTGATCGGGCTGGTGTTCCTGGTGCTGTCGGGCGCAGCCCTGGCGCATATCCATTTCCACCCGCCGGCCAGCATTCCGTTCTCCGCGGGCGGTGCCCTCGGCGAAAGCCTGGGCGAACTGGCGCGCAGCCTGCTGAACGTGCAGGGCAGCACGTTGATGTTCATTGCCCTGTTCCTGTTTGGCCTGACGGTGTTCACCGACCTGTCCTGGTTCAAAGTGATGGACCTTACCGGCAAGATCACCCTCGACCTGTTCGAGCTGGTGCAAGGCGCCGCCAACCGCTGGTGGGAAGCCCGCAACGAGCGCAAGCGCCTGGAAGCGCAGTTGCGTGAGGTGGATGAGCCGAGTTTCAACACCGCGCCAGCGGCTGCGCAGAAGCGCGAGCCGGTCAAACCTCAGCTGCGTGAGCGTAGCGTCGAGCGCGAAGAGGCGCCCGCCCGGCCTGCCCCACCACGCGAACCCGTGGTGGCGCGCGAGACAGTGGTGCCCCGCGAGCAACCTGCGGCGCCAGTGATCATCCCGCCAGCCCCGGCCAGGGCGCCAGAGCCGAGCAAGCGGGTGATGAAGGAAAAACAGACCCCGCTGTTCGTCGACAGCGCTGTGGAAGGCACGTTGCCGTCGATCTCCATTCTCGATCCGGCCGAGCAGAAAAAGATCGAGTACTCGCCAGAATCCCTGGCCGGTGTTGGCCAGTTGCTGGAAATCAAGCTCAAGGAATTCGGCGTGGAAGTCTCGGTGGACTCCATCCACCCCGGCCCGGTCATTACCCGCTACGAAATCCAGCCCGCGGCAGGGGTCAAGGTCAGCCGTATCGCCAACCTGGCCAAGGACCTGGCGCGCTCGCTGGCGGTGACCAGCGTGCGCGTGGTCGAGGTAATCCCGGGCAAGACCACCGTGGGTATCGAGATCCCTAACGAAAACCGGCAGATGGTGCGCTTCTCTGAAGTGCTGTCGTCACCGCAGTTCGACGAGTCCAAGTCGCCGGTTGCATTGGCCTTGGGCCATGACATCGGTGGCAAACCGGTGATCACCGACCTGGCCAAGATGCCGCACCTGCTGGTGGCCGGTACTACCGGTTCTGGTAAGTCGGTGGGTGTGAACGCGATGATCTTGTCGATTCTGTTCAAGTCCGGCCCGGAAGACGCGCGGCTGATCATGATCGACCCGAAGATGCTCGAACTGTCGATCTACGAAGGCATCCCGCACCTGTTGTGCCCGGTGGTCACCGACATGAAGGACGCCGCCAACGCGCTGCGCTGGAGCGTCGCCGAGATGGAGCGGCGCTACAAGCTGATGGCCGCGATGGGCGTGCGTAACCTGGGCGGCTTCAACCGCAAGATCAAGGACGCTCAGGAGGCCGGCGAGGTCATCCACGACCCGCTGTACCGTCGCGAGAGCATGGACGACGAGCCACCCGCGCTGAAGACCCTGCCGACCATCGTGGTGGTGGTCGACGAATTCGCCGACATGATGATGATCGTCGGCAAGAAGGTCGAAGAACTGATCGCCCGTATCGCTCAGAAAGCGCGGGCCGCCGGTATTCACCTGATCCTCGCCACCCAGCGCCCGTCGGTTGACGTGATCACCGGCCTGATCAAGGCCAACATCCCGACGCGCATGGCGTTCCAGGTGTCGAGCAAGATCGACTCCCGCACCATCATCGACCAGGGTGGCGCCGAGCAGTTGCTCGGTCACGGTGACATGCTGTACATGCCACCCGGCACCAGCCTGCCGATCCGCGTGCACGGTGCGTTCGTTTCCGATGACGAAGTGCACCGCGTGGTGGAAGCCTGGAAGCTGCGTGGCGCGCCGGACTACAACGATGACATCCTCAACGGCGTCGAAGAGGCCGGCAGCGGCTTCGAAGGTGGCGGCGGGGGTGGTGACGGCGACGATTCGGAAAGCGATGCACTGTATGATGAAGCCGTGCAGTTCGTGCTCGAGAGCCGCCGTGCCTCCATTTCGGCTGTGCAGCGCAAGCTGAAGATCGGCTACAACCGTGCCGCACGCATGATCGAGGCAATGGAGATGGCCGGCGTGGTCACCCCGATGAACAGCAACGGCTCGCGGGAAGTGATAGCCCCAGGCGGCCCGCGCGATTGATGAACACCTTGCCGGGCGCCTGCTGGGCGCCTGGCTCATTTACTGTCCTACGAGGATTTCCATGCGCGCGATTCGCATGCTGTTGGTTTCTGCCCTGGCCATGGGCTCTGTGTCGGCCCATGCCGGCGAGTTGGACGTGAAGCGCCTGACCCAGTTGCTGGAAAAGTCGCAGACGATCGATGCCAATTTCTCTCAGCTGACGCTGGGTGCCGACGGCACCAGCCTGCAGGAGACCAAGGGCCAGATGACCGTCAAGCGCCCGGGCCTGTTCTACTGGCACACCGATGCCCCGCAGGAGCAGGTGGTGGTGTCTGATGGCAAGATGGTCACCCTGTGGGATCCGGACCTTGAGCAGGCCACCATCAAGAAGCTTGATGTACGCCTGAACCAGACCCCGGCGCTGCTGCTGTCCGGTGACGTGTCGAAGATCAGCCAGAGCTTCGACATCGCGTCCAAGGAGCAGGGCGAAGTCATGGATTTCACCTTGAAGCCGAAAACCAAGGACACCTTGTTCGACTCCCTGCGCGTGTCGTTCCGCAAGGGCCTGATCAATGACATGCAGCTGATTGACAGTGTCGGCCAGCGGACCAACATCCTGTTCAGTGGGGTGAAGGCCAACCAGGCAGTGCCTGACAGCAAGTTCAAGTTCGATGTCCCGAAAGGCGCGGATATCATCCAGGAGTAACCGGAGCCCGTGATGGACCTGTTTCGAAGCGAACCCGTCGCCCAGCCCCTGGCTGCTCGCCTGCGCCCGTCCAACCTGGACGAGTACGTTGGCCAAGAGCACCTGCTGGCGCGCGGCAAGCCGCTGCGCGAGGCGCTGGAGCAGGGGGCGTTGCACTCGATGATCTTCTGGGGGCCGCCCGGGGTGGGCAAAACCACCCTGGCGCGGCTGCTGGCGCAGTTCTGTGATGCGCACTTCGAAACGGTCTCGGCGGTACTGGCAGGGGTCAAGGAGATCCGCCAGGCGGTCGAGGTGGCCAAGCAGCAGGCGGCCCAGTATGGCCGCCGGACCATCCTGTTCGTCGACGAAGTGCACCGCTTCAACAAGTCGCAGCAGGACGCCTTTTTGCCCTACGTGGAAGACGGCACGCTGATCTTCATTGGCGCCACCACCGAAAACCCGTCCTTCGAGCTGAACAATGCGTTGCTTTCCCGCGCGCGGGTGTATGTGCTCAAGAGCCTGGACGAGCCGGCGCTGCGCAAGCTCGTCGACCGAGCCTTGAGCGAAGAGCGCGGCCTGGGCAAGCACAACCTGCAGGTGGGCGACGAGGCCTTCAAGATGCTCATGGCGGCCGCCGACGGCGATGGCCGGCGCATGCTCAACTTTCTGGAAAACGCCTCGGACCTGGCTGAAGATGGCAGCGAAATTGGCGTCGAGCTGCTGCAAAGCCTGCTCGGTGACAGCCGTCGGCGCTTCGATAAGGGCGGCGAGGCGTTCTATGACCAGATCTCGGCGTTGCACAAATCGGTGCGTGGCTCCAACCCCGATGCCGCGCTGTACTGGTTCGCGCGTATGCTCGACGGGGGGTGCGACCCGCTGTACATCGCCCGCCGCGTGGTGCGCATGGCCAGCGAAGACATCGGCAATGCCGACCCTCGTGCCCTGAGCCTGTGCCTGTCGGCGTGGGACGTGCAAGAGCGCCTGGGCAGCCCCGAGGGTGAGCTGGCCGTGGCCCAGGCCATTACCTACATCGCCTGTGCGCCAAAGAGCAATGCGGTGTACATGGGCTTCAAGACTGCCCTGCGCGAGGCGGCCGAGCATGGTTCGCTGGAAGTGCCGCTGCACCTGCGTAACGCCCCGACCAAGTTGATGAAGCAATTGGGCTACGGCGACGAATACCGCTATGCCCATGACGAGCCCGATGCCTACGCGGCAGGTGAAGACTACTTCCCTGACCAACTCGAGCCTCGCCAGTATTACCAACCCGTGCCCCGCGGCCTGGAGCTGAAAATCGGCGAGAAGCTACGGCACCTGGCCGAGCTGGATCGCAGCAGCCCCCGGCAACGGAGAAAACCATGATTGCACTGATCGCTGCCGTCAGTGCAGGCGGTATCGCGGGTACTTTGCTGCGCTTTGCGACCACCAACTGGGTGGTCGCCCACTGGCCACGGCACTTCTATCTCGGTACGCTGGCCGTCAATCTGATCGGCTGCTTGTTGATCGGCCTGCTGTATGGCCTGTTTTTGCACAAGCCCATGGTGCCGGTCGAGCTGCGCGCGGGCCTGATCGTCGGCTTCCTGGGCGGCTTAACCACGTTTTCCTCCTTTTCGCTCGATACCGTACGCCTCATGGAAAGCGGGCAGATGCCCCTGGCTTTGGGCTATACCGGTATCAGCGTGGTGGGCGGGCTGCTCGCGACTTGGGCCGGCCTGTCCTTGACCCGATTCTGAACCAACACCTACACATAACGAGAGAACGATATGCTCGATTCCAAACTGTTACGCGGCCAACTTCAGGAAGTGGCGGATCGCCTGGCCTCCCGTGGCTTCAGCCTGGATGTCGCGCGCATCGAATCACTGGAAGAGCGCCGCAAGGCCGTGCAGACGCGCACCGAGCAACTGCAGGCGGAGCGTAACGCCCGTTCCAAGTCCATCGGCCAGGCCAAGGCCAAGGGCGAAGATATTGCGCCGCTGATGGCCGACGTCGAGCGCATGGCCAATGAGCTGGCCGCAGGCAAAGTCGAGTTGGACGGCATCCAGGCTGAGCTGGATGGCATCCTGCTGACCATTCCTAACCTGCCGGACGCCAGCGTGCCGGTTGGTGCCAGCGAAGACGACAACGTTGAAGTACGCCGCTGGGGCACCCCTAAAGCCTTCGACTTCGAAATCAAAGACCACGTCGCCCTGGGCGAAATCAGCGGTGGCCTGGACTTCGAAGCGGCAGCCAAGCTGTCTGGCGCCCGCTTTGCCGTGCTGCGTGGCCCGATCGCCCGCCTGCACCGCGCCCTGGCGCAGTTCATGATCAACCTGCACACCGGCGAGCACGGCTACGAAGAGCACTACACCCCGTACCTGGTACAAGCGCCGGCCCTGCAGGGCACCGGCCAGCTGCCGAAGTTCGAGGAAGACCTGTTCAAGATCAGCCGCGAAGGCGAAGCTGACTTCTACCTGATCCCAACCGCCGAGGTTTCGCTGACCAACCTGGTTGCCGGCGAAATCCTCGATGCCAAGCAACTGCCGCTCAAGCTGGTCGCCCACACGCCTTGCTTCCGCAGTGAAGCCGGCGCATCGGGCCGTGACACCCGTGGCATGATCCGCCAGCACCAGTTCGACAAGGTCGAAATGGTCCAGGTAGTCGAGCCATCCAAGTCGATGGAAGCCCTCGAAGGCCTGACCGCCAATGCCGAGCGCGTGCTGCAGTTGTTGGAACTGCCCTACCGGGTACTGGCGCTGTGCACCGGCGACATGGGCTTCGGTGCGGTGAAAACCTACGACCTGGAAGTGTGGGTACCGAGCCAGGACAAGTACCGCGAGATCAGCTCCTGCTCCAACTGCGGTGATTTCCAGGCGCGTCGCATGCAAGCCCGCTGGCGCAACCCGGAAACCGGCAAACCAGAGCTGGTACATACCCTCAACGGTTCTGGCCTGGCAGTCGGCCGCACCCTGGTGGCGGTATTGGAGAACTACCAGCAGGCCGACGGTTCGATCCGTGTGCCTGAGGTGCTCAAGCCGTACATGGGTGGTGTCGAGGTCATCCGCTAAATGGATTACCTGCCACTGTTCCACAAGCTGCAGGGCGGCCGGGTACTGGTCGTCGGCGGCGGTGAAATTGCCTTGCGCAAAGCGCGCCTGCTGGCGGATGCCGGCGCCGCGCTGCGCGTGGTGGCGCCCGAGGTTGACGGCCAACTGGCCGCACTGGCCCGGGAAGGTGGCGGTGAGGTCTTGGTGCGCGGCTATCAGGCGCCCGACCTGGTCGGTTGCCGGCTGGTGATCGCGGCCACTGATGACGCTGGGCTGAACGCCCAGGTATCGGCCGATGCCCAGGCGCTCAACCTGCCGGTCAATGTGGTGGACGCGCCGGCCCTGTGCACGGTGATCTTCCCGGCCATCGTCGACCGCTCGCCGTTGGTGGTGGCAGTCTCCAGTGGGGGTGATGCGCCCGTGCTGGCGCGTTTGATTCGCGCCAAGCTTGAAGCGTGGATCCCTTCGGCCTACGGCGAACTGGCCGGGCTGGCGGCGCGGTTCCGGCACCAGGTCAAACGCCTGTACCCAGACGTCAACCAGCGTCGCGGCTTTTGGGAAAATGTCTTCCAGGGCCCGATTGCCGAGCGTCAGCTGGCCGGGCAGGGTGCCGAGGCCGAACGCCTGTTGCAGGCCATGGTCGACGGCGCGCCGGTGCAGCAGGGCGGTGAGGTGTATCTGGTGGGGGCAGGGCCGGGCGATCCGGACTTGTTGACTTTCCGCGCGTTGCGCCTGATGCAGCAGGCCGATGTGGTGCTGTACGACCGCCTGGTGGCCCCGGCCATCATCGACATGTGCCGGCGTGATGCCGAGCGTATCTACGTCGGCAAGCGCCGCGCTGACCATGCCGTGCCGCAGGACCAGATCAACCGCCTGTTGGTCGACTTGGCCAAGCAGGGCAAGCGCGTGCTGCGGCTCAAGGGTGGCGATCCGTTCATCTTTGGCCGTGGTGGCGAGGAGATCGAACAGCTGGCCGAGCAGGGCATCCCCTTCCAGGTGGTGCCCGGCATTACCGCGGCCAGTGGTTGTTCAGCCTATGGCGGCATCCCGCTGACCCATCGCGACTACGCCCAATCGGTGCGCTTTGTGACCGGGCATCTCAAGGATGGCACCAGCAATTTGCCTTGGGATGACCTGGTGGCACCGGCGCAAACCCTGGTGTTCTACATGGGGTTGGTAGGCTTGCCGACCATTTGCGCCGAACTGATTCGTCATGGGCGTGCGGCCAGTACGCCCGCGGCGCTGGTGCAGCAAGGCACTACGCGCAATCAACGGGTGTTTACGGGCACCCTGGCGGATTTGCCGGCGCTTGTGGCCCAGCATGAAGTGCATGCGCCGACCCTGGTGATTGTGGGGGAAGTGGTGCAGTTGCGTGAGAAGCTGGCGTGGTTTGAAGGTTCGCAACATAGCTGAAACGGGTGGGGCCGTTTGCGGCCCTTCGCAGCACAAGGCTGCTCCTACACAGGCGTGCGCCGGAGCTGTGGGAGCAGCCTTGTGCTGCGAAGGGCTGCAAAGCAGCCCCGCTGTGTCACCGGTTAACCCAGATCCCCTGGCCCACCAACCGCTCCCGATCATGCGCCAGACCAAAGTCCTGCAATGGCCCTTTAGGCACGATCCCATTCGGGTTGATGGTCTTGTGGCTCATGTAGTAATGCTTCTGGATATGCTCCATATCCACCGTCTGCGCCACCCCCGGCCACTGGTACACTTCGCGCAGCCAGTTTGACAGGTTGTGGTAGTCGCTCAGGCGTCGCAGGTTGCACTTGAAGTGCCCGTGGTACACCGCATCAAAGCGCACCAGCGTAGTGAACAGTCGTACATCCGCCTCGGTGAGGTACTCGCCAGCAAGGTAGCGATTGCGGCTCAGCACGTCTTCCAGGTAATCCAGCTCATTGAACACGTCGTCAAACGCGGCCTCGTAGGCCTCTTGCGTGGTGGCGAAGCCTGCGCGGTAGACGCCATTGTTCACTGCGGGGTAGATCCGTTCGTTCAGCGCTTCGATCGCCGGGCGCAAGGGCTCGGGGTAGAGGTCCAGGCGGTTGCCGGTCAGCTCGTTGAAGGCACTGTTGAAGATGCGGATGATCTCGGCCGATTCGTTGTTGACGATACGCTTCTCTTTTTTGTCCCACAGCACCGGCACGGTAACGCGCCCGGTGTAGTGCGGGTCATCCTGGGTGTAGCGTTGGTGCAGGAATTCGAGTGCATCGAGGTGGTCGCCGGTGGAGCCCTGCTGCTGGTCGAAGGTCCAGCCATTCTCTTGCATCAGCCAGCTCACCACCGACACATCGATGAGCGGCGACAGGCCCTTGAGGGCACGGAAAATCAGGGTGCGGTGCGCCCATGGGCAAGCCAGTGACACGTACAGGTGATAACGGCCGGCCTCGGGTGCGGGCAACGCGTTGCGGCGCTGGGCGTTTTCGCGTTTGAAGGCCCCGTCTTTGCCTGTTTCATACCACTGGTCGTGCCAGCGGCCGTCGATCAAAAGGCCCATGTTGAGCTCCTGGAACAAAGTTGTTTGTCGTTGGAGCCCAGTCTAGGGAATATCGTTCGAATAAATAGCGCAAAGACTCGGGGTCTTTAATCGATTAAATCGATGCGTTGCGTTCGCTCCAGTAGCGACGCGCTGTGGCGAAGGCGTCGTCACGGTTCTGCCCCAGCCCGCGCAAGGCCAGGGCCATGGTGGCGACCACGGCCATTTCGCCGTAGCTGTCTTCGGCTTCGTCCTGCCACACGGCGAGCAGTTGCTGCGGCTGCAGGCTCGGTGGTTTGACATGGCGGCGTTCGCTCAGGGCTGGCCACTCTTCATCCCAGGCCTCGCCCGCTGTAGTGCCATAGAGATGGCTGATGACATCGGGATTGACCTCGATCTCGCCGCCATCGCCCTTGATCACCACGGCATGGTCGCCGAGCAGGCGGCTAGCTTCACGGTGCACCGCCTGGTAGCCAGGGTGGAAGATGCTCTGCAGGCCGCAGCGCGCACCCAGCGGGTTCAGTACCCGAGCCAAGGAGTGAATTGGCGAGCGCAGGCCCAAGGTGTTGCGCAGGTCAATCATGCGTTGCAACTGGGGTGCCCAGTCCTGCAGCGGGAAAAACGCCAGCCGCTGCTGGTCGAGCGCGGTGCTGACAGCCGCCCAGTCGCGGCACAGCGGAATCTGCAGCTGTTCGAGCAGTTGTTCAGTGAACATGCGCCCGGCGGTGTGGGCGCCGCCGCCATGCATCAGGATGCGCACCCCGTTGTTGGCCAGGCACTTGGCCGCCAGCAGGTACCAGGGCAGGTGGCGCTTCTTGCCCGCGTACGTGGGCCAGTCCAGGTCCACGGCAATGTGCGGCGCTTGCAAGTGCGCGCGCAGGGCCTCGGTGAAACCGGCCAGTTCATCGGCGCTTTCTTCCTTGTGCCGCAGCAGCATGAGGAAGGCGCCGAGCTGGGTGTCCTCGACTTTGTCTTCCAGCAGCAAGGTCATGGCCGCGCGGGCTTCTTCGCGGGTCAGGCCGCGCGCGCCGCGCTTGCCTTTGCCAAGGATGCGCACGAATTCAGCGAACGGGTGTTCGGCGGGTGTTTCCAGGGTGAGCGGGCGTGGTTCGATCATATGCAGTTGGTCGGCTTGGGCAGGCCCGCCAGCTTGGCGGCAAGTTTGGCAGGAGTGCCGTTGAACAGGCGGTTCAGGTGCGGGCTGTTGCCCTTTTCAGGGCCCAGCTTCAGCGCGGTGTACTTGATCAGCGGGCGTGTGGCCGGCGAAAGCTGGAATTCCTGGTAGAACTGGCGCAGCAGCTCGAGGATTTCCCAGTGGTCAGCGGTCAGCGGGATGCCTTCACGTGTGGCGAGGGCATCGGCGACGGCAGGGGACCAGTCGTGCAGGTCGACCAGGAAGCCGTCCTTGTCCAGGGCAATCGTTTGATCGCCAACGTTCAGCGTACTCATAGCCAGCTGTTGACCTTGTCGTAATGCAGCGACAGCTCGACGAATGCAGCGTAGTCCACAGGCGTGGCCAGGTCGTTGGCAACCGCGCGGGCGTGCAGGTCTTCGTCGAGGGCGAACAAGCGCTGATCGAGCGCGGCGGCTTGCAGCAGCTGCTGGGGCTCGCTGCCGGCGTGCAGTGCATAGACCGCATCACCGCACAGCAGCAGTGCATCGTCGGCACCGAGCAGGCGCAGGCAACTGGCCAGGCGGTCGTCGCCGAAGGGCGAGTGGGCAATTACATGCAGGGTTGTCATCACAGCGTTACCACCTGGTCAAAACGGGCGATCAATGCGGTCAGTGCCGCGTCGTCCAACACCTGCACCGGTAGCGCCAGGGTGTCGGCGGCAAGGCCGCGCTGGCGCAGGCTATGGCTGCAGGCGAAGAGCGCTTCTACGCCGAACATCGGCAAGGCCTGCAGGTTGGCCGCCAGGTTCTTCTGTTGCAAAGTTGAAGGTTGCTGGCCCGGGGCGAGCTGGAACACGCCATCGTCCAGGAACAGCATGCCCAGCGGCAGGTCGAACGCGCCACCGGCCAGTGCGATGTCCAGCGCCTCACGGGCCGATGGGCCGTTCCAGGGTGCCTGGCGGCTGATGATCAACAATGACTTGGCCATTTCAATCGCCTCCGAAGCAGATCAGCCGATCGGCACTCTGCGCCGCCTCGTGCAGTTGGCCGAGCCCGGACAGCTCCCAGGGCTTGGGCAGGTTCGCGGCTGGCCGTTGATAGCGGCTGGCTTCGGCCTCGTCGAGCACGCCACGGCGCAATGCAGCGGCAATGCACACCACCGCGTCCAGCTGGTGGTGGTCGATGAAGGTGCGCCATTGGGCGGCGACATCCAGCTCATCCTGGGGCGTGACCACGTTGGCCGAGGCACTGTGTACCCCGTCCTGATAGAAGAACAACCGGGCAATCTCATGCCCGCCGGCCAGCACCGCCTCGGCAAAGCGCAGGGCGCGGCGCGAGGAGGGCGCATGGGCCGGGGAAAAAACCGCGATAGCGAATTTCATGGACAACTCATGCAAAGGAATGCCGCCATGATAAAGCAAAAAAGCCCAACCCCGCTCATACAAGGACCTCGTGGCCTTGTGCAGAGGGGCTGGGCTTTTCAGCGAGGCGCTGAAGGGTCAGGCGCGCTCTTTGCTCTCTGGCAGGAACCAGTTCAGCACCAGGGCGCAGATACCGCCGGTGGCGACGCCCGACTCCAGCACATTGCGGATTGCCGCCGGCATGTGGGCCAGGAACTCAGGCACTTGGGCCACGCCCAGGCCCAAGGCCAGCGACACAGCAATGATCAGCAGGGCGCGACGGTCCAGCTGCGTGCTGGCCAGGATGTTGATACCCGAGGCCGCTACCGCGCCGAACATCACCATGGCCGCGCCACCCAGTACCGGCTCCGGTACCGCCTGGATCACTCCAGCAACCGTCGGGAACAGGCCCAACAGCACCAGCATCACAGCGATCCAGATGCCGATATGGCGGCTGGCGATGCCGGTCAGCTGAATAACGCCGTTGTTCTGGGCGAAGATTGAGCTGGGGAAGGTGTTGAACAAGCCGGCCAGCAGCGAGTTGGCGCCGTTGACCAGCACGCCGCCTTTGATCCGCTGCATCCACACCGGGCCTTCGACCGGTTGGCGCGAGACCTTGCTGGTGGCGGTAACGTCACCAATGGCTTCCAGCGATGTCACCAGGTAGATCACCAGCATCGGAATGAACAGCGCCCACGAGAAGCTGAGGCCAAAGTGCAGCGGTGTGGGCACCTGGAACAGCGCAGCCTCGTGCATGCCGGTGAAGTCCAGGCGGCCCAGGTAGCCGGCCAGCGCATAGCCCACCGCCAAGGCGATGACGATAGCGCAGCTGCGCATCCATACCACCGGGATGCGGTTGAGAATGACGATGATCGCCAGCACCACGCCCGACAGCAGCAGGTTTTCGCCATTGGCGAAGGTGCCGTTGGCCATCGCGCCAAAGCCGCCGCCCATGCTGATCAGGCCGACCTTGATCAGGGTCAGGCCAATCATCAGCACGACGATGCCGGTCACCAGTGGCGTGATCAGGCGTTTGACGAACGGCAGGATACGCGACACGCCCATCTCCACGAAGGAGCCTGCGATCACCACGCCAAAAATGGCCGCCATTACGCCTTCTACCGGCGTGCCTTGCTTGACCATCAGCGCGCCGCCAGCAATCAACGGCCCGACGAAGTTGAAGCTGGTGCCCTGAACAATCAGCAACCCCGCGCCAAACGGCCCGAAGCGCTTGCACTGGACGAAGGTGGCGATGCCGGAGATCACCAGCGACATGGATACGATCAGGTTGGTGTCCCGCGCCGAAACACCCAATGCCTGACAAATCAGCAGGCCCGGTGTCACGATCGGCACGATGATCGCCAGCAGGTGCTGCAGCGCCGCCAGCAGGCCGATCAGCAGCCGTGGCTTGTCCTCAAGACCCAGCACCAGTTCATTGGCAGGCGCCGATGCGCCTGGGCTGTGTTCGTGTGAGCTCATTGCAGAAAGCCGCCCCGGAAGAAAAAAGGAGCGCATTCTACGGGCTGAAGCGCAATTGGGGTAGGGGCAAGCACGATGGCGGCATGATCGGTGTCTGTTCGCTCAATAAGCTGACTTTTAAGTCAGTCTTTGGCGCACAAAAAAGCCCGCCGAAGCGGGCTTTTTAATGAGGCGCGATATCAGTCGTCGCGGCCCATGATGCCGAACAGCTGCAGGAGGCTGACGAACAGATTGTAGATCGATACATACAGGCTGATGGTCGCCATGATGTAGTTGCGCTCGCCGCCATGGATGATCGCGCTGGTCTGGAACAGAATGCAGACCGACGAGAACAGCACGAAGCCAGCGCTGATCGCCAATTGCAGGCCGCTGATCTGGAAGAAGAAGCTGGCAACCACTGCACCCAGCAGCACGAAGAAGCCTGCCGTGATGAAGCCGCTGAGGAAGCTCATGTCCTTGCGGGTGATCAGCACATAGGCCGACAGGCCACCGAACACCAGTGCGGTCATGGCGAATGCCGAGCTGACCACTTCAGCGCCACCGGCCATGCCCAGGTAACGGTTGAGGATAGGGCCGAGGATGAAGCCCATGAAGCCAGTGAGGGCAAAGGTGGACACCAGGCCCCAGGCCGAATCACGCAGTTTGTTGGTGAGGAAGAACAACCCGTAGAAGCCGATCAGCACCACGAACACGTTCGGGTAGCCGACGCGCATCTGCTGGGCCACAAAGGCCATGACACCGCTGAAGGCGAGGGTGAGTGCCAGCAGGCTGTACGTGTTGCGCAGGACTTTGCTGATCTCCTGCTGCTCGACCTGCTGGCCGTGGTGTACGGCGTAATCCTGTTCGCGCATGGCGAGGCTCCTTGGTAAACCTGTGGTTTCAGACGTTCAGATGCTAGGAGTCTATCAGACGTCCTGCAACCCGCGACACAGAGAGTTTGACAGCGTGTTTCATTACGGTATTATGGCGGCCGCAAAACGAGCTGGAAGCGTGGCCGAGTGGTTTAAGGCAACGGTCTTGAAAACCGTCGATGGGCAACTATCCTAGAGTTCGAATCTCTACGCTTCCGCCATATTCAAAGCCCTGATTATTCAGGGCTTTTTGCGTTTTTGGGGCGTAGAAAAACTACCCATGGGCACTTTATTTCGGAAGCGCTTCCGATACGTCCGTAGTTCTGAGCCCGTCGATTGGCGCCTTCTCGAAGATGTCGCGCAACTGCCTACCTCGGCCCCAACATGCTAGGTCCTTAGCTGCTCGCCTTCGCTTCGAGTTCGCCTCACTTCAGTCAAGCCAAGCTCAGATCGCTGCCTAAGGGTCTCGGCTTAGCTGACTTGTTCAGGAAGAAATAGCTGATTCATTCCTTGCCGGGGTTCTTCCTGCGCTTGCTGGTGCGCTTGTGTCGGTAGTAGGTGACCGTTTCAGCGAGTCGATGAGCTCGTTTTGTAGCTCGCCCTCGGCCTGGCCGATAGCTCAGAGGTGCTGACCCCATCGCCCCTCGTCGGTGGGTTGATGCTTTGTTTGCCGACCACCATCCAGCCCACTGCTGCGCCGCAGATCAGCTGCTTGTAGATATTGTCGCCATCGATGCTAAGTTCGCCTCGCCCGAGTAGGTCGGCGGGCTTGAGTTTTAGGGGAGGGGTTTAAATGGCCAAGGCGCAGGTAGGTGCGAATAGAAGCTCGCGAGGATACAGCTTCGGTCGAAGCCGCACGACACAATGCAAGGTCGCACGGCCCCATTTTAGTGTCTTGTAGAGGGTTTGGATTTAAGTCTTTCTGTATAGGCTCAATCCCCAGCCGTGATAATCATTTGGAGCTTGGTCGACCTGGAATATGGCTAAGGATCGATTTGGAGAATCCGCCATCGACACAGATATCCTGTCCCGTGACATAGCCCGCTAGCGGGCTAATGAGAAATTCGATCACGTTTGCGATGTCTAGCGGTTCGCCGATTCTGGCCAGTGGGATGATCGCTTCTCGTGCTTTCTTGATCTGCGGATCAGCGTACATTTTTTCAGACATGGGTGTATGTGTCATGCCTGGGGACACGATATTGACCCGAATGCCTTCAGGTGCCCACTCCAGGGCGAGAGTTTGCGCCAGCATTGTTAATGCTGCCTTGGTGGGGCTGTAGGCGCCAGAGCCGGCGTGCGGAAGCTGGCCAGACATCGACGAGGTAAAGCACGCTGAGCCTCGGCTTTCGCGAAGATGCGGGTAGCTTGCTTTGGCAAGCAACCAGGCGCCGCGAAGATTGACGGCGAACATGTCGTCCCAATCCTCAATGGACAAATTGCAGATCGCGCCGGGGCTGGCGACGCCGGCATTCGCAACCAGCGTGTCAAGCCCGCCGAATTCGGCCACTGCAGCTGCTACCAGTTGGTCAGGCACTGCAGGATCGCCGAGATCACCAGACAATGATATCGCGACGCCACCCATGGCTATGATTTTTCGAACGATTTCATCCTGGGTTGAGTTTGGGGCTTGCCCACAAACGGCAATTTTCGGCTGCGAGCCCCGGGCAAGCGCAGCCTCCGCGATCCTGAGGCATACCGAAGCACCGATGCCGCTACTACCGCCACTCACCAAAGCTCTCATTTAACAACCCTCACACATAGATTTTGTTGTAGGTGGGAGCCCTAACCTACAAAACCAAGTGTGACTTTGCAACCAAATTGACAATGGAATTCGATTACGTTATGTTTTTTTCATCATCAGGATTTCCTTAGCAGCGCATTGGCTGTCGCCATTTATCTGCATCCATGGTCGCGTCTTGCTGCAAGCGATAGTGGTCAGCCTACAAAATTCATAATATGAATGGCCCGTTTCACTCCGGTGAATACTCAACTGAAAGGATGTTTCGATATGATCATCAGCACGTTTTCTTATCTGTGGTCATCCACGGCAATCGATGCAATTGCGCAGCTCTCTGAGCATGGGCACCGTGTGTTCGAGGTGCCCGTAAGTTCGCCACATTGCTGGCCGGTGGAAATGTCGACTGCAGAGCGTTCTGCTGCAAGCGTGCGTCTACGTCAGTACGATGCCAAGATCAGGTCGCTCAATGCCGGCGGCTATGACGTCAACTTGGCAAGTCCCGCCGCCAACATGCGTCAGAAGAGCATTGATCACATTAAGGCGGTGATTGACCTGGCTGTCGCTTGGGGTACCCAGGAGGTGGTGATATCTCCTGGCACGCGGCGCCCGATGATTTCTCCACCGCTCGAAAAGACTTATGATTGGATGTACGAGAGCCTGGCGGCTCTGACGCCGCTGGCGAAACAGGCTGGTGTGCGCTTGCTGCTAGAAAATACCCCGTATTGCTTCACACCTACGATGCGGGAGTTGGCTGAGGTTGTTGATACTGTCAATGATGATGTCGTCAGAGTCGTTTATGACATCGCCAACGCTGCTTACATAGGTGAGGACCCAGTAGCGAGTTTGCTGGCCTACCAGAGTGCTATCGACTTTGTGCATGTGTCCGACACCGGCACGGATGTGTGGGGGCATGATCCAGTTGGTACCGGAGTGGTAGACTTCATCGGATTGGGTGAAGCCGTTCACGCGACCTGCGGTATTGAAAACTGCGTGCTCGAAATCATCCGCGAAGAAAACGCCTTATATGAACTGAACAAAGGTGTGCAGGATCTGCGTGAGAAGGGGTGGAACATTCGGTAGTTGCCTTTCTATCGCTCGTCGCCCCAGTAGCCCTGAGGCCCGCAATGGGCCCAGGTGCAAGTTAGAGCATTAGCGCGCAGCTTACGAGTCTCCCCCGCTGACAGATGTCCACAGAGACCAGCACTCTCCCACCCTGGTGGCCGAACGTTTCAAGTGTTCAATATGAGCATCCAAGGTTTCCTCGCGCATGCGTGCAATGGGGCCGGCGATGCTAAGAGTTGCCACCGGGGCTGAGTTGCTTGATCGTGAGGGGTCGAATACAGGCACTGCCACGACGCACACGCCCACTTCGCCTTCTTCTCGTACTACCGCATGCCCCTCTTTGCGAATCAGTGCGATGTCATCAAAAATGTCGCGAATCGAAACGCGTGCGTTGGGCCCTGCATATTCTCGGCTATTCTCGATATCCCAGGCGGCGAGAATGCGCATGGCGCGCTCATCACGCATAGTGGAGAGCCATGCTTTGCCTGCCGCAGTGGTATGGGGAATGATTTTTTCGTCTAGGGCGCGGCGGTATTGAAGGCCCCTGTTATTTTTCGTGGCCTGCAATACCCAAGTCAGATGATCCTCTGCAACTTCCGCCAGGCGAACATGCTCGCCGGTTTCGCTGGCTAGTTCGTTGAGCAAAGGTTGCATGATCCTGGCAAACCCAGTTTCAGTGATGTAGTTCACGCCCATGCTGGGGATTTTCAGCGTCAGGCAGTAATGGTCCTGCTCGTCCTGGTAAACGTAGCCTCTTTCCCGCAGGGCGCTCAATATACGGTGAGCCGTGGCCATCGCCACTTGAGTCTGTTCACTGATTTCAGACAGGGCGAGGCCGCCTGGATGGGAAAGGAGCAGTTCCAGAGTATTGAAGTAGCGGCCTATATGTGACAATTTTTAGTCCTTTGTTTCGCGTCAGGGCATTATAGGGTGATGGGGGCGCCACCCAGGCGATCTGACTCATAGGCCGCCTCGATGATGCGCATGACGCGGTGCATGGTTGCTAACCTGGCGCCTGTATAAGCAACGTCTCGGTCAGGCGCGAGGATGTCGGTTACGAAGTTGTCGTAATACACGTCAGAGTTCAAGCTCATGTGCAGGTCACTTGCCTGCCCGGACGCGTCGACCAGTCGCAAGCCGTCAGCGGTAGAGCGCGCATAGAACTGATCAGTTGACATTGAAAATGAATACTCCCGCTGCTCGGGTGTATTGGCGGGATAATTGTACCCCGTTTCGATAGTGCAGATGCAGCCACTCTCGGTCACCAAAGTCATCAACGAGCCGATCTCTACTGCTGTCAGTAACGAATCGCGATACATCACTGCCGACACGCTGCGAATCGCCTCTCCGGAGATTTCCTCAACCAGATCGACGAAATGAGGGGCGAGATTGATCGTGCATCCGCCCCCCGATCGTTTTGGCTCAAGCATCCAAGAGCAACTGTTAGCCAGGTAGCGTCCAGGCGGGCCAGCGTTGAATCGAAACGCCAGGGTTCTCCACTTGGCTTCACTCTGCCTGGCTTCTTGTTTTAGGCGGTTCAGTAATTCACTGTGCCTCCATATCAACGGCACCGCCACGAACAGACCGTTGGCTTCGGTGCGTTGGTAAAGGTCCAGCACCTCATGCTGGGTTAGCCCGCAAGGCTTTTCCATCGCGAAGGGGACCTTTTGCTCGATCAATGCCTCGCCCATGGCATACAGCTCATCATGCGGGCCAAAGGCGAAGGCAAAATCAGCTTCCTCGTTTTCCAGCAGGGTTTCCCAGTGATCGTAAAGTTGCGCTCCGAAACGCTGGGCGAGAGCGGGACCCCGCGACCCCGTTGCGTCGGACACCGCCGTGACCGTTACATCAGGCAAGCGCTCAAGCGCATCGAGATAGAGCGGGGTGTGCCAGTGGCTGACTTCTAGGAGAACGACTTTCAAACATCCACCTTTATAAATAAGTATGTTTGACAAACCTGCGGTGCCATGGAGGTTACGGATCGAACCGCGAAAGAATAGCGCGCAAGCGACATTTTTGAGGTTGCAAAACAGCCTATCACGACCCTGTTATGAACGGAAGTAAGTTACGTTTTGGTAGGGCGCTGAGCGCTGTGCCGGCGCTGTGGAGCAATAGCAGTCGGCGTGAGGGGTGCGCGCATGCCGAAAGCATGCGCATCGTAGAATGTTCTGATTGGAGTGATGAAGAGGGTGAGGGCTGGCAGTCAGGGGAGGGGTATGGGAGGCTACAATCCCGTCGAGTAACGGCGCTCGATGTCTTCAAAACCCAAGAAACTAAGAGCCAGCAAGGCCTGGCCTACGTGCATGGGCTGGCCGTCAAGGGTTTTGCATCCGCGTGTTTGTGCCTCAATTAATAAAGCGGTCGGCTCGGCTCGAGTGATGATGTCGACCACCACCGTGGCTGGGTTCAGCAGCGTTGCTTCTATTGGCATCGGATCATCAGGGTTCATGCCAAGCGGGGTAGCATTGATAACGATGTCATGACCTGTAGGATCTGGAGGCCCTGCTTGTACGTTGCACGCCCCTTCTTTGCCAGCGATTTGCGCCAAGTCAGCGGCGCGGAGCGGATCCAAATCTGAAATGGTCAGTGAGCGGGCGCCAGCAGCGGCAACGGCGAAAGCGATGGCCCTTCCCGAGCCCCCTGCTCCGACCAGGAGAACTGATTTCCCGTGTAGAGAAACACCCTGACGCTGCATGCCCAGTACGCAGCCGAGCCCATCGAACACGGCTCCCTCCCAGCGACCGTCCTTGTCGCAGCGAACCACATTGATTGCGCCGATCTGGCGCGCGGTAGGGTGAAGAATGTCTACGACTTCAAGCATGGTTTGCTTGTGCGGCATGGTGACCAGTAGTCCGGCGAGGTTGCGGATTGTGCGCGCGCCTTTTACGAACTCGGCCAGGCCCTGCGTACCGACCTCCAATGGAATGCAGACGGCGTCAGACTGTGCTTCGGCGAATAGCCTATTCAGCAGCATTGGCGATTTGGCGCTCTTGAGCGGATCACCTATCAATCCATAGATGCGCGTTTTGCCGGTGATGAGTGGATGCATGTGAACCTACTGTAGTTGACGGGGGCACGCCAATTGCCAGCTCGCAGCTGTTGGACTTTCTTGCTGGCGGCGCACACGTTTATCGCCGGGGTGCTTAACGTGCTGCGCAGAGCAACTGCGCAACACGTTGAGAGTGATGAGTCTGGTTGTCAGTCGGGCATCACTGGAGTTGATTTTTGAGCGCTTGATTCGGGGTGCTAGTGCTCGATCTGGGATTGGATTTTTCCCGCAGCAGTTCGTACTCCTCCTTCGACATTGGCACAGCGTCGGGGTCACCCAGTTCGCTCAGGCGAATACGGAACGTTTCGCGGGTAGTAAACGCCGCAATGGCGCAGATGGCACAGATACCGAAAGTCAGCGCTCCAATTTTCAGAGGGATATTTTCGGTGCCAGGCGGCGCAACCGATACGAACAGGGCTGGCAGAAATGCAGTGCATGCCACGCCGATGTTTTGACCGATGGCCATACCAGTGACGCGTACCCGTGTGCGGAACAACTCAGGGAACATGCTTGGGAAAACACCATTGAAACCTTGGTAGGCCACGCCCCACATGAGAAGCGAGAGAATCAGAGACAGCCAGAGATTGTGGATGCTGATTGCATAGAGGTACCCAAACGACAAGAGACCGCCGCAGAGCACGCCCACGATCACCGGGGGGCGACGGCCAATTCTGTCAGAGAGTTTACCGACGAATGGGATAAGTATCACAGCGCACAAATTGCCCAGGACAGGAATCCACATGAACAAGCCGGAGGGAAAACCAATACCGTAAGCAGGCTGGACTGCATAGGTGGCGCCGAACACGGAGGCGAGGATTGCAAGTACTGCAGAGAGTGCCATGCAGATGACGCGCAACACATCCTTCCAGCTTTCGGTGAGTACCTCGACTACTGGCAATTTACGAGGTTTGTCCTGTGCTCGCGCCTCAGCGAAGACTGGGGCCTCATGTACTTCGCGGCGGATGATCCATCCGACCACAAGCACCACAGCGCTGAGCAAGAAGGGAATTCGCCAGCCCCATGACGCAAACTCATCCGCAGGCATGAATTGGGCGAGTGGCAGGAAAACCCCCGCCGCGAGCAGTTGCCCAGCTTGCACGCCTTGAAGGGTAAAGCTTGCGAAGTAACCACGGCGCCCGTCAGGTGCATGCTCCATGGTCATAGAGCTTGCGCAAGACACTTCACCGGCAACCGCGAACCCTTGGATCAGACGCAAGATAATCAGTATTGCGGGAGCCCACACGCCGATCTGCTGGTAGGTCGGGAGTAAGCCAATGCACATGGTCGAGAAGCCCATCAAGAACATGCAGTAGACCAATACTGTCTTGCGGCCATGGCGGTCACCCAAGTGCCCTAGCACCACTGCTCCTATAGGTCGTGCGATATACCCAACGCCGAAGCTAGCGAGTGAAACGATGATTCCTACGGTTGGATCGTCCGTTGGAAAAAACAGTTGCGGGAAAAGCAGGGCAGCGGCAGTCGCATAAATGAAAAAGTCGTAGTACTCCAACGCCGAGCCGATCCAGCCGCTAGCTGCGGCCTTCCTTGACTGACGCTTGGGGTGTGGATCGCTCGGGATGCCATGGCTCATGAAGTGTCTCCGGTACCGTAATTTTGTTATTGTAACGTCGTTCCATTTGTAATGTTGTTCCCGAGCATTGCCTTTGTCAAGCGTGCTGGCACGGTTCAGGTTCATGAGTCGGCCGCCCTTAGGCCGGCTGTTCGCGAGCCATTCATGGTTTGAGGGAGTGGAAGGCCCGCCAGCGTGAATGCAGCCTCATCGCTGTACTTCTAGTGAGTCGGGTATAGATAAGCAGTTGGGGAGGGGGCAAGCGACTGAACGTATTTGCGTTGACTTGACGATCGCGTGATGATTACTATTGTAACTGTGTTCCAGATAGAACGGCGTGACATTTTCGTCGGCGCTGCTCAAAACCAGCTGAGAATAATTCCATGAGAGTCGTTAAAGGTGCTGTTGATCGTTGCCTTGAGGCTATCGAGCTGCTGGCTCGTGAGGCCCGCTGGATGCGAATGTCCGATATTGCAGGTGAATTGGGGATGGAAAAGGGGCCTGCGCACCGTGTGCTTGCACAATTGGTGGAGCAAGGGTGGGCCGAGCAGGATGAGGCGACATCCCAATACCGTCTGACACTCAAATTGGCGCTTTTGGGGCAGCGTTATCTGAACGGCATCGGCTTGCCGGAGCTTGTTCAGCCGATCATTGAGAATGTAGCGTCTTTATCCCATGAGCTGGTACGCCTAACGGTCGTATGCGAGGGCGGTTTGTCCTGGCTGGCCTCGGCTCAAGGCGCTGCACCTGGGTTGATGTACTCGCCCGCCATGGATCAGCCTATCAATCTGTACACCACCGCTAATGGCAAAGCCTGGCTTGCATCTATGCCTGACGAGCAAGCTGTCGAGATTGCTATCCGCGACGGTTTGGGCAAAGACCAGGGTACAGGCAAGGGTCCTCGGGCTATCAATACTGTCGAACGCTTACTTTCCGACTTGGCGGCGACCAGAGCACGGGGCTACGGACTCGTTGTGGAAGAGGCTGAGGCCGGCGTGTGGGCAATCGCGGTTCCGGTGAGGCTCATTCCATCTGGAATTGTGGTCGGGACCATGAGTATCGCCGGTCCGGTGTTGCGCATGCATCCAGACCGCTACGAGGATTTGCATGCATTGCTCGAGGATGCTGCGAACAAGCTCGGTACGGTATGGCCTCGGCAATCCAGTGTGCAGGGATGAAGTGCATGGATAAGTTCAGTCAATCAGCCGATGCGCCTGAATCCATCCTTCTGCAAGCCGCCGCGCACCTCGTGAACGCACGCCAAACGGGTAATAAATTAGATGCCCTGCCATGCAATGAGATTTCACTGAGCCTAGAGCAAGGCTTCGAGATACAGCAGCATGTCGGTGTGCTGGCCGGGAAAAAAGTGGGCGGATGGAAATGCGCATTGCCCAAGCCCGGCAAGTGGATAGTCGCGCCTATCTACACCGATAGCATCGTGAGCTGCGACCAATACTCCCTGGGCTCCGCAACTTCCAAGGTGCGAATCGAACCTGAGCTTGCATGCGTGTTAGGGGCCGGCCTTCCTGCCCGCGCGGCGCCTTACACGGCCGACGACATAACGCGCTCTATCAGCCAGGTACACCTTGCGCTGGAGGTGATCGACAGTCGGTACACCGATCCGCAAAAAGTTACGTTTGAGCAGTTGCTGGCTGACGGGTTGTTCAACCAGGGGCTAGTCCTGGGGGCACGTGCCGTTTCACTAACCTCGAACAATTTGCCCACTCACCTTGATGTAACGCTTAGTCATCCGGGTGGCGAGCCTGTGAGCGTTGCCGGCACTCACCCGGATCATGACCCCGTCGCACCGATCGTCTGGCTTGCAAATTTTCTTTCTGCACGGGGCATTGATCTGCAAGCGGGTCAGGTCGTGATCACCGGCTCCTATGCAGGGGTACTCGAAGTTCCCACTCACCAGCCGCTGGACATCCAGTTCGGCGAGGCAGGTTCACTGTCTGTCTTTTTTTCAACGCTTGAGGAGTAACGTATGCGCTTGGTTCGTTTCGGTTTGCCTGGACAAGAACTGCCTGGAATTTTGGATGCTCAAGGACAGGTCAGGGATCTCACTGGCATTGTCGATGACATCGATGCAGCGGCGCTGTCGCCGTCCAGCATCGAGAAGCTGCGCGGTGTCGACATTGAGCGTCTGCCGTTCGCGCCTGCTGGATCGCGTCTGGGGCCGTGTGTGGGCAGTGTGCCGAACCTGATCTGCATCGGCCTCAATTATTCTGACCACGCCGCCGAGACCAACACGCCTATTCCGAGCCAGCCTGTTGTATTCAATAAACACACAGGCTCTATCAGCGGTGCAAACGACCCTGTGATTCTGCCGGGTGATGCGAAGAAGCTCGACTGGGAAGTTGAACTGGCCATCGTGATTGGTTCACCCGCCTGGCACGTAGAAGAAAGCAAGGCGCTGGATCATATCGCCGGATACTGCCTGGCTAACGATGTCTCCGAACGCGCCTATCAGCTTGAGTACGAAGGGCAATGGACCAAGGGTAAGAGCAGCTTTTCCTTCGCGCCACTTGGCCCTTGGTTGGTGACTCGCGATGAAATCGCCGATCCGCAGAACCTCGACCTCTGGCTGGAAGTGAACGGCAAGCGTTATCAGAACGGTAACACTCGGACCATGATTTTCAGTGTCGCGCACATCGTTTCTTACCTGAGCCGTTTCATGCCGCTCATGCCGGGTGATGTGATTATCACCGGGACACCACCAGGTGTTGGGCTTGGACAGAAACCAAATGTGTTTCTCAAGGCGGGTGACGTCATGCGCGTAGGGGGCACAGGGCTGGGCGAACAGTCTCAGGCGGTAGTGCCGTATGTAGCGGAAATGGGAGCTGCCTGGGTTGCGGGCCGTCATCCAAATGTTGATTAATGCCGGAGAATAAGACATGAGCTTTGCAGGAACAGGCGTGGTTGCAATTTGGCATGATCTTATGCCCGACGCGCGGGATGAGTTCTACGAATGGCATAACCGTGAACACATGCCAGAGCGCGCGGCGATTCCGGGATTTCAGCGGGGGCGACGATACATCGCGCTCGATGCTGGGCCTGCCTATTTCAATCTGTACGAGGCTGATTCTGTCGAGGTGCTGGGGGGGCCAGATTATCTGGCTCGCCTAAATGCGCCGACGCCATGGACACAGAAAGTCGTGCAGTCATACCGTAATGTCGCCCGATCAATTTGCGACGTTCATTACACGGCCGGTGTGGGTAATGGCGCTTATTTGGTGACCCTGCGCTTCAATGTCGCCGTCGAGCGCTACACGGACGTTCTGCAAGCATTGCGCGATCGAATGTTGCCCCCGCTGGTCGACGCACAAGGGATCACCGGTGTCCACTTCTGCACCGCTGATGAAGCCGTCAGCAAGGTTGAGACTGCGGAGAAGAAGGCCCGATCAGAGGGCACTGAAATTCCATCCTGGATCATCATGATCGAAGGTTGCGCCGCTGACTATGTCGGGCATATCAGAGAGCGACTGGTCGCGGAGTTGAGCAACCTGCTGGACGACCCTGAGCAGCAGCTCGCCACCACGCTTTACCAACTGGAATACACCCGCTGCAAGACACCTTCCAGCGCGGGTTGAGATTTGCTGACCTGCAGCGACACTGCAGGTAGTGCTTGATCGTTTTCCTCTTCTGGGCGCGCCTCGCCAAGTGCCATGCGCTTTGTCTTTGGCGTGCTCATTTTTCGACTTTATAGAGGGTACTGGGAGTTTGGCTTGCGCTCACGAATTGAGGGGCTCGGCCGTCGCCGTCTGCTGGATGTCGCAACAATAGCGCGCCAGCGCTCAGCCACGCGCTGCGCCACGGAGGCGCGGCAATAAGCCTGAGATTATGCAGGCTTGCGCTATTCATTGAAACGGAAGAACCCTCTGCTTAAAGGGGGCGTCAAATAATAGAAAGCGTTGTACAAAACCTCGTTGAATGAATACTCGGCGTGACAAGCTGCGTTTATATTGAATGTCTGTGATGGAAATAATAAGAAATGAAAATCCGCGCATCCGAATATATTTACAATAACGCAAAGATGTTTTTTGTTCTGCCGTTTCTCAGTACGGCAGTCTGCGTGCAGGCAACCGAGGCTGGATTCATAGGGGAATCAACTGCTGCGCTGGCACTACGTAATTTTTACATTAATCGTAACTTTGTCAGCGACGCTGCCACTCAAGGCAAAGCAGAAGAGTGGAGTCAAGCTTTTATCATGAGTTATAAGTCGGGCTTCACCCAAGGGCCGGTGGGCTTTGGCGTTGACGCCCTGGGGCTGTTCGCCGTGAAGTTAGACAGTGGGCGTGGCACCCGAGGAACACAATTGCTGCCCATTCATGATGATGGCCGCGCGGCCGATGATTACGGGCGTTTGGCAATTGCAGGTAAAGCGCGGTTCTCTTCTACAGAGCTCAAGGTCGGCGAATGGATGCCTACGCTGCCAATCTTGCGTTCAGATGACGGCCGGTCGTTACCCCAGACGTTCCGCGGTGCACAGATTACTTCTCGAGAAATCGAAAATGTTACCCTCTACGGCGGGCAATTCCGTGCTAACAGCCCGCGAAATGATGCCAGCATGGAGGATATGTTCCTCGCGCAGAAACCGGGCGTCACCTCTGATCGGTTCAACTTCCTGGGTGGCGAGTATACGTTCAATGACAAGCGGACGATGCTCGGCGTGTGGGGGGCTGAGTTGAAAGATATCTATAGTCAGCAGATGGTGCAGCTCACCCATAGCCAATCCGTTGGCGACTGGACGCTGGGTGCCAATTTACAATGGTTCACTGGTAAGGATGAGGGGCGATCTCTGGCGGGAGATCTTGATAACCGTACAGGGTCTGGGTTGTTTTTCGCCAAGTATGGTGCAAACACATTTTATATCGGGTTGCAAAAGGTCTCTGGTCAGGACGGTTGGATGAAAGTCAACGGCACGTCGGGTGGCTCACTGGCCAATGACAGCTTTAACTCTAGCTACGAAAATGCTAATGAGCGCTCTTGGCAGTTGCGACATGATTATAATTTCACGGCACTGGGCGTGCCCGGGCTGACCCTTATGAACCGGTACATCAAGGGTAGCGGTATCCATGTGGGTACTGAGAATGACGCCGAGGAGTGGGGCAGGGAGAGTGAACTGGCTTATGTTTTCCAGTCTGGCGCGCTTAAAGACCTGAACGTCAAATGGCGAAATTCGACACTGCGTCGAGCGTGGGGGACTAATACCAGTTTCAATGAAAACCGCCTAATCATTAACTACCCGCTTTCGTTGTTTTGATTTGCGTAAAGCAGTGGGCGTCATTCGAGAAATGAACGTACAAAATGGATCCGCGATCATCTGGCTGTGCGGGTGCTGAGGCAGACAGTTGGATTGATGGTGAGGCCAATTCCCTTTTGTTTGCTCTCGCGAACCGGGGATATCGATTCTGATTTCAACGGGCAAAACAAAGCCCGCCAAGGCGGGCTAGGGCGGTTCCGTCGCAGGGTCAGCGTTGCACTTTTTGCTGTTGCAGGCGCTGGAAACGGGTCACGGCGATCTGCACGGCAGCCGCTACAACGCAGAGCAGGCCGATTTTCCAGCTGCCCTCCAGCCCGAAATGCTCGGAGGCTTTCCCAGCGATGAGTACGCTAAAGAAGATGGCGACAGGCAGGATCAATTTGTTCATTAGGGCTTCCAGCAGAGAACGACAAAAGGCGTAAAGGGCATACGGTTCGGGTCATTAGGCTTGGTTAGCCTTGGCGGAATGCACCGTGCGCACGATCACATCGATCCGATGCCAATTCACGGATTCAGAATCGATGATCATAGGGGATTCCGTTTCACGCAACAGGATAACCTCAAGCCCCTCTGAAAGCCGCCGAACGTCTTCCACGCTTTGAAATGACATCTGCACTTGGCTCGCCCAGCTGTGCCTCAGGCCGAAGAAATGGCCCACGAAGACGCCACCTGGCATTGGTGTATTGCCGCAAGTTACCGAACACATCTGCTTGAGTTAACCCCTCACCCTCAGCGCGCCAAATTCAAAGATGGGTACGTATCCACCCGTCAGCCACGTCGCCGATCGTCAACGGCTCGCCGCTCTTGATCCAGGCCATGAAGGCGCGATCAAACTTGAATGCGCTTCCGCACTCATCCGTCAGGAACCGTCGAACTTTTTGCGTGCTCCGGTAGTGTTTGTCCAGCGGGGTGCTTCTGGTGATCGGCCCTGCGTGCCAGTCAACGCTCATTTCCCTATTCCTGTATGAAGGCATGAGCAAAGAGCTTACCCGCGCAGACACTACAAATCACTCATGCGCTGGCCGCTGGCTGAACAGGGGCTACTGCAAGGTCGGTGGTTTGACCGTGCCCGCCATCTTGCTCAACACCGCCTCTATTCGCGCGATCGACTTCTCAAGGTCATCGGCTTCCTTGTCATAGCCCTCCTTTCTAAATCGATCACGCGATTGTCGCAGGTTGAGCAGGTTTTTTTGCAGTTTCAGGGCCGAGGCGTCGAACGGGTCCATGCTTTTCTCATGCGGTGGGCATCCGTGCCGTTGTAGGAAAATGGGACCGTAGCAGCTCGATTTTGCCGATGAAACTGATGTTTCATACAGGGAAATGCCACTGCTTGGATTTCTCCTACGATGTACGGGTAAAGATCCTACAAACTTCGCATCTGACCGTTTCAAATCGTGTGCTGCATAAGGTTCTCAACGCCCCAGGCTCAAGGGTTTCGAGCAATTTAGATCGCGCCGTCGCCAGCAGCGGTGTAAAGCAGGGCCACCGAACGTTGTGAAACCTTATGTAGCAATTACAGCCCCTGAAGTAGGGGCTGCTGACGCGGGAAACACGTCGGTGACTACAGGTGGTCCGCGTCGATCACTGCTTGAGCGAACGCATCGGGGGCTTCTTGGGGCAGGTTGTGGCCAATGCCGCCACTGATCAGGCGGTACGCGTACTTGCCGGTGAAGCGTTGTGCATAGCTTTCTGCCGGTGGGTGCGGTGCTCCGTTGGCATCACCTTCCAAGGTAATGGTCGGCACACTGATGCTGGGGAAGGTGGCCAGTTTCGCTTCCAGTGGGGCGTAGCGGGCCTCGCCTTGTGCCAGCCCCAAGCGCCAGCGGTAGTTGTGCACGGTGATGGCAACCTGATCGGGGTTGTCCAGCGCCTTGGCACTGCGCTCGAAGGTGGTGTCATCGAAGGCTCACTTGGGTGAGGCGGTCTGCCAGATCAGCTTGGCGAACGCATGGCGGTTCTTGTCGTAACCGGCTTGGCCACGCTCGGTGGCGAAGTAGTATTGGTACCACCATTGCAGTTCGGCACTGGGGGGAGCGGCGCCTTGGCGGCTTCCTGGCTGCTGATCAGGTAGCCACTGACTGACACCAGTGCTTTGACCCGCTCGGGCCACAGGGCCGAGACGATGTCGGCAGTGCGGGCGCCCCAGTCGAAACCAGCGAGCACGGCGTGCTGGATGTGGAGGGCGTCCATGAAGGCGATGACGTCGCTGGCCAGGGCCGAGGGCTGGGCATTGCGTAGGGTCTGCGCTGAAAGGAAGCGGGTCTGCCCATAGCCCCGTACGTACGGCACGAGCACGCGGTAGCCTTTTGCGGCGAGCTTCGGTGCCACCGCCTCGAAACTGTGAATGTCGTAGGGCCACCCATGCAGCAAGATGACCACAGGGCCATCGGCTGGGCCTTGCTCGACATAGGCCACATCGAGAACGCCAGCTTCAACGTGCTTGAGTGGGCCGAAGCGCTCCGCTGAGGTGGCCGTTGCCTGGGCCGGTTCTGACGCAGCCGAGCAGGCGGCAGTCGCCATCAGGCCAAGGGAAAGAAGGGCACAGGCGAGGAGGTGGCGGATGCGGCGTGTTGGGTGGCTTGAAGGTGTCGAGGGGTGGGCAAGCATCGGGCATCTCCTTGGCAAGGCCACAGGTATGGGTTGATGCAAGCCAGTAAAGAGGACCTCTGTATCGAGGGTATGTCCGATTTAGCTGTAGGAAACGTTCTTGTGTATCAGGTCTCAGTTTGTACACATAAAGATACAACCATGCCGTCGCAGCGTGTCAGACCGCTTCTGCTACGATCGATAATTTCCCCCTGGCCAAGGAGAGGCCCTATGCATTACGTCGTGATCGAGCGCCACCGCAGCGAATACCCAAGGCCGATTCGTTTTGCCAAGGGCACGCTGCTGGATATCGGCCCGCGCTATGAAGGCGAGCCGGGCTGGCAGGACTGGTACCTGTGTTCGTGCCCTGGGCAGGAGCCGGGGTGGGTGCCGGCGCAATTGATCGAGCGGTTCAGTGTGGAGAAAGGCAGGGCGCTTGATCACTACTCGGCCCATGAACTGGATGCCGACCCCGGGCAACTGGTGCAGAAGGTGCGCTCGCTCAATGGCTGGATGTGGTGTCGGCGCCATGACGATGATGAGTTCGGTTGGTTGCCGCTGGCAAAACTGGAGCAATTGAGTTGAGGTGGCTCGCGCCGCTGTGCTGATCACTGGCATCTGATCCGCTTTTTTTCTATAAACCTGCATCTGTAACCGTATCAGCCATGGACCGACAATAGGCCCATCCCCGCATCACACTGTAGAGGTTCCGATGGGCAAGCTGACGCTGTTCCTGGGTGGTTTTCTGCTCCTGACCATTCTGATAGGTATTTTGGGCACCATCCCGCCAAGCTGACTTTCACCCGACTCCTTCCTTCGCGGCCCGTCTGATTCGCCAGATGGGCCCACCCGCCTGCGCCCCCGGCTGCCCCGTTCATTCACCATGACTGATCAGTGGTACCTGCAAGTAATTCTCAAGTGCGAATGGCTCGTGTAATCTCCCGCCGCCGTCCTAGGGCCCACGTTGACGGGCCGGACTTTTGCCTTGGAGTCGAAACACACATGGAATGCAAGAAAGGCACTTCAGCCATGCTGGAGTGGCGTAGCCGTTTTCTCGCTGATGGCACGCTCGATGAGAACGCGTACGACGAGGCACTGCGCAGCGCGGGCGCATTGGAACAGGCGGGTGAGATCAGCACGCTTGAGTGGATCGAGTTGGTCAGGCTGGCCAATACAGCGTTGCTGCATGTGCGATAAGTCGTTCTTTGCGCTGGGAAATCTGTCCACAAAAAACGTGGGTAGGTCTGTGGATAAAATGCTGCAAGCCAAGCCGGAAGCGGGCTCTGTTAAATTGAGCAGAATTTGAACAGTCCTTTTGAGCTGTCGCCGTTAGGCCGACAGGCCGGCGCGGCGCAGGGCCTGCAGCAGCTCACGAACCCGCGCGGGCAACTCGCCGGCCGGGTACAGCGCGTGCATTTGAGGGTCTTGGCCGGTGCTTGAGGTCAGGCGGTATTGCGCGCACACCCGCACCAGGCGGCCAGCTTTGACCTGAGCTTCGCCCACCCAGGCCGCAAGGCGGGCGATACCGGCCCCGGCCAGTGTGCTGTGGTACACCGCATCGCCAGAACCCAGCCGAAGCCGTGGCGTTGGGCGCAGGCTGGTGATCTGGCCATCTCGGCAGAAATGCCAGGCTTTGAGTATGCGTGGGGCGGTATGCAGAATCAGTGCATGGTGCTCCAGGTCTTCTGGGTGTTGCGGGTTGCCGGCGCTGGCCAGGTAAGCCGGGCTTGCATACAGATGGCGTTGGTAACCCCACAGCGGATAGCCGATCAGCTCGCTGGATTGCGGAAAGGCGCCGCGCACCACGAAGTCGAACTTGTCCAGCAGCGGGTCCAGGGCGGCATCGCTGTACTGCACGTCCAGGGTCACCTGTGGATGACGCTGGGAAAACTCGGCGAGCACCCGGGGCAGCACATGCTCACCGAGCAATTGCGGCACGGCGAAACGGATCCAGCCTTGGGCGCTACCGCTTAGCGCGGCCAACTCGTCGACTGCATCACGTTGCACATCCAGCAAGCGCTCGGCATGGGGGAGCAGGCGCTCGCCAGCTTCGGTCAGGGTCACCGCGTTGGCGTTGCGGTTGAGCAGTTTACTGCCGGCGTTGTCCTCCAACGTTTGCACCGCTCGGGTTACCGCGCTGGGTGAACGCCCTAGGGCGCGTGCCGCAGCGACGAAGCTGCGCTTGTGGGCGACACTGACGAACGCCTGAATCTCCCGCAGCATGTCCAAGGCCATTGCCTGCTCCTCATTGCAGTTTTCGCAATGTGGCATTTCAACACAAGCGCGGCACTTTGATTAGCCTTGCAGCCTGTCTTACTGCCTGGAGCCGCGTCATGATGGATATCGCTGTACTTTCTGTGTTCGCCTTTGCCGCCGGTTTGATCGATGCCGCCGTAGGCGGTGGCGGGCTTATTCAGATCCCGGCGCTGTTCAACGTGCTGCCCACCGCGCAACCGGCGGCCTTGCTGGGCACCAACAAACTGGCCTCGGTGTGCGGCACTGCCTTTGCGGCTCGCTCGTTCATCCGCAAGGTCACATTGGACTGGGGGCTGATCGTGCCCGCGGCGCTCAGTGCCTTTGTCATGTCGTTTGCCGGCGCCGCCACGGTATCGCTGGTGCCGCCCAGCGTGATGCGCCCGGCCGTGCTGGTGATGATCGTGCTGATGGCGATCTACACGTTCTGCAAAAAGGACTTCGGCACGTTGCACAAGCCCACGCAGATCGGCCGCAAGGAGCAATGCCTGGCGGTGTTGATCGGTGGGGCCATTGGTTTTTACGATGGCCTGTTCGGGCCAGGGACCGGCAGCTTTCTGATCTTTCTGTTCATTCGTTTTTTTGCCCTGGACTTCCTGCACGCTTCGGCTTCGGCCAAAGTGGTGAACATCGCCACCAACTTGGCGGCGCTGGTGTTCTTCGTGCCGTCGGGCAACGTACTGTATGCCATCGCCTTGCCCATGGCGGCCTGCAACATCCTCGGTGCATTGACCGGCACTTGGCTGGCGGTGCGCAAGGGCGCAGGTTTCGTGCGTGGGCTGTTTCTGATTTTGCTGTGCGTACTGATTGCCAAGCTGTCCTGGGATTTGCTGGCCGGTTGAGTCAGACCACCTGGCGCTGTGCCTCGGCCTGTTCAACACAATTGCGGCCATGCGCCTTGGCCCGGTACAGCGCCTGGTCAGCGCGCGCCAGCAGCTCGTCCAGGCTCGGCGCCGGGGTGTCGGCGGCGCAGCCGTCCAGGCCGATGCTCACGGTGATCTGCAGGCGATGGTCGGCGTGCACCACGTGCAGGTCCTGTACGGCCCGGCGCAGGCGTTCGGCAGTGAATTTGGCGCGATCTGGCGCAAGGCCTGGGAGGATCACGACGAACTCCTCGCCGCCCATGCGCGCGAACAGTTCGCCTTCGTGCAACTGGTCTTGCAGGGTGCGGGCGAACTGGCGCAGTACCTGATCACCGATAGCGTGGCCATGTGCGTCGTTGATCGCCTTGAAGTGATCGATATCCAGCATCATCAACGTCAGCGGCAATGCTTGGGCATGTTGCTGGCGGCTGTCGAGTAGTGCATTGGCGCGGCGGGTGAACGCGCTGCGGGTCAGTACCCCGGTCAGGTGGTCGATGGTGGCCTGGTGCGCCAGGCGTGCCATCAGGCTGCGGTTGGCCTGGCTGACGCAGGCCACCACCAGCGGCCCGAGCACCAGCATGGCGATACCTAGGCGCGCCGACATCAGGGTGGTGACCCCGGGTTCGCTCTGCGGCACGCTGAAGTGCATGAGGTTTTGCGCGACTGCGACGATGAGGGTGCTGCCGGCGGTGAGCGTCAGCATCGAGACCAGAAACGGCGGGTAGGTCCAGGCACACCACAGCAGGGCGGCGATCGGGAAGGCAATCGCCCCTGGCCCACCGAAGGCGATGCTGAAGGCCAGCGAGCCAAGCAGCACCAGCAGCGGCGGCAAACGCACTGCCTGGGCGCCACTGCGCACCATCGCCCGCACCGAGGGCGCCGACAGCAGCACCGGTAGCACCAGTACGCCGGTCGAGAACTGTTCACTGAACCAGGCCAGCCAGGTGGCCTGCAGCGATTGCTCGAACCACGGTGCGGCCATCACCGAGGCCAGGCTCGCGGCAACCATTGCGCCAGCGGCGCACGCGGCAAACACACTGAGTACGCCATGCGGGCTGCGCATGCGTCGGTGCACGCGCGGCACGCGTGACAACAACTGCCACACGGTGAACACCATGCCGAGGTTGCACAGGTTGAACCACAACGCCGGCTTCCAGGCGCTGCCGCACAGCAGGTCGGCCAGCACCATGGCCAGCCACACCAGCATGAAGCCGAGGGCGTTGGCCTGGCGGGGGTAGCGCAACAGCACGCCGACCAATACCGCATTCACCGGCCAGAACAGGGAGAGGGACTCGATGGGGCGTGCCAGGATGCCGCCGAGGGTCAGGGCAAACGTGAGGCAAAGCAGCGCGACATAGGGCAACAAGCGCGATTGGGCTGGAAAAACCATGAACTCGACCGGCAAGCGGAAACGAAATCCAGGACAACGGCTTGAAGCACCTGGGGCAATTACGTGTCAGTGTGTTTCGACAGGGTACTTGATGTCAATCTGCCGCGATCCTGCAAGATAATGCCAAATTGCCGGTATCCCCAGTCGATTTCCTTACAAGCCGAAGAACCACGGGACCATCACCACAGTCACCAGCATCACCAGCAAGGTGAATGGCACGCCGACTTTGACGAAATCACCGAACCGGTATTGCCCCGGGCCCAGCACCAGGGTGTTGACCGGTGACGAGACGGGCGTCATGAACGCAGCCGATGCGGCGAGGGCCACGGTCATGGCGAAGGGGTAGGGCGACATGCCCAGTTGCGTGGCCGTGCTGATTGCCACCGGCGCCATCAGCACGGCAGTGGCGGTGTTGGAAATGAACAGGCCGATCACCGCCGTCACGGCAAACAGGCAGGCAAGAATGGCACTGGGGCCGGCCCCGCCCAGCACACTGACCAGCCCGGTCACGGCCAAGTCGATGCCGCCGGTTTTTTGCAGGGCCTGGGCGAACGGCAGCATGCCGACGATCAGTACCAGGCTCTGCCAATGGATTGCCCGGTAGGCGCTGTTCATGTCGATGCACCGGCCTGCGCCCATCAGCAGGCAGCCGATCAGCGCGGCGATCACATTGGGCACCGCGCCGCTGACCATCAGCCCGACCATCACCGCCAGGCTCAACAAGGCCTGCGGCGCGCGAGTGCGGGCCGGGGCGACCTGGTCGATCTCGGCGGGCAAGCTCAGCACCAGAAAGTCGTGCGGTTTGCTCTGCAGTTGACGCACGGCTTTCCAGGGGCCGACCACCAGCAGGGTATCGCCCAGGCGCAGCTTTTCTTCCACCAGTTGCTCTTCGATGGCCATCTGATCGCGGCGCAAGCCGACCACGTTGAGGTCGAAGCGGGTACGGAACGCCAGCTCGAGGACGCTCTTGCCGATCAGCTGCGAGCCGGGTGGCAGCGACACTTCGGCCATGCCCAGTTCCTGCGACTGATCGATGAAGTAGGCCGCCTTGAAATGCAGGGGCTCCAGTTGCATGGTCTGGCACAGGCTGCGCAGGTCGTCGCGGTTGGCGAACAAGTCGAGCAGCAGCACGTCGCCCTGGTGCAGCACGGTATTGGAGTCGGCGGTGATCACCCGTGTGGTGAATTTGTGCTGGCGCTCGATGCCGATCACGTTGGCGCCATGCTTTGTACGCAGCTCCAGCTCGCCCAGGGTGTGGCCAATCAGCGGTGAATGCGGGCGGATGCGCAGGCGCCGCTCGCGGCCGCTGAGCTTGTAGTCCAGTACCAGGTCAAGCAACGTGCGGCGGGTTTCTACCCGGCCGTCCTTGCGCACTTCGCCGTTGAGCCAGTGGCGGGTGAGCAGCATGTAGCCGATGCCCAGCACCAGCACCACCAGGCCGAACGGGGTAAAGCTGAAGAAATTGAAGCCCTGTTCGCCATGGCGCACCAGTTCGCTGTGCACCACCACGTTGGGCGGCGTGGCCACCAGGCTGAGCATACCGCTGATCAGGCCAGCAAAGCTCAGCGGCATCATCAGGCGGCTGGGTGAGAGCTTGAGGCGTGCGGCGATGCTCAGCACCACCGGGATGAAGATCGCCACCACTCCCGTAGAACTCATCACCGACCCCAGGCCCGCCACCGCCACCATCAGCAGTATCAGCAAGCGCGCCTCACTGTTGCCGGCGCGTTCGCTCATCCATTCGCCGATGCGGTAGGCAATGCCGGTGCGTACCAGGCCTTCGCCGATCACGAACAGGGCAGCGATCAGTACCACGTTGGGGTCGCTGAAACCGGCCAGTGCCTGCTCCACCGTGAGGATGCCCGATAACGGCAGGGCGAGGATCACCATGAGGGCGACCACGTCCATGCGCGGGCGGTTGATGATGAAGAGGACGACGACGATGGCCAGCAGGCCGAGGACCCAGAGCAGCTCGTGGTTCATGGGGAGGGGGTGTTCCTTCACACAGGGGCACGGTAGACATTAGCAGCCAGTGTGCCAGCTTGGGATGAAGGGTGTGTTGATGTGTTGCAGGGTTTAAGACGCAAAAGGGGCCGCTATGCGGCCCCTGTTTATCGCCTGGATCAGTGACGGTGACGGTGGTGCTTCTTGCCGTTGTTGTCGCCCATGTGGTTACCGATGGCACCACCGGCCGCGCCACCCAGGCCGGCACCAATGGTGGAGCCGGCAGAACCGCCGACTTTGCCACCGAGCAGCGAACCGCCCGCAGAACCCAGGCCACCGCCGATGGCAGCCTCGGTGCGGTTGCCCTTGCGAGCGCCTACCGCACTGCCGGCAGCGCCGCCGACACCGGCGCCGATGGCAGCACCTGTGCTGCCGCCGATCTGTTGGCCGACAACGTTACCCAGTACACCACCCAGGCCACCGCCAATGGCGGCGGTACCGTCACCGGCGAAAGCGCCCTGGCACAGCAGCAGGCCGAGGGCAAGGGAAGGCAGAGTCAGACGCATGGTACGAACCTCAAAAGGAATCATCAGGTTAAGGTGCCGCGCAGCGGGCGGCGGGTCAGGGTTGCAAAGACGCTTCAGCGGTAGTAGCGGTCACCGCGGTATTGACGGTCGTCGTCGTCATCGTCACGGTCATGCCGATGATGGTGGCCATGGCCACGGTCGCGATCACGCCAGCCATCGTCGTCGTCATGGTAGCGATGGCTGTGGCAGCCAGCAGTCAGCAGGATGGCGGCAATCAGCGAAAAGCTTGCAAGGCGGGTCATCACGATATAGGTCCTTGATCCGCAAAGGTTTACGGGACACTTCCTCAGACTGGGATCGATCCATTTGGTTTCCTGGGCGGGCAAAAAATTGTCCTGCCAGCGATGAGTGGCGTGCTTGCCGGCTGCTGTTCTGTCTCGCTCGGTCATGGCCGAGCCGGCCGTCGGCACCTAGACTGCACGGTAAGCCGCAGCCAAGACGGCAAACTGCCACACGGTGAATCACGATGATCGCCCACACCCCCACGCTGTTCGCCGCGGTCGCCCTGGTAGCGACCATTCTGGCTTTCTGCCTGTTGTTGGTCGGCCGCAGCAACCGCCGCGACAACCTGCTGCTTACCGGCTGCGGGCTGCTGGTGCATGCCTTGGCGTATGTCTGCTACACCGTTTACGCGCAAGCGCCGCTGTGGCTCAGCTATGGCCTGGGCAACAGCTTGCAGTCACTGGCCCTGGCGTTTTATTCGGCCAGCTTGTTCCGGGTGCGTGAGCAAGTGATCCCGTGGCGGCTGATCTTCATCATCCCGGCGTGCATGCTGGTGGGGCTGATGCTGCTGCTCGACACCCTCGAACCACGCATGTTGCTGGCGACGCTGGTGTTGATGCTGCAGTGCTCGATGATCCTGTACTGGGCCAGGCGGTACGTCGAGCGGCCAGGCAGGGCGCACCTGCTGCTGCAGATCGGTGCGCTGATCAGCCTGGTCGGGTTGGGCATGCGCGCCGTGGCGGTGGCCAATGGCACGGCGGTGGAAATGCGCTATGACACCAGCAACCTCAAACAGAGCATTTCGGTGGCGATCGGCACAGTCACGGTGATGATGTATTCCATCGGCCTGGTGTTGATGGCCAAGGAGCGTAGCGAATCGCGCTTGCAGCACTTGGCCTTGCGCGATGTGTTGACCGGCACCTACAACCGCCGGGCGATCCTCGAACGCTTCGGCGTCGAGCTCGACCGCGCCCGCGAGGCGCAGAGCAGCCTGGCCGTGGCCATGATCGATATCGATCATTTCAAGCGGATCAACGACCTGTATGGGCACTTGGCGGGTGACGAGGTGTTGTGCCATTGCGTGCGTCAGTTGCAGCAGCGTTTGCGCCAGGGGGACAGCCTTGGGCGCTATGGCGGGGAGGAATTCCTGCTGCTGTTGCCAGGTACCGACAGAAGCGGGGCGATGGCCGCGCTGCAGGGCTTGCGGGAAGCGATTGCCAACAGCCCCGCGCGTTTTGCCGGTGATGAGATCGAGCTGCGTTTCAGTGTCGGGCTGTGGTGCGGTGTGCCAGCGCCCAGGGACAGCACCTCAAGCCTGCTGGCGCAGGCAGATGCAGCGCTTTATCAGGCCAAGGCCGCCGGGCGCAACACCGTGCACATGGCGGCCTTGGTGCAGGTCAGTTGATTCAGCTGGCCGGGTGGATCGCCAGCACTACCCCATTGGTGATCTGCACCAGCACGTAGTGCTCGCCCATGCGTACCCAATGGCTTTCCTTTTCTGGGGTGGGCAGGCCTTTGGCCTTCCAGTCTTTTACCGTCTGATCATCGCGCTTGTATTGGTCGGGGGCCTTGTCACCCACCTTGAGTTCACGGTTGTGGGTTTCTGGCCCCGTAATGCTTTCTTCGGCGGACGGGGCGGCAGAAGCGGCCAACGGCAGGCAGGGCAGGGCGGCGAGCAGCAAGGCGGGTATCAGGTGATGCTTTTTCATCGCGGTTTCCTTGTGACGGCATGTTCCTACTGCGACAGCAGCATGCGCCCGACAATTCACTCGCGGTGCCCGCCAATGCTAGAGTCGCCTTCTTTTTTGCCCTGAGGATTGAACATGCGAGCGATTCTGCCGATGGCCGCAGTACTGATGCTGGTCGGTTGCGCTTCCGCGACCATGGAAACGGCACGTGGCGGCAAGCCGACCGCGCAGCTCGATTCGCACAAGGCGCCAGAACTGGTTGCACAATGCATTCAGTTCAGCTGGCAGGAAGAGGCGGTGTTCGGGGACGATGCCAGTGGCTACCTGGAGCCGCGCAAGCCGGGTGGTTTCACCGTGTATACCCGCGAGGCCGAGGCGTTCGTGGACGTTTATCCGCAGGCGGGTGGGGCGCGGGTCGATTACTACGCGCAAAAAAATGACGGCGTGGCGCTGCAGCGGCGTGCTGCTGCGGCGACGTGCCTGTAGCTAAACAGTACAAGCAGACAAGGACGTCAACCATGGACCGATCGCTGCAACTCAACCGCACCAGCTGGGACGAACGCGCCCCCTTGCACGCTGCCTCGAAAGATTATGAGGTCGAGCTGCTGGTCGAACGCCCCGCGCATCTTTCCGAGACCGTTCGTTTCGACTTGCCGCTGCTGGGCGATATCAACGGGCTCAACGCCGTTCACCTGCAGTGCCACATCGGCACCGATACCCTGTCGCTCGCGCGCCTTGGCGCACAGGTCTGTGGTCTGGATTTTTCCGCGGCTTCGCTGGCGCAGGCGCGGGCGTTGGCCGAACGCTGCGCAGCGCCAATCGCGTATGTGGAGTCAGATGTCTACGCCGCCGACCAAGTGCTGCCAGCGGGCACGTTCGACCTGGTCTACACCGGCATCGGCGCGCTCTGCTGGCTGCCCCGCATCGAGCCGTGGGCGCGCGCTGTGGCGGCCTTGTTGAAGCCGGGTGGGCGGCTGTTCCTGCGCGATGGCCACCCGATGCTGATGGCCGTCAACGAAGACCATCAGGACCGCCTGTTGATCGAGTATCCGTACTTCGAGCACGAAACCCCGACGGTGTGGCACACCGACCAGACATACGTCGAAACCGACCAGCGCCTCGTCCATACCGAGACCCATGAGTGGAACCACGGCCTGGGCGAGGTTATCAGTGCCTTGCTGGCGCACGGGCTGCAGCTGACCGGCCTGGTCGAGCACCCGAGCATCCCTTGGGAAGCGCTGCCTGGGCAGATGGACAAGGGCGCTGACGGCGAGTGGCGTTTGCGCCACCAGCCGTCACGCCTGCCCTTGAGCTACACCTTGCAGGCGATCAAGGCCTGATCAGGACAGGTAACCACCGTCGACGTTGAGTGCGGTGCCGGTGGTGTAGCTGGAGGCGTCGCTGGCCAGGTACAGCACCGCGCCGGCCATTTCCTTGGGGTCGGCCACGCGCTTGAGCGGGATTTGCTGCAGGGCGGCGTTGAGGATGGCCTCGTTCTTCACCAGCGCCGAGGCGAACTTGGTGTCGGTCAGGCCGGGCAGCAGGGCATTGCAGCGGATGCCGAACGGCGCGCATTCCTTGGCGAAGACCTTGGTCATGTTGATCACCGCAGCCTTGGTTACCGAATAGATGCCTTGGAAGTGCCCTGGCGAAACACCGTTGATCGACGCCACGTTGATGATGCTGCCGCCGCCGTGTTCGCGCATCAGCTTGCCGGCTTCCACCGACATGAAGAAGTAGCCGCGGATATTGACGTCGACGGTCTTCTGGAAGGCGAGCAGGTCGGTGTCCAGCACGTTGCCGAACTGCGGATTGGTGGCCGCGTTGTTGACCAGGATGTCCAGGCGCCCGAACTGTTCGCGTATCCCCGCGAACACCTGCTGAATCTGCTCCATTTCGCCGATATGGCAGGCCACCGCGGTGGCCTTGCCCCCAGCGGCGATGATCGCGTCGGCAACGTGCTGGCAGCCGTCCAGTTTGCGGCTGGAGACAATGACATGGGCGCCCTGCTGCGCCAGCAGATGGGCGATGGCCTCGCCGATGCCGCGGCTGGCGCCGGAAACGAAGGCGATCTTGCCGTCAAGGTCGAACAAGTGGGTCTTGGACATGCTGTTTTCCTTGTTATCTGTCATCAGAGCGTGGAGGTGCGGGTCACCTGCAAGGCCATCTGCTCCAGCAGCCGGTTCATGTGGATGAACTGAGCGAAGCGTTTGTCCTGGGTTTGGCCGTGGTAGTAGCGGTAGTAGATCTGCTGAACGATGCCGGCGAGGCGGAACAGGCCATAGCAATAGTAGTAATCGAAGTTGTCGAGGCGAATGCCGGCGCGCTCGGCGTAGTAGTCGACGAACTGCCGGCGGGTGAGCATGCCGGGCGCGTTACTGGGTTGGCGGCGCATCAGTTGCACGGGCGCCGGGTCTGCTGCCTCGATCCAGTAGGCCAGGCTGTTGCCCAGGTCCATCAGCGGGTCGCCGAGGGTGGCCATTTCCCAATCCAGCACGCCGATGATGCGCATTGGGTTGTCGGCATCGAGTATCACGTTATCGAAGCGGTAGTCGTTGTGAACGATGCCGGGGCGTGGGTGGTCGGCGGGCATCTTGTCGTGCAACCAGGCAATCACGTGCTCCCAGCGCGGGGCATCGTCGGTGATGGCTTTTGCATAGCGGCTTGTCCACCCCTCGATCTGGCGTTGCACATAGCCTTCCGGCTTGCCCAGGTCGGCGAGGCCACAGGCTTGGTAGTCGACCTGATGCAGTTCGACCAGGCGGTCGATGAAGCTTTTGCACAAAGCTTCGGTACTGGCTGGGTCGAGCTTGAGTTCAGCCGGGATGTCCGAGCGCAGGATGATGCCGTTGACCCGCTCCATCACATAGAACTCGCCGCCGATCAGGGTCTCGTCGGTGCAGTGCAGGTACGCCTTGGGGCAGTAAGGGAAGCCACTGTTGAGCTGATTGAGGATACGAAATTCACGGCCCATGTCGTGGGCCGACTTGGCCTTTTGCCCGAACGGTGGGCGGCGCAGCACAAACTCTCGGCCGGGGTAGGTGACCAGGTAGGTGAGGTTGGAGGCGCCGCCGGGGAACTGGCTGATGCTCGGCAAGCCTTCGAGGCCGGGAATATGGGCCTTGAGATAAGGGTCGATGACGGCCGCGTCGAGTTCTTCGCCGGGGCGGACCTGGGTGGACTGATCGGTGAGCGTCATGCGTTTTCCTTATTTTCGTTCGCAACAACTATTGGCTAATCTAATGGCCTGCCGGCGTTGGAACAAGCGTGCCAGCCGTCATATAGGTGAGGGTGTTGCTGATGGATCAATCGCCTTGATGTGATCGGGCAAAAAAAAACCGAAGCCGGTCAGGCTTCGGTTTTTTGATCAATCGGCGTGCCCATCACTCAGGACGGGAACAGCTCGCTGAGTTTCATCGACAGCATCATGTCGCCTTCGACGCGCAGCTTGCCACCCATGAAGGCCTGCATGCCGTCGGTCTCGCCGCTGACGATACCCTTGAGGGTCTCGCTGTCCAGCACCAGGGTGCAGTTGGCGTCTGGGTTTTCGCCTTCTTGGATGTCACACGTACCGTCCTTGATGATCAGGGCGTACTTTTTGTCTTCGTCGGTGATGTCGAAGCCGAACACCAGGTCCAGGCCTGCGGCAGCGGCTGGATTGAACTTTGCTTTCATCGCTTCGACGGCTTTAGCTACATCGCTCATGGCGTAATCCTTATTAAGTTATATTCGCGTCCGCAGGGACACAACAAGCCGGGCTCATCGGTAGGTGACAAGCTCCGGCGCCCTCAACAGCTGCACGTGGGCTTGGCTGTTGAAGGAGGCCAGTGCCACGTCGCGGCCGCGAAACTTCAGTTGGCTGAGCGACGTGTTGATGATCTGCCAGTTCAGCGCGAAGGCTTGGCTGGGGGTAATGCCGGTAACCAGATGGAGCAGGGCCGCAATGGTGCCGCCGGAGGTGAAGATGGCGATGTTGTCGCCACTGCCCGCGCCTTCGAGCACACGCTGCAGGCCACGCTGGACGCGCGCGGTGAAGGCCTGCCAAGTCTCCAGGCCATCGTTGGCAGGATGATCGCCCGCGTGCCAGCGCTGCACCATCAGCGCGAACAGGCGCTGGAATTCGCTGCGATGCTGCGCGCCATTGCGCAGGATGTGCAGGGCATCGGGTTCTTGCGCCAGCAGGCCGGGCAGCAGGGCACGGATCACACCATCGGCATCGAACTCATTGAATGCCGCATCGGTCTCAACAGCCGGAACCGGGCAGCCTGTGGCGTGCAAGGCCTCCAGGGCCAGGCGTGCGGTGTCCTGCTGGCGGCGCAGGTCGCCGGCCACGCAACGATCCAGCTGCACATCGAGGAGTGCCAGGTGTTCACCCAGGGCTTGGCTCTGACGCACACCGATGGTCGAGAGGACGTCGTAGTCCTCGGCACCGAAGGAGGCTTGGCCATGTCGGATCAGGTAGAGGTTGCCCACGGAGGTATCCGGCCTGTTGGAGGTTGCTGCGAGGTTAGGATGTGCCACACAGGCTGTCAACGAAAAAACATACAAGCGTTTGAAAAGGTTGTTTGAACTGTGTTGCCAGCGTTTACACCGGCTGGCAGCGCCTCAGGCGCACCGGTATGCTTGCAGCAGTTACGCGCCGAACTGGCGCTGGTCTATGAAGGAGTCAACGTGGAGTTTCTTGCCGAATACGCAAGCTTTCTCGCCAAAACCGCCACCCTGGTGATTGCCATCCTGGTCGTGCTGTCGGCCATCGCCGGTTTGCGCGGTAAAGGGCGGCGCAAACCGGGCGGGCAATTGCAGGTCACCCGCCTCAACGAGTTCTATAAAGAGCTGCGTGAGCGCCTGGAGTCGGGCCTGCTCGACAAGGCCCAGCTCAAGGCGCTGCGCAAGCAGCAGGCCAAGGCGGAAAAACAGCAGAAAAAAGGCAAGGCCGAAGAAAAGGGCCGGGTCTTCGTGCTCGATTTCGATGGCGACATCAAGGCCTCGGCCACCGAGAGCCTGCGCAACGAAATCACCGCGCTGCTGACCCTCGCCACCCCGCAGGACGAAGTAGTGCTGCGCCTGGAGAGTGGCGGTGGCCTGGTACACAGCTACGGCCTGGCGGCTTCGCAGCTGGCGCGTATTCGCCAGGCGGGCATCCCGCTGACCGTGTGCATCGACAAGGTGGCGGCCAGCGGTGGTTATATGATGGCCTGCATTGGCGAGAAGATCGTCAGCGCGCCCTTTGCCGTGCTGGGTTCGATTGGTGTGGTGGCGCAACTGCCTAATGTCAATCGCCTGTTGAAGAAGCACGACATCGATTTCGAAGTGCTCACAGCGGGCGAATACAAGCGCACCCTCACTGTGTTCGGCGAAAACACCGAAAAGGGCAGGGAGAAATTCCAGGAAGACCTGGACATTACCCACCAGCTGTTCAAGGACTTTGTCTCGCGCTATCGCCCGCAGTTACACATCGACGAAGTGTCCACCGGCGAAGTCTGGCTGGGCGTGGCGGCTCTCAACCGCAAGCTGGTTGACGAGCTGCAGACCAGCGACGAGTACCTCAGCGACCGCGCCCGCAACGCCAACCTGTTCCACCTGCACTACGCCGAACGCAAGAGCTTGCAGGAACGTATCGGCATGGCTGCCAGCGGCACGGTGGAGAACACTGTGGTGGGGCTTTGGAGCAAACTCGGCCGCTTGCGCTAACACCTTGAACCCCTTGAAATTTTTTTATGTTCAGGGGGTTGCAAGGTTCGATGATTGAAGACATAATGGCGCCCATCGAAACGCAGCGAACTTTGAAAAAGGTTCAGTGTTTCAAGGAGATAGCAAAGCGCAAGCAGCTAGATCCGACTTTGAGGCCGAGTAGCAAAGTGGTTATGCTCCGGATTGCAAATCCGTCTACGCCGGTTCGATTCCGACCTCGGCCTCCATTATTCGAAAGCCCCGCAGATTAACGTCTGCGGGGTTTTTCTTTGTGGGGCGGAAAATACAGAAGCCCCTTGAGGCGTGACGCCTAAGCTCAGTACGTGTTGGGCTTTTCCGTTTTTAGCGACAGGGTTATTTTTCAAGGTGTACCGACTGTTGCGATTCACAAAAAAGAAACTCTCCAGAGCGCTGCGAAAGTGGTTCGTCTACCTCGCTGTTGCAGGTGTCGCGGGCAATTCCAGCCGATTGTTCGACCACCTTTCCCTGTGGAAACCCTGGCGTTTAGCTAAGGGCGTTGTCGCAGGCCTCATTGCCTTTTGATGACGTTTTATACTGAAAGGGCTACTGCAGCATGAAGCGGTGTGCCAGGGTGGAAATTTATAAGTAGCGCTTCCGACTCTGGAGGAGTATTGATGGCTTCCCGGCGCAATGTCGGAGGGAGTCACCTCAATGGATCGCAAGCCAAGCAATCAGGAAGTCGCTGTGGCGATCGGCATTAGCGAAGCGGAAGTCATTCGGTACAGAAGCGAGACGTTGTTGCTCGGCGATGGGTCATGGCTCATTCACTTCACATTCTTGATGCCCAAAGAGCTTCGGTTCGGCCTGACCGGGAGCTTTACCCACATCTTGAAAGCGGCGCCGCCGGCCGGTGACCGGCGAGTGGAGGCCCTGTAACGGCAGGCACTGGTGGCAAGGGCAGGGGATTTCGCCCATTCTGTGGCCGATGCAGCGTATAGTGACAAACGAGTTGCTGCATTTCAGTGACTCCTCTATCGAGGTTCAGTCATGAATGCCTCCCATCAGTCCCCCACGCACAAAGCCCACCTGCGGCTAGACGAGCAGATCAAAGCATTCCTTTCTAAGGGCGGAGCCATCCAGGAAGTGGCGTCTGGCATTGGTGCATCCGATCGTGTCGGCCCCAAGCTGCCATCGGCGAGGTGGCCCAGCTCCAAAGTCGTCAGATAAGGCGAATGGGGTCGCACAGCGACCCCAATGACGGCTGAAGAAACGTTATTGAGGTGGGTAGCGTGCCAAGTCCGCTTCCAGCTTTTCAGCGTCGCCTACCCGCTTGCGCACTTCGGCGTAAAACTGCTGGCTTTGGTTCTGAAACCGAATGTAGTCGCGGTCGCACGCTTCTTGCGCGGCCGTGAGTTCGTGGCCGGCAAGCCCCTGGGTGGATCGGCGTGACAGGATGTAGGCCTGCCAGCAGTTCTCTACTTTGAGCAACCCGCGAGCGAACGCTTTTGTCTCGATTGTCGCCATTGGAGCACCCTCTTTGCGCCGAAAATCGGCACGTCGGTGTGGATCGCCAGAGCGACGATGGGCAATGTGTGGAAAAGCCGAATACCCGAGTATCGGATAGTGGAGCTTAGTGGGTTTTGAAGGTTGCGCTCGTTGGTCAGCCGCTCGATCTCAAACGCGCTAAAAATCTCAAGCCAGGCCCTTCGCCCCGCATCAAAAAATCACCGCCCAAAAAAAGCCCGCCATGAAAAGGCGGGCAAATAACGTTTGAAGGGAGAGCCTGCAGACTGCGCCCGCTCCGTTAACTCAGCATTAAGCCGCAACCCATTGACCTCGCCCCCTGTTCAGCCTATACAAGCCTCCCGCCATTCCAGGAGCCCGCCCCGCATGCGCGACGAAGACGATCTGCACGAGCCCGAGCATGACCACCTGCTCGACCACGAATTCCTTTACGACGGCATCGACCCCGAGGCAGACGCCCAAGGCGCCGAAGACCCTGTCGAGGAGGATGAGGAAACGCTGGATGACCTCGATGACGAGGAACGTGATCACCCAGCCTGGTTCGACGACTGCGAAGACGCGTGAGTCAGCGACGGTCCAGCGAGAAGCGGCCGGGGCCACTCACGGCCAGCAACAGCAAGCCGCCAATGATGCTCAGGTTTTTCAGGAACTGGGTCATGTTGGCGCTGCGCTCGGGGTCGACCATGTTCCAGAACGGGTGGCCGATCAATGCGGTGCCCAGCACGAACAGTGCAAACAGGAAGGCCAGCGGGCGCGTGTAGAACCCCAGAATCAGCACGATGCCGACGAAAAACTCCATGATCACCGCAACGGCTGCGGCAACTGTAGGGGCGGGGGCGCCGAGCGAGGTCATGTAGCTGACCGTGCCTTCAAAGCCGGTCAACTTGGCCCACCCGGACACAACAAACAGAATCATCAGCAGAATGCGGGCAACCAGGATGATGAAGTCGCGTTGACCATCGAACAGGGAGTAGCGCATGGCGGCATACCAGTGGACGGGGACAAGCTCCACTCTAGCAGTTACACCGAAGATTTCCGCTGGGCAGCAAAAAGGCGCCACCAGGGCGCCTTTTCGAAGGAATTTGGTGCGAGTGGCGGGACTCGAACCCGCAAGGCTCACGCCGACAGATTTTAAGTCTGCTGTGTATACCAATTCCACCACACTCGCACTTGAATGGGCCTTGACGACCGGCGGGCTTCTAAGCAGATGTATCTAAGTAGAAAGCGCGTTGCATTCAAGCGCGCTTTATAACCCATTGTTATAGTTGAGTCAACTCCAGCACCTATTATCAAGGTGAAGTTAGCCGTGACCGCAGGCAGCAGGATTCGCCTCACTGCCTGTACTCGTCGATCGATAACACTGACAATCAGTTGCCACGGGGGCGGCTGCAGAGGACACTCCTGCTTAAACCCAATTCCTCCCCGCTGTGCCTGTGGAGTCTGCATGGTTTCAGCTGACTGTCTCGAACACCCTGTCATGCCCGCGCACCGCTATGAACAGCTGGTTCAATCGGTGGTTGACTACGCCATCTACATGCTCGACCCGACGGGGCATGTGGTGTCGTGGAACGCTGGCGCCGAACGCATCAAGGGCTACCGGGCCGATGAAGTGATCGGCCAGCATTTCTCGTTGTTCTTCACCCCCCAGGATTGCGCGCAAGGGCTCCCCGAGCGCTTGCTGCGCCAGGCGCTTGAGCAAGGCGTGGCGCAGGATGAGGGGTGGCGCGTGCGCAAGGACGGCTCGCAATTCTGGGCGCTGGCCGCGCTGGATGTGATTCGCGATGACCTTGGGCAGATCATTGGCCTGGCCAAGGTTACCCGCGACATTACCGACCGGCGCGAATCGGCACTGCAGCTCGACGCTGTGCGTGCGCAGCTGTTCCAGGCGCAGAAGCTCGAAGCGCTCGGCCAGCTGACCGGCGGGCTGGCGCATGATTTCAACAACATGCTCACGATCATCCTGAGTTCCGCCCGGCTGGCCCTGACCTCCCACGACCCGGAGCGCATCCAGCGCATGTTGCATCACATCCTCGAGGCCGGCGAGCGGGGCACCGAGCTGACCCAACAACTGCTCAGCTTTGCCCGACACCGTAAGCTGGATGTCACGCGCATCGCGCCCCTGGAGTTGATCGCTGCCACGCGTGGCTTGCTCGAGCATTCGCTGACAAGTGAAATCGACCTGCAACACCATTTGCCCGCGAGTCTGCCCGCCATCGAAGTCGATGCCGGGCAGTTGCAGATGGTGCTGCTCAATTTGCTGTTCAACGCCCGTGACGCCATTGAGGGTAAAGGCAGCATCGGCCTGGCGGTCGATGTTGTTGAACTGGCCGGGGACGTTGAAGGGTTGCGTGGCCGTTATGTGTGCTTCGAGGTGCAGGACAGCGGCAGCGGGATTGCTCCCGACGTACTGCCACGTATCTTCGAGCCTTTTTTCACCACCAAGGCCTTCGGCAAGGGCACCGGCCTTGGCCTGAGCCAGGTTTACGGTTTTGCCAAGCAGAGCAATGGCGCCATCAGCGTCGACAGCGTGCCTGGCCAAGGCACGTGCATGCGTCTTTATTTGCCCGCGTGTGACCCATAAGCGGATCACCAATTCTACAGGTACACACCATGGCACAAGCACTCAAGCGGCTGGTGACGGGGATCGAAGGGCTCGATGCCCTGCTCAAGGGCGGGCTGGTCGCGGGCGCGTCCTACATCGTTCAAGGCCCGCCTGGCGCGGGTAAAACCATCCTCGCCAATCAATTGGCCTGTGGCCACGTACAGGGTGGCGGCAGGGTGTTGGTGGCGACGTTGCTCAGTGAATCGCACGAGCGGCTGTTCCAATATCTTGGGACGCTGGCGTTTTTTGATCCGACCCTGGTGGGCGACCAGATTCAATTTGTCAGTGCCTTCGATACCCTGGAGCAGGAAGGGCTCGATGCCGTGGTCAAGCTGCTGCGCCAGGAAATCAACCGGCAGCAGGCCAGCCTGCTGATCGTCGATGGGGTGCTCAATGCCCGCGTGCGCGCCGAAACGACCCTGGACACCAAGAAATTCGTCTCGGAACTGCAAGGCCACGCCGCCTTTGCCGGCTGCACCCTGCTGTTGTTGACCAGCGCCCGGCTGGACGAGGGTAGCCCGGAGCACACCATGGTCGATGGTGTGCTCGAACTGGGCGAGCAACTGGTGGGCAGCCGTGCCGTGCGCCATATTCAACTGCGCAAGACGCGTGGTAGCGCAGCCCTGTCGGGGCGCCATGAATGCTTGATCGATGAAGCGGGCATGCATGTTTTTCCACGTCTTGAATCGCTGTTCAGCCACCCCAGCCACCTGGGCAACGCCAGCCTGAGCCGTGTTTCTTCGGGCATTCCCAGCCTGGATGAAATGCTCGACGGCGGGCTGGCTACAGGCTCCGTTAGCCTGATCATGGGGCCCTCCGGTATCGGCAAGACGTCACTGGGCCTGGCCTTTCTTGGTGCGTGCACGAAAGAAGCGCCTGGTGTGCATTTTGGATTCTACGAAACACCCGAACGCCTGCGCCTCAAGGCGCTATCGCTTGGCTACGATTTTGCCGCTCTGGAACGCGAAGGTGCGCTGCAGCTGTGCTGGCAGCCCACCACGGAGGGTTTGCTGGACCAGGTTGGTGCGCGCTTACTGGCGCGTGTAGAGGCCCAACGCAGCAAGCGTGTGGTGATCGACAGCCTGGGCGCCTTCAGCCGTTTGGCAATTGACCCGACTCGGCTCAACGCGTTTTTCCGCGCCTTGACCGGCGAGTTGCGGGCGCGAGACGTCAGTGTGCTGCTGACCTGGGAGATGCGTGACATGTTCGGGTCGGAAATCATGGCCCCGGCACCGGACCTGTCGAGCATCGTCGACAACTTGATGCTGATGCGTTTCGTCGAACTGGGTTCCCAGCTGCGGCGCATGCTGTCGATTCTCAAGGTGCGTGACAGCCACCATGACCCCGCGCTGCACGAGCTGTTGCTCGGCCCGCAGGGCATTACCTTGCGCAAGGCCTTCGAGGGCGCCAGCGGCGTGCTCTCGGGGACGCCGGTGCAGCAAGGCGGCGGGTGACGGGGCGGCTGATGAACACCATTCTGATCGTCGATGACGAATACCTGATCGCCGACATCCTCGGCTTTGCCCTGGAGGATGAAGGTTATCTGGTGGAAAAGGCGAGCAATGGCCTCAAGGCGCTGGAAGCACTGAAGGAAAAACGCGTCGAGCTGGTGATCACCGACTACATGATGCCGTTGCTCAATGGTGAAGAGCTGGCACGCAGGATGCGCGAGGAGCTGCAGCTGAGCGACTTGCCGGTCATCCTCATGAGCGGCGCGCAGGCCAGCCAAGGATGCCCGGAGCTGTTCGCCGCGGTGTTCGACAAGCCCTTCGATATGGACAGGATGATCGCCAAGGTGCGCGAACTGCTGGGCAACTGAGACGCAGGTCGATCAAGCGCATCCGTGCGGCTTGAGGCAGTGCCGCTCAGTGCGGCTCGTCGTGCTTTTCCGGGGCTGGGTTGCCAGCCTGGATACGCTTGAAGATTTCTTCGCGGTGCACCTGAACATCTTTCGGTGCATCGATGCCAATCCTCACCTGCATCCCTTTGACGCCCAGAATGGTGACTTTGATGTCATCGTTGATGACGATGCTTTCGCCAACCTTACGGGTGAGTATCAGCATGTAGTTCTCCTTGGTAATGTTGAAATCCGTCGGGCTAATTGCCGCGGCGGTGGGAGCCAGTCCCTCTTCCTTCTCATTAAAGACGCTTTCGGCGGATAGGAATTCCCCGACAGACAAATTCTGTTGCGTATCTTCAGGTGCAGGCGCCGGTAACTGCCGCAAGCGGTGTCCCGGCGAAGGTGCTCGGTGGCAAGAATAGGGGGGTTCAGCCCGGATGGGAAATTTCTCTGCATCATGGCCTAAATAGACAGTGTCAATGATCGTCCTGTTCCTCCAGCGCCTGCAGAAATAACAGCAGCGCCACTTCTTCTGGATCCAGGCCTTTGCGATTACGTTTGCGGGGCAAACTGGCCAGGCGGCCGAGGGCAAAGTGTTCCAGCACGGCCGGGTGGATGTAGCAGCGCCGGCATACCGCCGGGGTATTGCCCAGGCGCGTGGCGACCTGCTTGACGATGGCAGCGACCTGGCGTTTCGCTTCGGTTTCCGGCTCCCATGCCAGCGGCCTGAGCAGGTTCAGCGCAAGGCTGCTGCCAGCCCAGGTGCGGTAGTCTTTGGCGGTAAAGTCAGCGCCAGTAAGCGCCTGCAAGAACTGGTTGATATCGCTGGAACCGATGCTGTGGCGTTGCCCCTCTTCGTCGAGGTACTGGAACAGCGCTTGGCCCGGCAGCTCCATGCAGCGCTTGAGTAGGTTGGCCAGGCGCCTGTCGTGCAGGGTGACATCGTGCTCGACGCCGCGCTTGCCGCGGAACTGGAAGCGGATGGTGCCGCCTTGCACCTTGACGTGACGGTTGCGCAGCGTGGTCAACCCGTATGACTGGTTGTCACGCAGGTAACGCTGGTTGCCGATGCGGATCAGGGTGTGGTCCAGCAGGCTGACGACCAGTGCCATCACCTTTTCCCGGTCCAGGCCCGGTCTGGCCAGGTGGGTCTCCAGTTGCGAGCGCAATTTCGGCAGTGCCTGGGCAAATGCCAACATGCGCCCGTATTTGTGCTGGTCGCGCAGTTCGCGCCATTGCTCATGGTAGCGGTACTGCTTGCGGCCACGGGCGTCGCGGCCGGTGGCTTGCAGATGGCCTTGCGGGTCGGCGCAGATCCACACATCGCTGTAGGCTGGGGGGATCACCAGTGCGGCAATGCGTGCGAGGGTGTCGGGGTCGCGAACCCGCTGCCCCTCGGTGTCCAGGTAGATGAAGCGGTCGCGCCAGCGCCGTCGGCTCAGGCCAGGTTGGCTGTCGTCAACGTAATGCAGGGTGCGGGGCAGGGGGCAGTCGAGCATCGGCGGCAGGCCTCGATCAGGTCTCTGATCAATGGACAACGGTCGCGTCCGGGTTGCTCAGCCCAATAAAGCCACCGACTTGATCTGGGCGATCAGGGCCTGGCCTGGGTACAGGTCAAGCTGGTCTGCCGAGAAGCGGGTGATGCGCGCCAGCAAGGCATTGCCCCCGGCATCCAGGCTCACCAGCACATGGGCCGGATTGTCTGCCGGGCGGGTTTCGCGCACCTGTACCGGCAACCGGTTGAGAATGCTGGAGGCGCTGTCCGCCGTCAGGGCCAGGCTCACGTCGCGCGCCTGCACCTTTACCCGCAGGGTGCTGCCCATGACGTGAGCGGGGTGGGCAATGCGCAGTATCGGCGCGCCGTTGCCGGGCAGACGAAGGTCGAGCAGGTCGTAATGGGGGTCATGCCCGACTACCAGGCCTTCGAACACCACACCGGCATCTTCGCCCTGGGCCAGCGACAGGTCCAGGCGTGCAAGCGTTTCGCCAATCGGGCCGCTGGCCACGGCCTGGCCTTGCTCCAGCAACACCAGGTGGTCGGCAAGGCGCGCTACTTCGTCCTGGGCATGGCTGACATACACCAGCGGAATATCCAGCTCGTCATGCAGGCGCTCCAGGTACGGCAGGATTTCGCGCTTGCGCGGCCCATCGAGGGCAGCCAACGGCTCGTCCATCAACAACAGCCGTGGGCTGCTCAGCAGCGCGCGTGCGATACCGACCCGCTGCGCCTCACCGCCGGACAACGTGGCGGGCCGACGTGCGAGCAGGTGGCCGATGCCCAGCAACTGGCAGGCCTGCTCAAGGCTGACCTTGCGCTCGCTGGGCGCGACCCTGCGCCAGCCAAACTCCAGGTTGCCGCGCACCGACACGTGCGGGAACAGGCTGGCTTCCTGGAATACATAGCCCACCGGGCGCAGGTGAGGCGCTTGAAAATAGCCGCGGCTGCTGTCTTCCCAGACCTCGCCGTTTACTTCGATGTAGGCGCTGGCGGCGCGCTCCAGCCCCGCCAGGCAGCGCAGGCAGGAGGTTTTGCCAGACCCGGAATGGCCGAACAGCGCGCTGATCCCGCGCCCAGGCAGTTGCAGGTCGACATCCAGGGTAAAGTCGTCGCGCGCCAGCTTCAGGCGCGCCACAATCGATGCAGTCATTTCAGCTCCAGCCAGCTTTGCCGCGGCGCCCAGCGTACAGCAGGAGCAGCACCAAGAACGAGAACACCAGCATGGCACCGGCCAGCCAGTGGGCTTGCGCATACTCCATGGCCTCGACGTGATCGAAGATCTGCACCGAGACCACGCGGGTTTTGTCGGGGATGTTGCCACCGATCATCAGCACCACGCCAAACTCGCCCACGGTATGGGCAAAGCCCAGAATGCTGGCGGTGATGAACCCGGGGCGGGCCAGCGGCAGTACCACATGGACGAAGGTGTCCCATGGGCTGGCGCGCAGGGTGGCAGCGACTTCCAGCGGCCGCTGGCCGATGGCGCCAAAGGCGTTTTGCAAAGGTTGCACCACAAAGGGCATGGAGTAAATCACCGAGCCGATCACCAACCCGCTGAAGCTGAATACCACGCTGCCCAGCCCCAATGCCTGGGTGGCCTGGCCAAGCCAGCCATGGGGCCCGAGGGCGATCAGCAGGTAAAAGCCGATGACCGTCGGTGGCAGCACCAGCGGCAGGGCCACCACCGCGCCCACCGGCCCACGCAGCCAAGAGCGCGTGCGCGCCAGCCACCAAGCGATGGGCGTGCCGACGATCAGCAGGATCAAGGTGGTCAGGCTGGCCAGTTTGATGGTCAGCCAGATGGCACCCAGGTCACTGGCGTCCAGTGGCATCAGAGTTCATAACCGTAGGATTTGATTACCGCGGCGGCTTTCGGGCCTTTCAGGTATTCGACCAGCGCCTTGGCAGCGGCACTGTCCTTGCCTTTGTTGAGTATCACAGCGTCCTGGCGGATCGGGTCGTGCAGGTTGGACGGCACGATCCAGGCCGAGCCGCTGGTGACTTTGCCGTCCTTGTAGATTTGCGACAGCGCGACGAAGCCCAGCTCGGCATTGCCGGTGGACACGAACTGGAAAGCCTGGGTGATGTTCTGCCCTTCGACGATCTTGCCCTGGGTGGCCTCGGTCAGTTTCAGCTTGTCGAGCGCCTGGGTCGCGGCCAGGCCGTAGGGGGCGGCTTTAGGGTTGGCGATGGACAGGTGCTTGTACGTGTTCTGCTTCAGCACGTCCCCCTTGGTATCCACGTAACCTTCTTTCGCCGACCACAGGGCCAGGGTGCCGATGGCGTAGGTGAAGCGCGAGCCTGGGACGATTTCCTTTTCCTGCTCGAGCTTGGCCGGGGTGCTGTCGTCGGCGGCGAGGAATACTTCAAACGGCGCGCCATTCTTGATCTGGGCGTAGAACTGCCCGGTAGCACCATAGGCGGCGACCAGCGTGTGGCCGGTGTCCTTTTCAAAGTCTTTGGCTATGGCCTGGATGGGGGCTGTGAAGTTCGCTGCGACCGCGACCTGGACTTCGTCGGCCCAGGCAGTGTTAAGGCAGATCAGGCTCGCCAGTGCAGTGGCGGCCAGGTGGAATGGGCGGATACGCATGAAGACAGCTCCTTGGGTTATCGTTATAGCGTGAACTATATAGCGATAGGCCATTGGCCGGGAAGGGGGCTGGACGACGACGGCGGTAATGGCCTGCACGTGCTGTTCAGCGCGATAGCGTTTGCAGTGCCTTGCTGGCAATTTCCTGGGTCAGCTCAGCTGCCGGCATGTGCCTGCCAAAGCGCAGCGCCTGGCCTGACCACAGGTTGCTGAAGTCGCTGTTGCCTTGCGGGTCGGTGATTGCACGCAGTGGCATCAGCGCGCCACCTGCCAGCGGGAAGCGCGGTGCCAGGTCGCTCATCGGCCCCAGCTCACGCATGATGCGGTTGTTGATGCCCCGCGCTGGGCGGCCGGTGAACAGGTTGGTCAGGGCCGTGTCGCTGGCGGGCGCGGTGTCCAGCGCGCGGCGGTGAGCCGCAGACACCTTGGCCTCGGGGCAGAACAGGTAGGCCGTGCCAATCTGCACGGCCGAGGCGCCCAAGGCAAGGGCCGCGACCAGGCCACGGTGGTCGGCGATGCCCCCGGCTGCAATCACAGGTACCGTGACTGCGTCGACGATCTGCGGCACCAGGGCGAAGGTGCCAATCTGGCTGGTGATGTCTTCGCTGAGGAACATGCCGCGATGGCCGCCCGCTTCATAGCCCATGGCGATGATCGCGTCGCAGCCGTTACGCTCCAGCCATAGCGCTTCTTCCACCGTGGTAGCACTGGACAGCACCTTGGCACCACTGGCCTTGACCCGTTGCAGCAGGTGGGGCTCGGGCAGGCCAAAGTGAAAGCTCACCACTTCAGGGCGCAACTGCTCGACCAGCTGGCAGCTTTGCTCATCGAATGGCGCGCGGTTGGAGACCGGGGTAGGGGCGTCGAAATCGGCACCCACCTCGTTGTAGTAAGGCTTGAGTGCCTGCTTCCAGCGCGCCTCGCGGATCGCGTCGGGCGGTGGTGGTTGGTGGCAGAAGAAGTTCAGGTTCAGCGGCCGCCCAGGGCAGCCGGCGCGGAACGCTTCGATCTCATCACGTACCTGATCACTGCTCAACATGGCGCAGGGCAGTGCGCCAAGGCCGCCTGCAGCGCCCACGGCAATGGCCATGGCCGAGCCCGTCGCACCTGCCATCGGCGCCTGCAGAATAGGCACTTCAATGCCCAGCAGATCGAGAATACGGCGGTCGGGCCAAGGACTCATGCGGGTCTCCTTGCGGGCGGCGTGATCGGTGCGGCAGTACCTGCGGGGCGTTTACAGGGCCTTGCTGACCTGGATGTCGCTGATCTTTTCGGCGTCGTCGCCGTGGATCTTGCGCAGCGCTTGCAGCGCCTGCTCCTGGGAGGCATCGCTCATGAGTGCGAAATCCCAACGGCGCGCGCCGTCGAGTTTGTATTTGATGACGTACTTGATGGTCTGGGTCATGGCGGTCTTATCTGAGTTTCGACGACGAGCGACGGATGATCTTGATCTTGTGGGTCAAGGTCGGCTTGCGCGTTACCGAGATCGGGCGCGTGGTCACGGTATCGAGGGTGATGTTCCAGAAACCGGTACTTGGAACGGTGATCTTGGCCGGGAACTTGTCGAAGGCACCACCATGGTAGGTGTGTCGACCGCCATTTTTGAAGCTGCGGAAGTTGGCGTCGTTCATCAGGCGGATGTTGCAGCGCTGGGAGCACTCGATGACGACGATATCGTCCTCGTTGAGGTGCTCGCGCTGGTGTACGAATTTCATGTGATGCTCCGCAAGGTTTGGATCTGCAAAGGCGAAAGATACCACGATGTCACGCTAAGCTGCCGCGCTCGATGGCCAGGCGTAGATAATTCTGCCAAAGCAGGGAGCAAACAGGCGTGGCTGTGGTCGAACTGGATTCTTGATGGCAGAGGTGCTGCAAATGAAGTGGATGGTGGCGGCGTTGTTCCTGGGGCTTGGGGGCTGTGTCAGCGTTTCGGAGCTTGAGCAGTCGCATGAAACGCTGGATGTGATGTCTGGCAAGACACCGCGTGAATACGCCGATTGCGTCAAGCAGAAGCTGGCCGATACCCGTGATCCGTTGGTCGAGGAGCAACGCGGTGATGGCTTGCGCCTGATCGTCCCGCAAAAGCTCACGGCCGGGGCTGGGCCGGCGGCACTGGTCGATATCGACTCGCGTGGCAGCGGCAGCAGCATCAAATTGCATGAACGGTTGAACAACTTCCCGTTGCGCCTGGGTGATGTGCGCACCGCAGCGACGCAGTGCATTTCTGGCCATTGATCTGGCGCAACGGATGCGCGGTTAAACGGCCAATCGCTGTCACCTGGTAGGTGTTGGCGTTGTTGCGACTTGCCCTACGGGTCTAGTATCCATTTGCTTATGTTTTTTAAGCCTAAGCTTATAACAAAAGAAATGGAGATTCGTGATGACCCCGTTGAGTCGAGTCGTGATCGGCAGCCTGCTGATCCTGGCCTGGCCCACGGCGCATGCCGCCGATGGCCAGAAGATCTTCACCCAGGGTGGGGCGAACCCCGCCGCCATGGCCTGTATAGGTTGCCATGGCCCAGACGGCAAGGGCATTGCCGCTGCCGGGTTCCCTCGCTTGGCCGGCCTGCCGGCCGGTTACCTCAGCAAGCAATTGCAGGATTGGCGCAATGGCACCCGCAAGCAGCCGGTCATGGAACCGCTTGCCAAGGCCCTGAGCGACGACGAAATCAAAGCTGTCAGTGCCTACCTGGCCAGCCTCCCGGCTGAGCCAGCAGCCGATCTGCGCCGCCAGCAGATAGCCGATGACCCCACCACGCGCCTGGCACTGTATGGCGACTGGGGGCGGCAGATTCCGGGGTGTGTGCAATGCCATGGCCCAGGCGGCAGCGGTGTGGGTGAGCATTTCCCACCGCTTGCAGGCCAGCCTGCGGCTTACCTGGTAGCCCAACTGAATGCCTGGCGCGACGGCAGCCGCAGCAATGACCCCAACCAACTGATGGTCGGCGTGGCCAAGGCCATGACCGATGACGAGGTCAAGGCGATTGCCGCGTTCTTCGCCCGTCCCGCCCACCCGGAGGTCACGCCATGAAGCCGATGATTCCAGCCGTGCTGCTGTTGGCCATGGGCAGTGCCCAGGCAGGCCCGATCGCCATGGAAGACCAGTCGCAGTTGAAAGTGCCGGGCGTGCAGGCCGCGCCCCAGTTCGTGCCGCCTGCCGAGAGCGAGTTGCCGGACAATGCCTTTGGCAAGATGGTCCGCCAGGGCCATGCGCTGTTTGTCGATACCCGGCGGCTGATGCCCGAAGCCGTGGGCAACGGCATGAACTGCAGCAACTGCCACCTTGATCAGGGGCGCTTGGCCCACTCTGCGCCGATGTGGGGTGCGTATCCGATGTACCCGGCGTATCGCAAGAAAAACGACAAGGTCAACACCTATGCCGAGCGTATTCAGGGGTGTTTCCAGTTCAGCATGAATGGCAAACCACCGGCGGCAGACAGCCCGCAGATGACGGCGTTGTCGGTGTATGCCTACTGGTTGTCGACCAAGGCGCCGACAGGCGTGGAGATCGCCGGGCGCGGCTACCCGGATGTCCCTCAGCCCAAGGGTGGCTATGACTTCAAGCGTGGCCAGCAGGTCTACCGTGACCAGTGTGCGATTTGCCACGGCGACAATGGCGAAGGGCAGCAGGTGGCCGGCGAGTATGTGATGCCGCCGTTGTGGGGCAAGGATTCCTACAACTGGGGTGCTGGGATGCACCGTATCAATACGGCGGCGTCCTTCATTAAATACAACATGCCGCTGGGCAAGCCTGGCAGCCTGAGCGATGAACAGGCCTGGGATGTGGCGGCATGGATCAACCGCCATGAGCGGCCGCAGGACCCGCGGTTGGTGGAGGGCTCTATCGAGAAGACGCGGCTGAAGTTTCATGCCAATGACGGGGTGAACCTGTATGGGCAGAAGGTCGAGGGGGTGCTGATCGGGCAAGGAACCGGTAGCTGATAGGCCAGGACAGGCAACAACCGTTTTTGTCATCTACCCGTCACCGCCCTGCAACCACTGCCGGGTTGCAATGGCCGCCATCATCCTGAAGGAGCGCGGCCATGGAACTCTGTGTGATCGGGGCGGGGTATGTTGGTTTGGTGACGGCGGCCTGTTTTGCCGAAATGGGCAATCGCGTGGTCTGCCTGGAGCGCGACCCGCAGCGCCTGATGCAACTGCGCCAAGGCCACTGCCCGATCCACGAGCCAGGCCTGCAGGCGCTGTTGCACAGCGCTATGCAGGCGGGCCGGCTGGCCTTCAGCGATGACTGGCAGCAAGCCCTGGCCGCCGCCGAGGTGGTGTTCATCGCAGTGGGCACACCGAGCCAGGAAGACGGCTCAGCCGACCTGCAGCATGTGCTTGCCGTGGCCGACAGCCTGGGGCGACACCTGACCCACCCGTGCCTGGTGGTGAACAAGTCGACTGTTCCCGTAGGCACCGCGGAACGCGTAGCCCGACACATTGCGCTTGGCCTGCGCGAGCGTGGCGCAGGCTTTGTTGTCGAGGTGGCGAGCAACCCCGAGTTTCTCAAGGAGGGTAGCGCCCTGGAAGACTTCATGCGCCCGGACCGCATCATCATCGGCACCGACAGCGCAGCCGCCAGCCAGTGCCTGCAGCGGCTGTATGCGCCGTTTGTGCGTAACCGTGAACGCATCCTGTTGATGGCGCCGCGCGCCGCCGAATTCAGCAAATACGCCGCCAATGCCTTTCTGGCCACCAAGATCTCCTTCATCAACGAGCTGGCCGGGCTTTGCGCGCAGCTGGACGTGGATATCGAGCAGGTGCGACGAGGCATTGGCAGCGACCGGCGCATCGGCAGCCATTTCATCTATGCCGGGTGTGGCTATGGCGGCTCGTGCTTCCCCAAGGATGTCCGGGCGCTGATCCGCACCGCCGAGCAGCTTGGCTACCCGGCGGGTATTCTGCAGGCGGTGCAAGCCCGTAACGAAGTGCAGAAGACCTTGCTGTTCAAGGCGCTGCACCAGCATTTTGGCGGCTTCATGCGTGGGCGTAGCGTGGCGCTGTGGGGGTTGGCCTTCAAACCCGGTACCGACGACCTGCGCGAGGCGCCCAGCCTGGTACTGATCGACGCCTTGCTGGCGGCCGGTGCGCGGGTACAGGCCTGCGACCCGGTGGCGCTGGGCGGCATGGCAGGGCGCTACCCGCACGCCTTGGCCACTGGCCAACTGCGCCTGAGCGAAGACCCTTACGCCTGCGTCGAAGGCGCGGACGCCTTGATACTGGTGACCGAATGGAAGCAATTCAGGCAGCCGGACTTCCTACGGGTGCGGGGGCTTATGCGCATGCCAGTGGTATTCGATGGTCGCAATATTTACGATGCTCAGGAACTATCTACACTGGGTTATCTCTATCATGGCATCGGTCGGCCTCAGGTGGGGCATTGTAAGGTGACTGCCGCCTGATTAGACTGCGCCGAATTCCACAGGCCTAGCCTTCGTTAAGGACGTATATGATCAAAAAATGCTTGTTCCCGGCCGCCGGCTACGGCACCCGCTTCCTGCCCGCTACCAAAGCCATGCCCAAGGAAATGCTGCCGGTGGTCAACAAGCCGCTGATCCAGTATGGCGTTGAAGAAGCGCTGGATGCCGGGCTGAACGAGATCTCCATCGTGACTGGCCGTGGCAAGCGTGCTTTGGAAGACCACTTCGACATCAGCTACGAGCTGGAAAACCAGATCAAGGGCACCGACAAGGAAAAATACCTGGTCGGCATCCGTCGTCTGCTCAACGAGTGCTCTTTCTCCTACACCCGTCAGACCGAAATGAAGGGCCTGGGCCACGCGATCCTCACCGGCCGTCCGCTGATCGGCGACGAACCGTTCGCCGTTGTGCTGGCTGACGACCTGTGTGTCAACCCGGAAGGTGACGGTGTTCTGACCCAGATGGTCAAACTGTACAAGCAGTACCGCTGCTCGATCGTTGCCATCCAGGAAGTCGACCCGCAGGAAACCAACAAGTACGGTGTGATCGCCGGCGAGATGATCCGCGACGACATCTTCCGCGTCACCGACATGGTCGAAAAACCGGCCCCTGAGGACGCGCCATCGAACCTGGCGATCATTGGTCGCTACATCCTGACCCCGGATATCTTCGATATCATCGCCAACACCAAGCCGGGCAAAGGCGGTGAAATCCAGATCACCGACGCCCTGCTGCAGCAGGCCAAAGATGGCTGCGTGATCGCCTACAAGTTCAAGGGCAAGCGTTTCGACTGCGGTGGCGCCGAAGGCTACATCGACGCGACCAACTTCTGCTTCGAGAACTACTACAAGACGGGCAAGGCTTACTGATAAGCCTGGCAGGTCTGAGAGCCACCCTTCGGGGTGGCTTTTTTGTTTGCGGCGGCCAACGGCGGTATGCTGGGCGCCAGCCTAGGAGACTGAATAAATGGCCTACGATTTTGATCTGTTCGTGATTGGTGCCGGGTCCGGCGGTGTGCGCGCTGCGCGCTTTGCCGCGGGCTTTGGCGCGAAAGTGGCAGTGGCCGAGAGCCGCTACCTGGGCGGTACCTGCGTAAACGTCGGCTGCGTGCCGAAAAAACTGCTGGTGTATGGCGCGCACGTCGCTGACGAGCTGGAACAAGCCGCAGGCTTCGGCTGGACCCTGGAAGAAGGGCATTTCGACTGGGGCACCTTGATTGCCAACAAGAACCGGGAAATCGAGCGCCTCAACGGCATCTACCGCAACCTGCTGGTCAACAGCGGGGTGACCTTGTTGCAAGGCCATGCACGGCTGACCGGCGCCAACGAAGTGGACGTCGACGGCCAGCGCTACACGGCCGAGCACATCCTCATTGCCACTGGTGGCTGGCCGCAGGTGCCAGACATCCCAGGCAAGGAACTGGCTATCACCTCCAACGAGGCGTTCTACCTCAAGGAACTGCCCCGCCGTGTGCTGGTGGTGGGCGGTGGTTACATTGCCGTCGAGTTTGCCGGCATCTTCCAGGGCCTGGGTGCCGACACCACCTTGCTGTACCGCGGCGACCTGTTCCTGCGTGGCTTCGACGGCTCGGTGCGCACGCACCTGAAAGAAGAGCTGGAAAAACGCGGCCTCGATCTGCAGTTCAATGCGGACATCCAGCGTATCGACAAGCTGGATGACGGCAGCCTCAAGGCCACCCTCAAGGACGGCCGCGAGCTGGTTGCCGACTGTGTGTTCTACGCCACCGGTCGCCGGCCGATGCTGGACAACCTGGGCCTGGAAAACACCGGCGTCGAGCTGGATGCCCGCGGCTACATTCGCGTCGACGACCAGTACCAGACCACCGCGCCATCGATCCTCGCCATCGGCGATGTGATCGGCCGGGTGCAGCTTACCCCCGTGGCCCTGGCCGAGGGCATGGCCGTTGCACGGCGGTTGTTCAAGCCCGAGCAGTACCGCCCGGTGGACTACCAGAACATCCCCACCGCAGTGTTCAGCCAGCCGCCGATCGGTACCGTCGGCCTGACCGAAGAACAGGCGCTGGAAGCCGGGCATAAGGTGCAGATCTTCGAGAGCCGTTTCCGGGCCATGAAGCTGACCCTGACCGACATCCAGGAAAAGACCCTGATGAAGCTGGTGGTCGATGCCGAGACCGACAAGGTCCTGGGTTGCCACATGGTTGGGCCGGATGCCGGTGAGATCGTCCAGGGCCTGGGGATTGCGCTGAAGGCCGGGGCGACCAAGCAGCAGTTCGACGAGACCATCGGCGTGCACCCGACGGCAGCCGAAGAGTTCGTGACCATGCGTACCGTTACCCGCTGATAATCGCGTGTGACGACACCACCCTGTGGGAGCGGGTTTACCCGCGAAGAATACAACGCGGTGTATGGCACCGGCTTTGCCGGTGTTCGCGGGTAAACCCGCTCCCACAGGGTTTTCCTACACAAGCAGCAGCTGGTTGTTCAGCGCAATCTCTTCTATTAATAAACCCTGGTTATAGCCAAAACCAATCAGCAGCATCAGCTTTGCCAATGAGCCTTCATTGGGATGAACGGTTAGGATTCTCTCCATCAACTGATTCCAACCCCATGAAGGAGCGTCTCTCATGCCTATCATCAACAGCCAAGTCAAACCGTTCAACGCCACTGCCTACCACAAAGGCGAGTTCGTCCAGGTCAGCGAAGCCGACCTGAAAGGCAAGTGGTCTGTCGTGTTCTTCTACCCGGCTGACTTCACCTTCGTCTGCCCAACCGAACTGGGTGACCTCGCTGACAACTACGCCGAGTTCCAGAAGCTGGGCGTTGAGATCTACGGCGTGTCCACCGACACCCACTTCACCCACAAAGCCTGGCACGACACTTCGGACACCATCGGCAAGATCGAATACCCGCTGATCGGTGACCCGACCCACATCATCTCGCGCAACTTCGACGTACTGATCGAAGAAGCCGGCCTGGCCGATCGCGGTACCTTCGTGATCAACCCAGAAGGCCAGATCAAGATCGTCGAACTCAACGACGGTGGTGTAGGCCGTGACGCCAGCGAGCTGCTGCGCAAGGTCAAGGCTGCCCAGTACGTTGCCGCCCACCCAGGCGAAGTCTGCCCGGCCAAGTGGAAAGAAGGCGAAGCCACCCTGGCACCGTCGCTGGACCTGGTTGGCAAGATCTAAGGTCGTGCGCCAGTCGCGGGCGGTAAGCAGCCGCCAAAGCTGAAATACCTACCGCCCCGCCAAACGCCCGGGCGCTACTGCCTGGGCGTTTTTGTATCTGAAGATTGAAAAAGGAATCGCCCGTATGTTGGACGCCACGCTTAAATCGCAACTGAAAACCTACCTGGAGCGGGTCACCCAGCCGATCGAGATCGTTGCCTCCCTCGACGACGGCGCGAAGTCCCGGGAATTGCACGACCTGCTGGTGGAAATCGCCAGCCTGTCGAACCTGATTACCCTGCGCGCGGACGGAAGCGACGCTCGTCGTCCTTCGTTCTCGCTCAACCGCCCGGGGGCTGACATCAGCCTGCGTTTCGCCGGCATCCCCATGGGCCACGAATTCACCTCCCTGGTGCTGGCGCTGCTGCAAGTCGGCGGCCACCCGTCCAAGGCCAGCGCCGACGTGATCGAGCAGATCCAAGGGCTGGAAGGCGAATTCACCTTCGAAACCTACTTCTCGCTGTCGTGCCAGAACTGCCCGGACGTGGTCCAGGCGCTGAACCTGATGGCGGTGCTCAACCCCAACGTGCGCCATGTGGCCATCGACGGCGCGCTGTTCCAGGACGAAGTCGAAGCGCGCAAGATCATGGCGGTGCCGAGCGTTTACCTGAACGGCGAAGTGTTTGGCCAGGGCCGCATGGGCCTGGAAGAGATTCTGGGCAAGATCGACACCAGCGCCGGCACCCGCCAGGCCGAGAAGATCAACGCCAAGGACGCATTCGACGTATTGGTGGTCGGTGGTGGCCCAGCCGGCGCCGCGGCGGCGATCTATGCCGCGCGTAAAGGCATCCGCACCGGTGTTGCCGCCGAGCGCTTTGGTGGGCAGGTGCTCGACACCCTGGCCATCGAAAACTTCATTTCAGTGCAGGAAACCGAAGGGCCGAAGCTGGCCACCGCGCTGGAAGAACACGTCAAGCAGTACGACGTCGACATCATGAACCTGCAGCGCGGCGAGGCGTTGATCCCTGCCACCGACGGCGGCCTGCACGAAGTACGCCTGGCCAGTGGTGCCTCGCTCAAGGCCAAGACCGTGATCTTGGCCACCGGTGCCCGCTGGCGCGAAATGAACGTGCCGGGTGAACAGGAATACCGCGGTCGCGGCGTGGCCTACTGCCCGCACTGTGACGGCCCGCTATTCAAGGGCAAGCGCGTGGCGGTGATCGGCGGCGGCAACTCTGGTGTGGAAGCGGCCATCGACCTGGCCGGCATTGTCGCCCAGGTGACGCTGATCGAGTTCGACAGCCAACTGCGTGCTGACGCCGTGTTGCAACGCAAGCTGCACAGCTTGCCGAACGTCAAGGTGATCACCAGTGCGCTGACCACCGAAGTGCTGGGCAATGGTGAGAAAGTGTCCGGATTGCGCTACAAGGATCGCACCACCGATGAGCTGCATGACCTGGCGCTGGAGGGCATCTTCGTACAGATCGGTCTGCTGCCGAACACTGACTGGCTGAAAGGTACGGTCGAGCTGTCGCCGCGTGGCGAGATCATTGTCGATGCCAAGGGCGCGACCAGCATCCCAGGCGTGTTTGCCGCCGGTGACGTGACCACAGTGCCGTACAAGCAGATCGTCATCGCAGTAGGCGAGGGCGCCAAGGCTTCGCTGGCAGCCTTCGATCACCTGATCCGCACCTCGGCGCCGGCGTAAGCCAAGCGCAAGCCTGAGGGTGTCTATGATTACCCCAGACACCCTCAGGAATCTCACCCATGACCCTGATCAGCCGCGAACCCTGGTGGCTAGTGCCACCCAAGCCCGGGCAAAAGGAGCAGGACCTGCACTGGGGCTATCTGGAAATCTACGCCGACGGCCGCACTGTGTTCGTCGACCAGCGCCCCAGCGATAAAGAACTGGCCGAGCGCAAAAGCTGCCGCAACTTCCCCGACCCCGAGCACTGAAGGGCTCAGCCTTCGAGCTCGGCCAGGCGCGCCTCCAGCGCTGCAATCCGGGCTTCCAAGGCCTCCATGCGCTCCTCCGAAACATTACCGCCACTGCTGCGGGCGCCCCCTTCCTGCTGGCGCGCGGCCAAAATCGCCTCGATTTCTGCCGGGTCACCCAGCGCATGGGTATAGCGGTCTTCGCGTTGGCCTGCCTGGCGCGGCAGGTGCAAAGCCAAATCCCGTGAAATCAGGCGCTCCAGCTGGTGCTGGATTTGTTCAGTGTCGTCGAAGTCGTGCAGGCGGTTGCTGCGGCTGAGCAGCTCGTTGAGGGTTTGCGGCCCCCGCAGGAACATCAGGCCCATCAGCACCAGCTGCGCCGGCACCAATTCCAGGGCCTTGTCCACGCGCTGCTCCCAGCGGTCGGCGCGGCTGCCCATCTGCAAGCGTGTCATGCCCTGGCCTTCGAGTGCGCGCAAGGCCTGGCCGACCTGGCCTTGGGTGAGGTTCATCACCGGCTCGCGGCTGGTCTTCTGGTTACAGGCCAGGACCAGGGCATTGAGAGTCAGTGGGTAGCTTTCCGGGCTGGTGGCCTGTTTTTCGATCAGCGAGCCGAGAATGCGAATCTCGGTGCTGTTGAAACGGCCTTCACCTGCGGTTTCGTGTTCTGACATGGCCCAGTCTCATTGCGAGGAAAAGGCCACTAGCGTAGGTAAAGCCGCTGCATTAGGCAATTGGCAGCGCTTGTTGAACGGCCTTGCCGAGGCATCGGGCTGGTCGGAAAGGGCCGCAAAGCGGCCCCAACACGCTTAAGCCCCGCGCCGCTCTTCAGCCTGGCACGCCGCTGCCGTGAACAGCACATCGGTCGAAGAATTCAGCGCAGTCTCGGCCGAATCCTGCAGTACGCCAATGATGAAGCCCACGGCAACCACCTGCATGGCGATCTCGCTGGGGATGCCAAACAGGCTGCAAGCCAGCGGGATCAACAACAGCGAACCACCCGCCACGCCCGAAGCGCCGCACGCGCAGACCGCTGCCACCACACTCAGCAACACCGCAGTCGGCAAGTCGACCGGGATACCCAGGGTGTGCACGGCCGCCAGGGTCAGCACGGTGATGGTGATCGCGGCGCCGGCCATGTTGATGGTCGCGCCCAGGGGGATCGACACCGAATAGGTGTCTTCATGCAGGCCAAGGCGCTCCGACAGCGCGAGGTTGACCGGAATGTTGGCGGCCGAGCTGCGGGTGAAGAACGCCGTGATACCGCTTTCACGCAGGCACAACAACGTCAGTGGGTACGGGTTGCGGCGAATCTTCCAGAACACGATCAGCGGGTTCATCACCAGGGCTACGAACAGCATGCAGCCAATCAGTACGGCCAGCAGGTGCAAGTAGCCGAGCAGGGCGCTCAAGCCCGACTGTGCCAGGGTCGCGCTGACCAGGCCGAAGATGCCCAGCGGGGCGAAGCGGATGACCACGCGCACGATCAGGGTCACGCCGTTGGACAGGTCCTCGACCACAGTGCGGGTGGTTTCGCCGGCATGGCGCAGCGCCACGCCCAGGCCGATCGCCCAGGTCAGCACGCCGATGAAGTTAGCGTTGAGCAAGGCATTGACCGGGTTGTCGACGGCGCTCAGCAGCAGGTTCTGCAGCACTTCCGTGATGCCGCCCGGTGCACTCAGGGCGGCGTCGCCGGCGCTCAGTGCCAGGTGCGACGGGAACAGCATGCTGGCGACCACGGCCACCACGGCTGCGGCAAAGGTACCCAGCAGGTACAGCCACAGGATCGGGCGGATGTGGGTTTCCTGGCCATGGCGGTGGTTGGCGATCGAGGCCATGACCAGGATGAACACCAGGATCGGCGCCACGGCTTTGAGGGCGCTGACGAACACCTTGCCGAGGAAGGCCAGGTTGCGGGCGACGTCGGGCGCCAGCAGTGCCAGGGCGATGCCCGCGAGCAGGCCGATGACGATCTGCGTCACCAGGCTGGTGCGGTTGAGGAGGCGGAAGACAGGGGTCATGTGCAGCGCAGTCTCGGTTTTTGAAAGGGCGGGACTTTACCACAGACCGCTGTAGGGCTTGCCGGCAATGAAGTGGGAAAAATTACCAGTGAAACAGCTCCCGCCGTGCCCCCTCGGTAATGGCCACGATGCCCGGGTGCTTGACCTTGCGCTCCACCGAGATGGCGTAGAACGACTCATGCACCGCCTCGGTCTGCCCGATCAACTGCACGCCATACTGGCGGCACACCTCCTCGGCGATGACGCTGGGCGCGACGAAAATGCCGCTGCCCGATTGCCCGAATGCCTGCATCAAGGCGCTGTCGTCGAACTCGCCAACGATGCGCGGCTGCACCTGTTGCTCGCCCAGCCAACGCAGCAACCGGCTGCGCACCACGGTTTCCTGGCCTGGAATCAACAGCGGCGCATCTTGCAGGCAGGCCGGGAAGGGGCCGGCATGGCGTTGTGCCAAGGCCTGGGTGGCGAAGAAACTCAGGCCGCACTCGCCCAGCTTCTGGCTGTAGCCCTTGATGTCCAGGTGGCTGGGCATCGGGCTGTCGGAGATGACCAGGTCCAGGCGCTGGATCGCCAAGTCTGCCAGCAGCCGCTCCAGCTTATCTTCGCGGCAGTTGATGCGCAGCACCTCGTCCAGCTCCATGGTCGGCGCCAGCAGGCGATAGACGATGGATTTGGGGACCACGTCGGCCACGCCCACACGGAACAGGATCTGTTCCTGTGGGCCGGCACGCAGTAGCGCTTCAAGCTCGCCGCCGATCTGGAACATCTGCTCGGCATACACCAGCGTCTGGCGGCCGGTTTCGGTCAACTCCAGTTGCCGCCCGACCCGTTGAAACAGCTCCAAGCCATAGGTCTGCTCGAACAGGCTGATCTGCCCGCTGATGGTCTGGGGGGTCAGGTTCAATTGCTCACTGGCCCGCGCAATGCTGCCGGTCTTGGCCACGGCCCAGAAGTAGTGCAACTGGCGGTAGTTGAGCATCGGTTTTTTCTCGATTCGTAAAAACCGAAGTATAACCGCTGAAAATACGAATTTTCCTGATGTATTAGCCTCTTTAGAATGCGACTCCATCAGGCGCTGCGTGCGCCGCCGGAATATCGACAAGCGAGGAACCCATGTTGCAGCTTAAATCCATTGGCACGCCTTTGGTGTTGGCCCTGGCCCTGTTCACCCTGGCCGGCTGCGATCAGGCCGAGAAATCCGCCCAGCAGATGCTCGACCAGGCCGCCCAGTCGGCCAAGCAGGCCATCGACAAGACCAACGAAGCGGCGCAGCAGGCCCTGAGCGATGCCATCGGCAGCGAAGGCCAGGCGCCAAAAGACGTTGAAAAGCAAGAAAAGACCCAGGACATCTGACCCCAAGACCCGATGCAGGATTGATTAAATGGAATATTTGCTGGAACTCGCCGCAAGCCCGACCGCCTGGGTCGCCCTCGCCACGCTGGTGGCCATGGAGATCGTGCTCGGCATCGACAACCTGATCTTCATCTCCATCCTCACCAACAAGCTGCCCCTGGAGTACCGCTCCAAGGCGCGGCGCATTGGTATCAGCATGGCCTTGGTCATGCGCCTGGCGCTGCTCAGCACCGTGGCCTGGATCGTCCAACTGACCGAGCCGGTGGTCGATGTGTTCGGCCATAGCTTCTCGTGGAAGGACATGATCCTGATCGCCGGTGGCCTGTTCCTGCTGTGGAAGGCGACCAAGGAAATTCACGAAAACGTCGACCCGCACGGTGCCAAGGAAGAATCCAAGGCCGGCTCCACCATCACCTTGGGCTTCGCTGCGGCCATTGGCCAGATCCTGTTGCTGGATATCGTCTTCTCGATCGACAGCATCATCACCGCCGTGGGCATGACCGAACACCTGCCGATCATGATCATTGCCGTGATCGCTGCTGTGATCGTGATGTTGGTGGCGGCCGACCCGCTGGCCAAGTTCATCAATGACAACCCGACCGTGGTGATGCTGGCCCTGGGCTTCCTGATCATGATCGGCATGACCCTGATCGCCGAAGGCATGGGCGCTCACGTGCCGAAAGGGTATGTGTATGCGGCGATGGCGTTCTCGACCTTGATCGAGATCCTCAACATCATGGCTCGCCGGGCGCGGATGAAGCGCGAAGCGGCTGAGGGTTGATCTAGAAAAAGCGGGGCCATGTGGGAGCGGGCTTGCCCCGCGAACACCGGCGAAGCCGGTGCCAACCACCGCATGGCCCCATTCGCGGGTCAAGCCCGCTCCCACAGGTATTCATCAAATACGTGCGTTTAATGTGCCTCTACCTGCCGCCGCGCCCCGCGCACAGCCTGAGGTTCGGCCACACCCTGCGGTGGCAGGTGATGATGGGAATGACGCCGTACGATACGCAGTACACCCCACAGCATGGCGGCTGCGACGCTTAGCCACATACCTACCAGCATGAGGATTGCCAGGGTCAGGCTCATGTGTGCCTCCTCCTCTCGGGCCAGCGCTGTCAGCCAGAACTCGCCTTACAGACACTTCATTAGTCTAGCCTGCCCCTTGTGACGTTCCATTGACCTTAGGTCTATTGCTGAGGCCGATTCGCTACAAGCCGCTGTCGGACTATACCCGCGCACCTGTGGGCCCTATGATCGGTGCCCAGAGCCGGGCGCTGCCTGCCTGGCATCGGAACAAGCGAGTGCCCATGGAGCAAGTTTCCTTCAAATCGCTGGCTTCAGCCCCACGCCGGTTGCTGCTGGCTGGTCTGGTGGCAGTCAGCCTGGCCGGTTGCGCCAGCGCACCGCCCGCCAGCCTCAAAGGCCTTCCGCAGCGGGTTGAAATCAGCAGCGTGCCGTTCTACCGGGGTAACGCCAACCACAGCGGCGCCATGGCCTTGGCGGCGCTGCTTTCGCAACAGGGCGCGCCGATCACCCCCGGGCTGCTGGACAAACCTTTGAACCTGCCCCAAGGCGCCGAGACCCTGGATACCAGTATCCCCCGCGTCGCACGCGACTACGGCATGGTGGTGTATACGCTGGACAAGCAACTGGACGCCTTGCTCACACAAGTGGCGGCGGGCAACCCGGTGTTGTTGCGTTATGAGGAGGGTTCGGCCTGGTGGAGCGAGCCACGCTACGCCGTGCTGATCGGTTATGACCGCTACAAGCAACGCGTACTGTTGCGCTCAGGCATGCACCGTCGGCAACTGATGGCCTTTGATGACTTTGCCTCGGCCTGGGCCAAGCAGGGGAGTTGGGCGGTGCTGCTGCAACCGCCGCGGCAACTGCCCGCCCAGGTAGACCGGCAACGCTGGTTGCAGGCTGCCGACGAGCTTGCCCGCGCAGGGCAGGAAGTCGCCGCCAAACAGGCGGTGAACAGCCTGGGGCGGTAAGCCGCGCACCGGCCGCTTCGCGGGCTTACCCGCAAAGCGGCCGGTGCGATGTTACAGAGGTATCAGAAGCCCAGGCGGTCGCGCAGGCTGTAGTACCAGGCACCAATGGCGCTGAACGGTACACGCAGCATCTGGCCACCCGGGAACGGGTAGTGCGGCAGGCCGGCGAACGCGTCGAAACGTTCGGCCTGACCACGCAGCGCCTCGGCCAGCACCTTGCCTGCCAGGTGCGTGTAGGTCACACCGTGGCCCGAGCAGCCCTGGGAGTAATAGATGTTGTCGCCAATGCGGCCGACCTGAGGCAGGCGCGACAGGGTCAGCAGGAAGTTGCCGGTCCAGGCGTAGTCGATCTTCACGTTCTGCAGCTGCGGGAAGGCCTTGAGCATCTTCGGACGGATGATCGCCTCGATGTTCGCCGGGTCGCGTGCGCCGTAGACCACGCCACCACCGAAGATCAGGCGCTTGTCGCTGGTCAGGCGGTAGTAGTCGAGCAGGTAGTTGCAGTCTTCGACACAGTAGTCCTGCGGCAGCAGGGTACGTGCCAGGTCCGCGTCCAAGGGCTCGGTGGTGATCACCTGAGTACCGCACGGCATGGACTTGGAGGCCAGCTCTGGCACCAGGTTGCCCAGGTAGGCGTTACCGGCGACGATGATGAACTTGGCGCGCACTTTACCCTGTGGGGTATGAACGACCGGGTTGGCGCCACGCTCGATGCGAACGGCCGGGGTCTGCTCATAAATGATGCCGCCCAGCGATTCGACCGCGGCAGCTTCGCCCAGGGCCAGGTTCAGCGGGTGGATGTGGCCGCCGCTCATGTCCAGCATGCCGCCGATGTAGCTGTCGCAGGCGACGACTTCACGGATGCGCTTCTGGTCCATCAGCTCCAGCTGAGTGTGGCCGAAACGTTCCCACAGGCGCTTTTGCGACTCCAGGTGGCCCATCTGCTTGGAGGTGAGGGCAGCGAATACGCCACCGTCTTTAAGGTCGCACTGGATGTTGTACTTGGCGACGCGCTCACGAATGATGCGGCCACCTTCGAACGCCATCTGGCCCAGCAATTGTGCCTGCTTGGGGCCGACGGTGCGTTCGATCACGTCGATGTCACGGCTATAGCTGTTGACGATCTGGCCACCGTTGCGGCCGGATGCGCCGAAGCCGACCTTGGCCGCTTCGACGATGCTGACCTTGAAGCCGTTTTCCAGCAGGAACAGGGCGCTGGACAGGCCGGTGTAGCCGGCGCCGATGATGCACACATCGGTTTCCACCTCACCCTGCAGCGCCGGACGTGGCGGCACCGGGTTAGCCGAGGCGGCGTAGTAGGACTGGGGGTAGGGGGTGTTGGCCATGCTCGAGGAACCTCGTGTTTTATATTTTTAACGAATGTAGCGATGCTATCAATAATAATAAACACCCGCTAGTCGTCCGTTAAAAATCCTTTACCCGGCTGTCGCCGGAGCCTTTCTATAAAGAGGTTAAGATTCAGTGAGTTAGCGCGAAAAAAAGTGTTGACAGGGTTTTTGGATTGCGTAGAATGCGCACCACACGACAGGCACATAGCTCAGTTGGTTAGAGCACCACCTTGACATGGTGGGGGTCGTTGGTTCGAGTCCAATTGTGCCTACCAAATCGAAAAGGGGTGATCCGCAAGGGTCACCCTTTTTTAATGCGCACGCGTTTTACTGTAGGAGCAGCCTTGTGCTGCGAAGAGGCCAATCCCGCTGACATTGATCTGCGGTGACCACTCGGGCCCTTTCGCAGCACAAGGCTGCTCCTACAAAACCCGGTAGCGCAGCAAAGCTGAAAGTTTTTGATTTTTCTGAAAAAAACGCTTTACAGGTACGCATTCGATGTCTAATATGCGCACCACACGACAGGCACATAGCTCAGTTGGTTAGAGCACCACCTTGACATGGTGGGGGTCGTTGGTTCGAGTCCAATTGTGCCTACCAAATCGAAAAAGGGCGATCTACACAGATCGCCCTTTTTTATTGCCTGCTAGAAAGCCGCCGGCAACCACAGTGCCAGTTGCGGGAAAGCGATCAACAGCGCGATCAGCACCAGCAACGCCAGGCAAAACGGCAGCGCGCCGTACACCACGTCCATGAAGTTGCCCCGCCCACGGATGCTCTGCACCACAAACAGGTTCATGCCGAACGGCGGCGTAATCTGGCCCATCTCGCACAACACGATCAACACCACCCCAAACCACAGCGGATCGAAGCCCAAGGCGACGACAATCGGCACGATCAGTGGCGCGGTGGTGATCAGCATGGCCAATGTGTCCATGAAACAGCCCAGTACGATGTAGAAGAGGATGATCGCCAGCAGTGTGGCCATCGGCGACAGGTTCAGGTCGGTGACAAAATTGACCAGTGTGGTGGTCAGTCCGATGGACGCCAGCACAAAGTTGAGAAAGAACGCCGACAGGGTGATGAAAATAATCATGCCGGTGGTGCGCAGGGTAGCCTCGAACGCCTGGCCCAGGCTTTGCCAGGTGAATGCCCGGCGCCACAGGCCCAGGCCAAAGGCACTCAGCACCCCCAGCGCGGCTGATTCGCTGGCCGTGGCGAAACCGCTGTAGATCGAACCAATCACCAGGGCGAAGATGGCCAGCGGCGGCAGCAGGTCAGGCAGGCAGGCCAGGCGCTCGGCCCAGCGGGTAGTCTCTTTGCGGCCGCCCAACTGGGGGCGAATCAGGCAGGCCACCACGATCAGTGCAATAAACAGCATGCTCAGGATGATGCTGGGAAGCGTCGCGGCCAGGTACAGCTTGGGCACTGACACGTTGGCGATCAAGGCAAACAGGATCATGTTGATCGAGGGCGGAATCAGGATGCCCAGCGTGCCGCCGGCGGCAATCGAGCCGAGAAACAGCGGCGCGTTGTAGCCTTTGCGTTCCTGCTCGGGGATGGCCAGGGTCGAAATGGTGGCGGCGGTCGCTACGCTGGAGCCACTGGTGGTGGCGAACAGTGCGCTGGCGCCGATGTTCGAATTCATCAGGCCACCCGGCAACCACGACAGCCACTTCTCGACGGCCTGGTACATGCGCCCGGCGACGCCTGAACACACCAGCAGCTCACCCATCAGGATGTACAAAGGGATCGCCACCAGCAGGAATTCGCTGCTGGTATTCCAGGCGATCTCGCCCATGGCGCTACTCAACGGCAGCGTCGAGAACAGCTGCGACAGCGACATCCCCAGCAGGCCGACACTGACGGCGGCGGCAACGCTCAACGCCAATAGCGCCAGCAGCATGAACAGGGTAAGGCTCAGCATGGCGTGCGCTCCTTGCCCGTGGTGCTGTCTGGGTAACGTTCTGCCTGGATGTCCTCTTCCACCGAGTTGATGCCGATCAGTGTGCTGATAGCGTGCCAGCGGCCCTTCAGCAAGTGGCCCAGGCAGATGATCGCCAGGCTCGCCAGGGTCAGGGCAAAGAACAGGTAGCCGGCGAACCACAGCGACTGGGGTATCCATTGTGGTACCTGCAAGGGCGTGTTCGATACCGAACGGTATTCGATGGAGTCCCACAGCACGTTCCCTGCGTGGTAGGCCAAGGTGCTGACCAGCAGCGCCATGCAGGTGAGGGCGAACAGGTCGAGTGCCACCCTGGGCCGCAGCCCTAGGCGCGTGTAGAGGATGTCCACGCGTATGTGCGCGCGTTTCAGCAACGTGACTGGAAACGCCCAGGCACTGGTGATCGCCAGCACGTACCCGGCCATTTCATCGGCGCCGCCCAGGGAAACACCCAGGGCCTTGCGCAAGATCAAGTCGATGCTGATCAGCAACGCACAGGCGAGCAGGGCGAAGCCGCCGACCCAGGTGCTGGCTTTGGCAATGGTGCTGATGACACCCATGCCTGAGCGGGCGGTGTGCATGTCGGTAGTCTCCGGGGGCAAGGTAGCTCATGGGGCGAGGCGCATGCCGATGGCATCGCCCACGGTGGCATTCCAGCGCGCCACGCAAGGGCCGCCGCAGCGTTTGCCCCAGTCATTGGCGATGTGCAGCGCAGCCTGGCGCAGCGCCTGTTTTTCGCTGGCGGTCGGGGCCGAGGCGGTCATGTGCGCGGGGTGGTGAATCTGGCAATCAGGGCTGCCGACATTGCAGGCTTCGGCATAGCGGTTTTCATTGGCGGTCTCGCGCCACAAGGCATCCTCCAGCACCTGCGATTGCGCCTGCAGCAATTGCTGCACCTCGGGCGGCAGTTGCTGCCAGCGCTTCAGGCCGATGCCATAAAAGCCGATCGACCAATCGACGGGCAGGTTGTAGAGGTAGCCTGCAACGTCGTACCACTTGGCGGCATTGCCAGAGCCAATACCGGTGATGGCGCAGTCGATGACGCCGGTCTGCATGGCGGTCACCACTTCGGCAAAGGGCAGGGTGACCGGCGCGGCACCGATAGCCTTGACCAGTTCGGCCATGTTGCGCCCGCGTGTGCGGATTTTACGGCCCTGCAGGTCGGCCAGCGCGTGCACGGCGTCGCGGCAGAAGAACACCTGCGCGGTATACGGCACGGTGGCCAGCAGCTTGATGCCGTGGCGCTCGGCCATGCGTTGTTCCAGTACCGGCTTGTAGGCGTCGGCGATGGTGTGGGCGGTGTCGATGGTATCGGCCAGGCCGGGCAGGTCCACGCCCTCGAAGGTGGCATCGTCGCCGGCCACGAAGGCGAACACGCCCATGCCGATATCGACTGCGCCAAAACGCATCAGACGAATGATCTCCGGCCCTTTCAGGCCGCTCTCCGACAACCCCAGCAACTGCGCGGTGACCTTGCCTTGCGATTGCGCTGGCAATGTCTGGTTCCAGAACGGCTGTTCAACCGCGCGGAACGTGTAGTTGTGGCTGCCACCGCCGACCACATTGAAGCGAATCACAGGCGGCGCTTGTTGCGGCGCAGGCGTGTCCGCAAACGCAGGCGAATGACTGAGCAGCGCGCCGAGCGCCAAGGGGATGAGCAGGGAGCTGAAGTTCACGGTAGTCCTCTTGTTCTTGTTCGGGAGCTACTTCAGGGCGATGGTGAGTCAGCGTGGGCGGGACGCCGCCTCGATGGTCGGCCGCGAGCCGACGATATCAGGGAACTTCTCACCCTTGGCCAACCGCGCCAGTGTGTGCTTTTCGTTGCGCTGGAAGTCGATGGCACGCTGAGCCAGTTCGATGACTTGGCCCGGGCGCAGAAACACCATGCCGTTTTCGTCGGCCACCACCGCATCGCCGGGGTGGACAATCACCCCGCCACATTGGATGGCCGTGCAGAACTCGCCCTCCTGGCCGATCACGCGGGTGGTGATCGCGCTGGCGCCGCGGGACCACACAGGCACGCCATGCTCGCGGATTTCGCCCAGGTCGGTGACATAGCCATCGACGATGATCCCGGCCACGCCAGCCTGCTTGGCGGCATACGCCATGGCGCCGCCCAGTGTGGCGGTTATGCGCTCGCCGCAGCGGTCTACCACCAGGAAGTCGCCTGGGCGCACGCAGCCCATGGCGTAGTGCAAAATCCCGCCATCGTTGCCGGGCATCCTCACGGTTACCGCAGTACCGACGGTCCGCACATTCTGAAAGTGGGCCTTGATGTGGGGGTTGGCAATACCGTGGGTAATGAAGTGGCCGATCGTTGCCGGTTCGGCGTTGATCAGTACTTTAAGTTCGGTGGCGCTGATCGGGGCGGGCAGTGCTTCGATAATATACATAGGAAGTTCTTGTTATGCCGGATGCTTTTTCGAAGGGTTTCGGTCATCCTAACAAGCACGCCGAACGGTCGATAATAAAAATCCGTAAGCAGTTACCGGAGCAGTTTTTATCATGCGTATTACGCTGATGCAGATCGAGGCGTTCTACTGGACCGCCCGCCTTGGGGGTGTTCACGCGGCCTCCCGCCATCTTCACCTGACCCAACCTGCGGTGTCGGCGCGGATCAAGGAAATGGAATCGCTGCTCAGCGTCAAGTTGTTCGACCGCAGCAAGCAGCGCATGAGCCTCACCGCAGACGGCCATACCGCCTTGCGCCATGCCGAACTGGTGCTTAACAACAGCACGCAACTCGAGCAATTTGCCGCGCAGCAAAAAAAGCACCGGCGCTTGCGCCTGGGCGCGGACGAGTGCTCGGCCATGGTTGGGCTGACCGCGGTGATCAGCGATATAAAGGCGCACTTCCCGGAGATCACCCTGGAGATTTCCATCGACGTCGGCGCCGTGCTCAACCGCAAGCTGAACGATCATGAACTCGACATCGCGCTGCTGACCAACCCGGCCACGCGTGAGGATGTGACCGATGTGTTTCTCGGCTGGATGACCTTCCAGTGGGTGGCCGCGCGGCACCTGGACGTGGCCCAGGGGCCTTTTTTGGCGGAGCATGCCCGGCAATATTCGATCGTGACCCACAGTGCGCCCTCGACACTGTATTCAGTGGTTGACCGCTGGCTGAAAGAAAGTGGCTCGGTCAGCCATGCCTTTCATTCAAGCAATTCGCTGGCCTTTATTGCCAAGATGGTCTCGGCGGGGCATGCCATTGGTATTTTGCCGGTGCCATTGATTCGCGACATGTTGGCCGTCGATATGTTGAAGACCTTGCCGTGCGATCCGCCGATTCCGCCAGCCAAGTTCTGCCTGTCGTATTTGACCGAACGCCCGGATATGCAACTCGACACCTTGGTGTCGATTATTCGCGCGACCTTGGTCAAACAGAATTTTCTGGTTGATTAGGCTCTGTACGAAAAGTTTTTGTGGGAGCGGGCTTGCCCCGCGATGGAGTGCGAAGCGCTCCCATACCCGATATCGACTAGCGTCAAAGTCGCCGCGAATTCAGGCTTTGCTGCCGCGTTGCGGCAGATCGCGGGGCAAGCCCGCCCACAACGATGGATAACCATACTTTTCGTACAAAACCTAGTGTGGTGTTTCAGAAGTACCACTGAAAATTTCGGCTAGGCTCTGTAAAGCCTCACTCATCAAGAGTTGTGTAGCGACATGGGCCGACCAGCAGCTGTTTTTACGCTTTCTTAGTCCGAAAAAGCGGAACTGTTACGCCGAGTAAAGCTCCGCAAGGGTGCCCAAGATGCACGGCTGCGCGCCGAGATAGTCCTTGCCTGTGCGGCTGGCGAATCAGACAACGACATTGCTCAGCACTTGAGTACGAGCAAGGATGTCGTTTCACGCTGGCGCCAACGCTTCGCGAAACTGGGATTGTTGGGTTTGAACGATGAGCCGCGCTCTGGCCGCCCTCGTACCATTTCGGATGAGTTAGTCCAGCAAGTAGTAAACCAGGTATTGCAGGGTAAGCCCGACGATTCCAGTCACTGGAGTACGTGACGCATGAGCCGTGAGGCGGGTCTATCACCTGCCAGCATCATGCGCATCAGGCATGCGTTTGGGATCAAGCCGCACCTGGAAAAAACCTTCAAACTCTCTACTGCTCCGCTGTTTGTCGACAAGGTTCACGACATCGTTGGGTTGTACGTAAACCCACCCGAGAGAGCGCTTGTGCTGTGCGTCGATGAGAAGAGTCAGATCCGAGCGTTGAACCGGAGGCAGCCTGGATTGCTGCTGTCACCAGGCAATCCCGCAACCCGCACGCATGATTACAAGCGGCATGGAACGACCTCATTATTCGCCGCCCTGGATGTGGCAACCGGTGAAGTCATCGGTCGGTTGAAGCGCCAGCATCGAAGCACCGAATTCCTCGTCAAGGATCTTGAGGCGTCGATCGAGTACTACCTGAAAACCTACAACCAAAACCCGAAGCCATTTCGGTGGCATAAAAAGCCCGAGGATGTCCTTGCCTCAGTCGCCCGTGCGGCTCGGGCACTGGGCAAGTGATTTTCAGTGGTACTTCTGAAACACCACACTAGTACCGCTCGATCGCTTTAGCGCTGCCGCTTCGGGCCTTGGTCAGCTCGCCAATCTTCTCCAGCCGCGCACGCGCGATATTGCGGCTGATGTTAAGCAAGCGCCCGGTCTGCAGCTGGATGCCGTGGCAGTAGCGGTAGGCCTCGCGAAACACGGTCTCCTCGATGAGTTCATACAGGTTGGCAACGTTCTTTATACCCGATGCTGAACTCATTCACGATAGAGCGGTTCCGGCAGGTTGCAACTATCATTTTTGCCAGTTGCTGAACATCGTGCGACGCAAGAAACTCACGCTAAACGCAGGCACAAACTCACGCAAGAGTCGTACGCCTCCCCTGAACAAAGCGAGGCAGCGAGCACATGGCCATTTTTCCTGCGGCCTGTTGAATTTATCAACTGTTGCTCTCTGCTCCTTCCTCTTTGAGCAATAAACAGGCGAGCAAAGTGCCTGGGCACACAGACGAGGTCACCTGCAGAAGGAAACATGAAATGTATGCCGACTCAGATATAGATTCACTAAGCTTAAAAATGGGCGACATCATCTATATAAAGTTCAAGAACGACTTAGATAGCGAGAAAAACGAAGAAAATACCGCGAAAGAATGGTCGTTCATCGGATGCAGATCAGGCCTCATTGCAATTACATCCGACCCAATAAAGTTTGACTCCCCATTAACACTGGAGCAGCAACAGCTGAGGGTGCTTTTACTAACATTGTTACGTGATATTGAAGGGTTTAAGAGCATCTACTATGACGTTAACACTATGGCTGAGCTTGAAACCTATGGGGTTGTTTACAAACTACACTATATCTCCCAGCTGATATATATCGGAACAAAACCATATTCAGACCGTCTGGCGGAGATGAAAACCCCTCAAAAGCTAACAGCACTAGAACTATTCAATTTCACAGATGAGCAAAATTTTATAGAGGTTATCCCAGGATCAACCAGCATTGGCGCCATTTGGGGGAGGCCAGCAGCAGTTGACACGCTGGCCAGCACGCTCAAGTTAGATCGCAAAAAATCGCTTCACTTCCTTGCAGAGAAGGACCTTACAGAGGAAGGCGTTAGTACGTTTGTCGATGGCAATAGCAAACTGAAAGGCATCGGCCATCCTGCCGTCAGCGTCTTTCAACGAACATCGACAGTTTTGAAGGAACAACAAACGTTCGCGATCATTGATGCCCTCGCGCCCGACAATCTTTCGAACACCAAACTCAAAGATACTGATACCCCCCCTTGCGCCGAACTATTTCCGAAAGGCTCAAGACTCGTGAGTCACCCGACCAGCGCAAAATTGGCTACCTGCACAGTTGAATTAAAAGACGGCAAAGCCATTCAAGTCATATTAGCCAGCACCGTAAGTTTTTTGGAGGTGATGAAGAAAATTGCTAGCTACATGACGCCCATCGAAAACGGCCCACAGTTCCCGCACTGGGTCTCACGTGACATAGTGGCCGCTTATGGACTACTCGGACTTTCAGCACCAGTAGCGAAATATGACCGCTATACGCTTGCCAGATATTTTCGTCCCAGGGAGGAGATCACGGTAAATGGTATAAAAATAGAAATTAAGAGCATGGAAAAACCTGCGCTGCGCGCATTCAACGCCGGCACCATTTTTGACATCCCCTATTGCAATGTAGAAAGCATCGCCGAATTAGAAACAAGGCAGCTTGAAGTTCAGAAGGCGCTGGCCGACTGGAAGCCGATTGACAAAAGTTACTGGATTGACCTAAAGAACAGAAACCTGAAAGATGCTCTTTTAATTGTTTATCGCGACGACGATAATGACAATCCTCAATATCATTTCTATTTATGGGGCGCACTCGACTCGACCAAATGGAGTGAGTCAGAGTTGCACTTGATAAGTATGAAGTCGGACTCCAAGAAAACATTCACTTCCAGGATGATATCCGGTATTAGACTTCATTCTTCTCCTGGCGTCCGTTTTGACATGGTCGAAGAAATTTATTACTACTGCAAGGTCGACAAAGATAACCCCATACTCAATAAACCTGAAAAAAACCTTGTCGACGCCCCCCCTGGAAACAGTAGTGACTGTAGTAACAACCCCTCGGAAGACGAGCAGATGACAAAGCCAGCAGATACACCTGATGTAACACCGGCAGTGGTGGTTACGAGTGATTGGCCAACAGCTACTCCCCCACACCGGACCTCTCACAATACGCGCCCACCGGTAGTAATTGAAAACGATCTTTACGTTATCAGGCGGTTCAGCAACGCCAATATGCTTCTCTCTTCTAAAACATCGAACCCAACACCCGCTTCTGGTGCATCGACCGCAGACGGTAGCGGTAGCGGTAGCGGTAGCGGTAGCGGTAGCGGTGGCAGCGAAGACCCTTTCAACACAGCAGTCACAGAGCTTAATACGCAACTAGGAAAGCATGGCGCGAAATGGGAAGCGCTTGAAGACAACATCCGTACAACCAACGTAAAGATCGCATTGATCGCGACGGAATTCACCCAATACGCCAGAACGTTCATAGAAGATCTGGATACGTCGAAGAACCCTAACGGTGGGGGTCCGGCTATTCCGAAGCTCTCAATTGGCAGATTCATAAATCAATCAATCAGCTCATACGACGAGCTGTTCGGTCGCCTCCAGATGGTATTCCAGGAGCAACAGCGAAGTTGCCTCGTAATGGCGCATGAGGTAATGGAATACTCAAAAGAAATCACTAATAATATTCAGCCTTGGGTCGGCGACGCTATCTGCTTGAGCAATCCAGACAGATTAAACTGGCTACTGTTTAGACAGCAGGACCAGCTGCAAAAATTGATAGCTGCTGGCCCTACAAATGATCAGCCTGTTACCACCATGGCGCTGACGCTGATTATTCCAATGTTTGGCATTAACAAGCTGCTTACCGTGGAGGAAAAAAAACTTACCACCGCCCTGGAACGACATACATTATTGAAAAAAATAAAAGAGAACAAAGAGTTCAAAAACACCATGGCGCTGCTGTATACCGAAGCAGGCTCAATGTTTGATGAAGCTACTGCGGCTGCAGCCGCCTTACGTGATTTTAACAGTTACTGGGAGGGCATGGCCGACTTACTGGCGTGTTGCGTTAGAGAATGTGCGGTGCATCACGAGGGTCAGCCGACGTTCCTTCACAAGCGGCGATTCGAGAGAATGGTTCGGATCATGGCAATATTCGAAGCACACACCCAGGATCTCTCCAACGTGCTAGGCACCCACAATAAACCTGAGAGGGTTTCGTGATGACAACTGAATATGCAAAACCCACTACGTCTATCGTCTCCGATTGTCGTGCCATGATGACGTACTATGCTAACATCCACTTGCGCCCCCTCACCCTGCATTCACTAAAAACTGACTTGACATGTTTGTGGAAGTATTTCGTGGACTTGGACCAGAACACCAGTGACATTCTTCGAAAGGCGAGCAACTACTTGGACGTAAGCTACGTCAAAGACGCCCTGGATGACGCAACTTCTCAAACAGGGGCTGTCAATGCTGATTATTACAAAGCCCGTTTACGCGCAGTGCTTGACGAAGTGACCTTTGAGGTATCGTCGTGGTCGCAAGAACTGGAAAGCTCACTTATAAATTTTTCCGGGTTCAGCTACACCGGTAATCGCTACCGACTCAAACAACTGCGTGAGACATTATCAAACCTTCGCAAAATAGAAGCACAGGCCGAAAACAGCTCAAGTTATGCCACCCTATTGAGCCGATCAAAAAAATTAAATTCGGCGATTGAAGCTTATGACAGCCAAACATTATATAGCCAACTTAAACCCATTCTCAACGAGGTAGAGAAAACAGCCAAGTCGGCAGCAGAGGCCGACACGCCGGCACATTTCAAGAAAGAATTGATCGTTGGCGGTGTACAGACGGCCATGAGTGTATTGGGGAAGGCACTGGATACCATCAGTTACGAACAATTGCGTGAAGCACGAGATCAAATTGATGCGCAGATAGGCATGATCGAGAAAACCTTTGATGAAAATAAATGCAGTACACTCGAATGCTGCACTGAGATTGGCCTTATCGAAGATTTCGAGCAGCTTCAGAAGCCAAGGCAAGAATTTATATCCGAAGTACAAAAAATAGCGTCGACGCAGACTATACTTCTGCAAGGCCTCCTCAGCCTCCCGTCTGATGAAGCAAAAGCCAGGCACTTCATTGATCATGCCTCAAAAATTAAAACGTACGCAGATGACGTACTCAGGAGCTGGAGCATCTCTCAGTAAATTGAAATCCAAACAACCATTAATTGCGAGATCGATATGAAAGTCAAAGTGCATGAATTGCCCGGTTGGCAAGCGGAGCTAAAAGTCACGCCTCAGGGCGACACAACCCCCACTTTCTTCCAGAACTGGGTGGAAAATGATACGCCCATCTATCGGGCATCACAGCCCAACTACCCTGGCGATGATTCAGTGCAAATATTTACACGCAACATCATAAAATGGCTAAAACGTGAAAAGAAGGTCGACGTTGTCGTTAGCCTCAATCATTGCCCCCTCGCAGCAGACAGTGCAAGGTGGTTCGTTAGCGAAGACATTGATTTTATACATGTCGTTACACCTGACTTTACAGTACCGAATAAATATGACGTTCATGACGCCTGCAAGAAAGTATATAAAGCCGCGCAAAATAATCGCAAGTGCTTAATTTATTGCGGCTATGGTCAGGGGCGAACGGGCACCATGGTAACCGCTTGCGAAATATACACTGCGATCAAGAAAGGTGAGTCATGGAAGACGGAGGAACTAATTAAAGCATCGACTGCAGAAGAAGACAACCAAGAGGCCATGCTCAGAATGCTAGCTCAACTCATTACCCCTAAAGAACCGGACACACAACCTTCTCAATCATGATGTTAGTATGGTGCACGACAAGCCCTTGGTAATGACTGCGCTTTTTGGCCTAGGTTTTGTACGAGAAGTATGGTCATCCATCTTTGTGGGAGCGGGCTTGCCCCACGATCTGCCGCAACGCGGCGGCAAAGCCTGAACTCGCGGTGTTGATATCGGGTACAGGAGCGCTTCGCACTCCATCGCGGGCCAAGCCCACAAAACTTTTCGTATAGAGCCTTAGTGTGGTGTTTCAGAGGTAACGCTGAAAAATCACTTGCCCAGCGCTCGTGCTGCACGAGCGACTGAGTCGAGAATATCTTCTGTCTTCTTATGCCTCCGAAACGGCTTCGGGTTTTGGTTGTAGGTTCCCAGGTAGTGCTCGATCGACGCCTCAAGATCCTTGACGCTGATAAGCGCCTGCCGTTTAATCCACTCTCGCTTAGCGTTGAGAAAAACCGTTCAACCAAATTCAGCCATGACGCCGAAGTCGGCGTGAAGTGAATGGTGTAGCGCGGCCTCGCCGCAAGCCATGCTCTGACCTTTTCGGATTTGTGTGTTGCGTAGTTATCCATGATCAGGTGAATCGGCATTTCAGCAGAGACTGATGCGACGATTTCCCTCAGGAACGCGAGGAATTCGGTGCTTCGATGCTGGCGCTTCAACCGACCGATGACTTCACCGGTTGCCACATCCAGGGCGGCGAATAATGAGGTCGTTCCATGCCGCTTGTAATCATGCGTGCGGGTTGCGGGATTGCCTGGTGACAGCAGCAATCCAGGCTGCCTCCGGTTCAACGCTCGGATCTGACTCTTCTCATCGACGCACAGCACAAGCGCTCTCTCGGGTGGGTTTACGTACAACCCAACGATGTCGTGAACCTTGTCGACAAACAGCGGAGCAGTAGAGAGTTTGAAGGTTTTTTCCAGGTGCGGCTTGATCCCAAACGCATGCCTGATGCGCATGATGCTGGCAGGTGATAGACCCGCCTCACGGCTCATGCGTCACGTACTCCAGTGACTGGAATCGTCGGGCTTACCCTGCAATACCTGTTTTACTACTTGCTGGACTAACTCATCCGAAGGGCCGGCCGGGCGCTCGCACCCTGGCCGGCCGGCATTTAAGCCAATGCGTGTTTTACGGCCGCTATCTGTTGCCCGGCCTGGTTCAGCCAGGACAGGTCACTGCCCATCAACAGCATGTCGCTGCCCATTTCGATCAAGCGTTGCGCCGTGGCCTGGTCTGCGGGGAAGCACGGCACCATCACCTGGATCGAGCGGGCGTGGCATTTCTCGATCAGCAACTGCAAACGTTGCAGCACTTCCGGGTTGCCGAGGCGATAGTCGACCGGCAATTGTCGCGACAGGGAGTAGTCGGCAGGGCCGAAATGCACGGCGTCGATCCCCTCCACATCGAGTATTTCATCGATGTTGTCAAAGAACTCGTAGCTCTCGGCCATCGGCACGATCACGCTGCGGGTGTTCTCTGCCTGGGTATACGTGGCCCAGTCGAAGCCAGGCCCGGCGTAGCCTGCCGAGCGCACCGAGCTGTCACCGCCGCGGCGCCCCAGCGGGGGGAACTTGCTGTAGCGGATGATCTCGCGCATCTGCGCCGCTGTGTGCACCTGCGGCACGATCACGCCAGCCGCGCCCATTTCCAGCGCCTTGCGAATGTCCCACTCCAGCGTGCCACGCACCCGCACCAGGCCGGGGATGGCGGCGCTGTTGGCGGCCAGCAAAAGTTTTTCCATCTGGCTGTCGACACCCAGCGCAGTGTGCTCGGCGTCGATGAAGACAAAGTCCAGCCCCCAGTTGCCGGCCACTTCGATGGCCATGCAGGCTGTGCTGTAGATGTTCATGCCAAAGGTGGTGCCGCGTGCCATGCGGGCCTTCAGCGATGCGTGTGGGGTGTTTGGGTTCATGCTTGAGGTCTGCCTTTGGCGGGTATCAGATGCGGTAGGTTTCGGGCAGCCGGTCGCGGAACGGGTGCACTTCGAACACGCCAGGGTCGCGGATCAGCGATTTGTTGCGGGCCTTGGCCGGGTCGATCTCGACGCTGTACACACCGTCTTCGAGCCCTGCGCGTACCAAGGTCTTGCCGGAGGGTTCGATGATGTGGCTGGTGCCGATGAACTGCATGCCTTCATCCATGTCGTTGCGGTTGGGGGCGACGAAATAGACCATGTTCTCTGCCGCGCGGACGGTGCTGAAAATGTCCGGCAGCATGCGCGCCTGCTCGGGCCAGGCGGCGGGCAGCACGACAATGTCGGCGCCTTCGAGCGCCAGCGTGCGCACTACCTCGGGGAAGCGGATTTCATAGCAGATGGCCAAGCCGATACGGCCGATCTCGGTGTCGAATACCGGCGGTGTCCACTCGCTGGGGCGGTCGGTGAAGCGGTCGCCGATCATGAATGGCAGATGGCGCTTGCGGTGCAGGCCGATGATGCCCTGCGGGCCGATTAGCGCGGCGGTGTTGTAGACCGAGGCCTCATGCCGCTCGTAGAACCCGACCACGATCAGGATGCCGCTCTGTGCCGATACCTGCAGCAATGGCGCTAAGGCGTCGAGGGTGATGGCGCCGCGTTCGAGGTCTTCGCGGCTGTCGAAGGCGCCACCGGTGATCAGGCATTCTGCGAAGGCGATCAGGCGTGAACCTTCGGCGGCGGTCTGGCGTGCCAGTTCGGCGACTTTTTCAAGGGTGCGCGCCGGGTTGCCGGCCACCGGGTGAATCTGGGCGACGGAGATTTTCATGCTGTTCCTTATTGGCAATAGAGGGCGCCGCGGGGGCGGCGCGGGTAGCGTCACTGCGCCTGGTAGCCCATGGCCTGGTAGACCTTGCTGACCAATTCGGGGTTGATCTGGGCGGCGTACTTGTCGACCACAGGGCGGATCTTGGCCTGAATGCGTGCGAGCTCTTCGGCCGGCAGGTCGTTGACCTGCATGCCATCGCTGCGCAGGTCGGCGATGGCCTTGATGTCGGCCTCGCGGGAGATGCGGCGCTGCTCCAGGCGCACTTCCTGGGCGACCTCGGTGAGCAGTTGCTGCTCGTCGCGGTTGAGGGTGTCCCAGAAGGTTTTGCTGATTAGCACGATCTGCGGGTTGTAGTTGTGCCGGGTCAGGCTCAGGTACTTCTGCACCTCGTTGAAGCGCGAGGCGAGGATCAGCGCCGCCGGGTTTTCCTGGCCATCCACGGTGCCGGTTTCCAGCGCCGTGTGCACCTCGGTGAAGGGCAGCGGGGTGGGGTTGGCGCCCAACGCCGCCCACACGTCGAGGAACAGGGGCGATTGCTGGGCGCGGATCTTCAGGCCCGCGATGTCTTCAAGGTTTTGCACCGGGCGCACGTTGTTGGTCAGGTTGCGCACGCCCAGCTCCCAGAACGCCAGGCCTACCAGGTTTTTCTCCGGCAGCTGGTCGGTGAGCATCTTGCCCACTTCGCCATCGAGCATGGCATCCACCTTGGCGGTGTCGGTGTACAGGAACGGGAAATCGAGGATGCCGAAGTCGGTGACGTGGTTGATCATCAGCCCGGCGTTCCAGGTCATCATTTCCACTACGCCACCTTGTAGCGACGACAGCACCTGCACGTCGCCACCCAGCACGCCATTGGGGAAGGTGCGCACCTTGATCTTGCCATCGCTGCGTTCTTGCACTTTCTTGGCGAACAGCTCCATGCCGATGGCCGGTGGCGTGCCCTTGGGGCTGGTGGCGGCGAATTTGATCACGCGCGCGTTGTAGTCGGCGGCCATGCTCAGGCTGCTGGAAAGCAACAGGGCGGCGATGACGGCGAGCTTCTTCATGCTGTGTACCTTTTATTGTTGTGGGGATCAGTGGCCAAACCACTGGGCAGGGACGGTGACCAGTTCGGGGAAGATGACCAGCAGGAACAGCACGATGACTTCGGCGATCAGGAACGGGAACGTGCCCTTGAGCAGCGCTTCGTAGCGCATCCTGCCGATGCCACAGACCACGTTGAGCACCGTGCCCACGGGCGGGGTGATCAGGCCGATCGAGCAATTGATCATGAACAGCACGCCGAAGTAGATCGGGTCGATGTTCGCCGCGGTCACCACCGGTACCAGGATGGGAGCGAGCAGCAGAACGGTCGGGGTCAGGTCCATGACCATCGAGATCACCAGGATCAACAGCATCAGCACCACGATCAGCAGGCGCGGGTTGTCCATCACCGGCTGGATCAGGTCGATGATCTGCCCGGGGATATCAGCGATGGTGATCATCCAGGCCGGTATCGAGGCGGCGGCGACCAGGAACATCACGGCGGCGGTGGTCTTGCCGGCGCGCAGCAGCAGGTCATTGAGGGACTTGAGGCTCAGTTCGCGGTAGATGCACGACGACACCAGCAGTGCATAGACGCTGGCCACCGCGCCGGCCTCGGTGGGGGTGACCACGCCAAAGCGCAGGCCGACCACGATGATCACCGGCAGCATCAATGCCCAGAAGCTGTCGACCAAAGCCTTGAGGCGCTCTTTGCCGCTGGCCTTCGGGCTCAGTTCGACGTCGGTGTTGCGCCGCGACATCAGCCACCAGGCCACGACCAGGGCGGCGGCGATCATCAGCCCGGGGGCGATGCCGGCCAGGAACAGCTTGGTGATCGACAGGCCGGACGCGACGCCCAGCACGACGAACCCGATACTGGGCGGGATGATTGAGCCAAGCACCGATACCGAGGCGATCAGGCCGCCGGAGCGGTCGCGGTTGTAGCCGGCGAGGACCATCATCGGCAGCAGCAGGGCGGTTAACGAGGCGGCGTCGGCCAGTGCCGAACCGGACAGGCTGGACAGCAGCACGCCGGCGAAGATGGTGACGTAGCCGAGCCCGCCGCGCAGGTGGCCGACCAGGGTGATAGCCAGCTTGATGATGCGCTTGGACAGGCCACCGCTGTTCATGACCTCGCCAGCGATGATGAACAACGGAATGGCCAGCAGGGGGAAGCTGCCTGCCGAATTGATGATGTTCTGCGCGATGATCTGGCCATCGAACAGGCCCAGCAGCCACATCAGGGCCACGCCGCAGAGGATCAGGGCGTAGGCGATGGGGGCGCCGATCAAGATGGCGGCCATCAGCACGCCGACGAAGACTGACAGGGCCATTATTCGACTGCTCCGTGTTCGGCTGCCGAGGGCTCGGCCGGGGTGTGCGCGGGAAGGGTGCCCATCAGGTTTCTGACCAGTTGGGTGAAGATCAGCAACCCGCTGAGGATGCAAAAGACCAGGCCTGCCCCATGGAACAAGGCCATGGAAATGCCGGTGGAGGGGGCGCCGACATGCAGGTTGATCACGGTCTGCTTCCAGCTGCCGTCAAGGAACAGCCAGGTCACGTAGAGCATGAGTAGTTGCGTCAGTGCCAGCAGGCACCTGGCCACACCGGGTGAAACCCGGCGGGTGACGATGTCGACACCGATGTGGCCGTTTTCGTGAAGCATCAGTTGGGCGCCGGCAAACACCAGCCAGACGAATGCCAGGCGGGAGATCTCTTCGCTGAAGAACAGGCCTGAGTTGAAGCCATAGCGCAGCACGACATTGGTGAAAATCAGGCAGGTGATGGCCACAAGGCAGGCAATCACCAGCGTTTTCAGAACCAGAAAGTAACTATCGATCAGTGTTTTCATGGCGCCTCCTGGAGCAGAGCTGCCCAGGGAGCGCCGAAAGCGCTTGGTGCGAGAGCGCGGACAGCAACATCCACCTTTAGGTATAAGCGGGGCATGGGGTCACCTTTTTATTATTGGACATACGTCGTCGTACGACTGCCTGGATTGTTGTCTGAAACGCCCGGTTTCGGCTGCCTCAAGTTTTTTATCAGGGGGATAAGAAATGGCGATCAGTGCCCGGGCCGTGGCTGCGCAGGGGGCGGTGGTCGGCGCATCGCGGTAGCAGGGTGTAACGTATGGTCGCGGTCCTTGCCCGGGGGCGGCATGCTAGAATCCGCCTCTTCGAATCTGGAGGTACACGCGTGCGCAAACTGGCTGTGGTAATGGCAGTGCTCGCCCTGGCGGGCTGTGAGAACGAAGTCGAAGGCGTGCACAAACAGGTGGCCGAGCACCTGCACAACCCCAAGACTGCCAAGTTCGGCAACGTGCGGATCGACACCCATGGCACCATCTGCGGTCAGGTTCGCGGCAAGGACGACGCCGGGCACTACGAAGCCTACCGCAGCTACGTGGCGATCAAGCGTGATGGCCAATACGAGATCATCGTCGACGACAGCGGCAACAACCTGCGTATCCGCGAGCTGTGCGGTGGTGCCGACTTGCAGCGCCGCGCCGAGGCGCTGGCCGGTGAGCCGGCCCCGGAAGGCTGGGATGTCGAAGTGGTGCAGGGGGCGAACATGGGTGCCTTGAGCGACATGACGGCGCGCCTGATCGAGAAGGGTATCCCGTCTTCGGTCGAATACCGCAACGGCAAGCCGGTGGTGTTGATGGGGCCATTCCCGACCAAGGAAGAGGCCGAGGCGCGCAAGGCCGAGGTGATGGCCAAGCTGGGCACCGATTCGGTGGTCATCCAGCATGGTGCCCAGCGCTAACCCCACAACCCACACCGTGTAGGCGCAGCCTTGTGCTGTGAAGAGGCCGGTGCAGCCACCTGAATACAGGGCGTCTGCACCGGCCTCTTCGCAGCACAAGGCTGCGCCTACAAAGGCTGGGCGTATATGCCCGTGCGGGCTATGCTTGCACTGGGAGAGCTGAACGGGGAGGGCCTCATGTCTACACTGGAGCGGGCCATTGCCGTGGCTGCCAGGGCGCATGAAGGGCAATACGACAAGGGTGGGGCGGCCTATATCCTGCACCCGCTACGTGTGATGATGCGGGTTTCCACGCCCGAGCAGCGGATCGTCGCGGTGCTTCATGATGTAATTGAAGACACGCCGATGACCCTGTCCGACTTGGCGCGTGAAGGCTTTGCACTGAAAATTCTTGCCGCGCTGCTGGCGCTGAGCCGGCGTGATGGCGAGTCTTACCAAGACTTCGTCCAGCGCCTTGGTGGTGACCCGTTGGCGCGCACCGTCAAACTGGCCGACCTGGCCGATAACAGCGACCTCTCGCGCATCCCAGTTCCTGGCCCCGCCGACCTGGCGCGGCTGGCCCGTTACCGGGAGGCCAGCGCCTACCTGCAGACACTGGCTTGAGCTTCAGCCGCAGGCCTTGAGGTTCACTGGCCCGACAAACGCATTGCCGTGGCCCATCACGCAGGCCACTTGCTGGTTGCGCTGCAGCTCCCATACCTGCGGGGGGTACGTTTTGCTCCACGCTTCGAACAGCTGCCGGTCCTGCTTCGACAAGCGCAGGTTGTACTGCTTGCTCATGTAGAAGTACGTGCGTGCGATCATGCCGCGGATCGAAGGGCGTGGCATGACCTTCTTGGCCTTGAAGTCGACTTGGGTCAGGCAACTGCCGTACTGGCCATGCTGCTGAGGCAGCCAACCGAAACTGAAGTTGCTGCGGTCGCCATTGACCTCACCGATACTGGGCACCAGATTGTGCAGGTCGGCCTCGGCGCGCTTGTACACCTCATCGTGCTGCGAGCACTGCTTGCGCCCACCGTCCTGCCAACACTGGCGCTGGTGGCCGATCTGCCAGGCCGGCACGATGTGCTCCCATTCGATGCGCGAAGCCCGTTGGGCATTCTTGCGCGGTGTATAGCCGCAAGAGGCCAGGTCAACCTTGTTGCCTTTGTACTTGCAGCCGCAATAAAACTCCGTCGATTGTGGCGCGTACAGCTTCCAGGCGACCTTCTTGGCCTCCTGGAACGTGCGTGGGGCATCGGCGTGGGCAAACGGGGTGGACAACAGCAGGCAGGCTGCAGCGAAAAGCGAAACTCTCATGCGCAGTCAGTCTTCCTTGGGCACGGTCCAAAAAATCTGCACGCCGCCATCGTCGCGATGGGCGAGGGTGACGTTGTCGTTCTCGGCGATCTCTTGGAGCAGGGTCTCCCAGTCATCCGGGGACTCTTGCTCCAGGCGGAAGATCAGCGCTGCACGGCTGCGTTGGGCAGTGGGGCTGTTGATGATCTTCTGGATACGTACGCCCAGTTGTTCATAGCTGCTCGGTGTTGCTGAGGAGGTGCTGGCCACAGGCATTTCCTTGTTTTTGCTGTATGTGCGTACAGTATTTCACCGTAAGTAAATTCGCAACTGCCTGTGAGGCAAAAGAGTGTGTGGCCGAGGTGAAGGATTGGTACCATCTGTGCCATCACCTCTCCGCATTCATTCGCGCGCTCTGTGCCTGGACACAGCAGTGACGCCTTGGGCATGACGCGAAATCGGTCAGGCCCAAGCTTCAGGAAGCTTCACATGTACCCATTGCGTTTGCATCGACCTGCCCCCTTGCGCACAGGCCTGACCCTGTTGCTGACCGGCAGCATCAGCCCGTTGAGCCATGCCAGCACCGAGGCAGTCGATGTCGTGATCACCGACCCGGTGGTGGTCACTGGCGCCTACGCGCCAACCGGCAGTTTCGACCTGCCTTTTTCGATCGATACCGTGGACCTTTCCCACGGGACCGACGGCCAGTTGGGCGTCAATCTTTCAGAAGTGCTGACCAAGGTACCGGGCCTGGTGGTGCAAAACCGGCAGAACTATGCGCAAGACCTGCAAGTGTCATCGCGGGGTTACGGCGCACGTTCGGCCTTTGGTATTCGCGGCCTCAAGCTGCTGAGCGATGGTATCCCTGCCAGCACGCCAGACGGCCAGGGGCAGGCCGCCTCGCTCAACCTGGATGTGGCCGATCGCATCGAAGTGTTGCGCGGCCCCGCAGCGACCCTGTACGGGAGCAACGCCGGCGGCGTTATCCAGATGTTCAGCCGGGACGGGCAGGGGCCTGCAAGGGTAGGGGCCGAAACCACTTTTGGCAGCGACGGTTTCAACAAGAATCACCTGTCGGCCGAGGGCGGCAACGAAACCGCCGGCTTCGTGCTCGATGCATCGCGCATGGACACCGACGGTTACCGTGACCACAGCGCCGCCCGCCGCGACCAGACCTTCGCCAAGGTGCACGTAAGGCCCGACGCTGACTCGCGCCTGGCGCTGATCTACAGCAGCCTCGAACAGAACAACACGCAAGACCCGCTGGGGCAAACCTGGGACGCCTATAAACATGACCCTCGTTCCACCGCGGCGGTGGCGGATATCTACAACACCCGCAAGAGCATCGACCATCAGCAGTTGGGCATGAACTACGAGCGCTATTTCGGCGATGCCACGTTGCAGTTCAACCTCTACGCGGGGCAGCGTAGCGTCGTGCAGTACCTGTCCATTCCGAAGACAGTGGCCTCCAACAGCCAGCGTGGCGGTGGGGTAGTGGACTTCGACCGTGCGTTTCACGGCGGCACCTTGCGCTGGATACAGCCGGTTGTAGCCGCCCCCGGCAACCTCACGGTCACGGTTGGCGCCGACTATGACCAGAGCAAGGACGACCGCCGCGGCTTCCAGAACTTCAGCGGCGACACGCTGGGCGTCAAAGGTGAGCTGCGGCGTGACGAGCAAGACACCGCCACCAGCCTGGACCCCTACATCCAGGCGCATTGGGAACTCGGCAACTGGACCACTGACCTTGGCCTGCGCCACAGCTCGATGCAAATGCGCGTCGATGACCACTACCTGGCCAATGGCGATTCCAGTGGCAAGAAGACGTACCAGCAGAACACGCCATCGCTGTCGGTGATGTATGCGTTTACGCCGGATGTGCGTGGTTACGTGAGTGTCGGCAAGGGTTTCGAGACCCCGACCCAGGCCGAAATGGCCTACGCCCCTGGCCTGGTTGAACGCTTCAACTTCGGGCTCAAGCCTGCCTCCAGCACCCAGTATGAAGTGGGCGTCAAATACCGGCTCGGCGAACGTACCCGGCTCAACGCCGCGGTTTACGAAATCCATACGGATGACGAAATCGTGGTGGCCAGCGCCACCGACGGCCGTACCAGTTACCGAAACGCCGGGAAGACCTTGCGCCGCGGGTTTGAGGCGAGCCTGCACAGCGACCTCAGCGATCAGTGGCAGACGACCGTGGTGTACACCCGCACCGATGCCCGCTACGCCGAAGACTTCGCCCAAGGCACGCAGACCATCGAGGATGGCAACCGCCTGCCGGGCGTGCCGCTTGACAACCTGTTCGGCGAGCTCGTGTGGAAGCCAGCGACGTTTGTCAGCATGGGGGTTGAAGGGCAGTACCGCAGCAAGGTGTATGTGGAGGACAGCAATACCGCAAAACCGGCGCCGGCCTATACCGTCTTCAACTGGCGGACGCGCTTCGAACAGCACGCGGGGCCGTGGACGTTCCACCAGTTGATCCGCCTGGACAACCTGTTTGATCGGCAGTATGTGGGGTCGGTGATCGTGGGTGACGGCAACGCACGCTACTACGAAGCTGCGCCGGGGCGTTCGTGGTATGCGGGCGCCGGGTTGGAGTATCAGTTCCGCTGATAGAGGTAGGAGCAGCCTTGTGCTGCGAAGAGGCCGGTAGTAGCACAGTGATCTTTACTGCTGCTACCGGCCTCTTCGCAGCACAAGGCTGCTCCTAACCTGGGGGTGCATGCTGCAGTCAGGCCACCGCTTGCGCGCCCGTGATCTCGACCAGCGAGCCGCACATGAACGCCGCCTCGTCCGAAGCCAGGAAGGCCACCAGGGCGGCGACCTCTTCCGGTTTGCCGATGCGCCCGAACGGGACCATGCGGTCCAGGTCGGCGATGGTGCGCCCCGACCGCAGCACGCCGGCTTCAAGCATGGGCGTGTGGATCTCGCCGGGGCATACCGCATTGACCCGGATTTTATGCGGCGCATAGTCGCGCGCCAGGTTTTGTGTAAACGACGCCACCGCCGCCTTGGTGACGTTGTAGGCAATATGCCCAGGTGCCGGGTAGAGGCCCCACTGCGAGGCCGTGTTGACGATCGCGCCACCCCCCGCTTCGATCATGCCAGGCAGCACGGCCCGGCACAGGTGGAACATGGCATCCAGGTTGATCGCAAAGCTGCTGTGCCAATCCTCTTCGCTCAAGGCCAGCAGGTTGCCGCGACGGTTGATGCCGGCGTTGTTCACCAGCACATCGATGCGCCCGAACGTTGCTGCGACCTCTTGCACCAAGCCCCGGCAGGCCTCGCCCGACGCGATGTCCGCCGCGATGGCGTGCGCCTTGCCGCCGGCCTGCTCAATGGCCTGCGCCACTGCCTTTGCTGCTTCGAGGTTGACGTCACTGACCACCACCGTTGCGCCTTCGCTGGCCAGCCGGCCAGCAATGGCAGAGCCGATGCCGCCAGCGCCACCGGTCACGATCGCCACGTTGTTCACGAATCTTTGCATTTTCGACTCCTGATTTAATGTATGCAGGTTTGCATGCAGGCTGATAAAGGGTGTGAGTGTGTCAACAGGGCTGAGCGGTCTCAGCCCTGGCGGTGTCAGCGGGTGCTGATAAGGGGGTCAGGCGATGGACATGCGCGCTGTCAGGTTCTGCTGCAGGTAATCCAGGAACCGGCGCTGGAACAGCATCGTATGTTCATGCGCCGCAGCTTCTGCGGCATTGGCATCGCGCGCGGCAATGGCCTCGATCATTTCATCGTGGTCACGGCCAAGGCGGTGGGCGGTGGCCGAACTGACCACGTGGTCGAAGTGCAGGTGCAGCAGGCGCTGGCCTTCACTCAACAGGCGTTCGTAGTAGTTGATGAAGTAGGGGTTGCGCCCGGCCTGCGCGATGGCCATGTGGAAGGCCTTGTTCAGCTCGGACATGGCCTGGAAGTCGCCACTGGTCACGGCCTCCAGATACGCCGCGTCGGCGTTGCGGATGGCGTCCAGGTCTTCTGCGCGATGCTGGGTTGCAGCCAGGCGGGTGACGGCGCGCTGGATCAGGTCCAGGGCCGAGATGTAATTGGGGAACTCCTCGATCTCGAAGGGGGTGACCAAGGTGGTGCGGTTCGGCAGGATGACCACCAGCCCCTCGGTGATGAGCCGTGCCAATGCATCACGCACCGGTGAGCGAGAGAGCCCGAACTGCGCGGCCAGTGAGACTTCGTCCAGTTGCACGCCCGGTTTGAGCTTGAGGGTGAGGATCTGCTTGCGCAGTTCCTCGTATATGTAGCGACCGCTGTGGCGACGTGGCGCGCCTTCGGTTTCGGTGTCTTTGGCCATCATCAGGTCTCGGTTGGGCTCGGTCGTATCATACAGGCCGGTCTTTGTTGTTTTCATCTGCAGTGCGCTGCAGGCCCCTTCGCAGCCGTGCCGGCGAGAGGCCGCTGCGGCTCAGGCAGTCCCCGCGCCCCAGGTATCGCTGAGCATGAACCCGGCCGCCAGCGGGTCATCCGGGTCCACCCCCAACTGCTGCAGCCCGTAAAGCCAGGCGCGCCCGGTTACCCGCGGCAGCACCGCAGGCCGGCCGGCGACCTCGGTATGCCCGAGCAGGGTGACCTGGAACTGCCCGCCGATGGTCGAGCGCGACACCAACTCGTCACCCGTCTGCACCAGGCCGCGTGCCGCCAAGGTGGCCAGGTTGGCCGAGCTGCCGGTGCCGCACGGCGAGCGGTCGACCCGGCCAGGCGGCAGGGTCGTGCAGGTTTGGTAGGTGCGCTCATCAAGGCGATTGCGGAACATCACATACGCCACCTCGTTGACCGACGGCAGCAACGGGTGCTGGATGTTCAGCTGTCGATTGATCACGTCTTTCAACGCCACACCGGCGTCGGCCAACGCCCGGGCATTCTCCGGGTTGATGGACAACCCGGTCTGCTCGACGTCTACCAGCGCGTAGTACACACCCCCAAACGCCACATCGAGCTTGATCGTGCCGAACGCTTCTGTCTCGACGGCCAGGTCCAGGTGCTCGACGAACGCCGGCACCATGTCCAGCGACACGCTCAGGCAGCGCCCGTCCGCGCACTGGGCACGGGCGGTGACCAGGCCGGCCGGGGTGTCGAGCACCACGGTGGTTTCTGGCGTCTGCATCGGCACCATGCCCAGTTCGAGCAGGGCGGTGACCACGCAGATGCAGTTGCTGCCGGACATCGGGTGGGCCTTGTCGGCCTGCAGCACGATGAACCCGGCGTGTGCATCAGGGTGGGTCGGCGGCAGCAGCAGGTTCACCGACATCTGCAGGCAGCCACGCGGCTCCAGCGTCACCAGGCGCCGTAGGCTGTCGTCGACCTCGTTGATGTAGTTCATCTTGTCCAGCATGCTGGCGCCGGGGATGCCCAAAACGCCACCGGTGATGACCTTGCCGATTTCGCCCTCGCAGTGCACTTCGGCCAGTTGCAGGGTCTGTTTCCAACGCATGGCGTTACCTCACTTGATGTACCAGCCCCAAGGCTGTTCGCTGTCGTAGCGGGTGATCTGCTTGGTTTCGAGGTAGTTGTTCAGGCCCCATTCACCCAGCTCGCGGCCAATCCCGCTTTGCTTGTAACCGCCCCAGGGGGCTTCGGTAAAGGTCGGCTGGGAGCAGTTGATCCAGACAATACCTGCGCGGAACTTGCGGGCCACGCGCTCACAGCGCGCCAGGTCTTTGGACATGACTGCGGCGCCCAGGCCGAAGCGTGAGTTGTTGGCCGCGTCGATCGCTTCCTGTTCGCTGTCGAAGGGGCGGATGCACACCACCGGGCCAAAGATTTCTTCGTTCCAGATCCAGCTGTGTTCCGGCACGTCGGCGAACACTGTGGGTTGCAGGTAGAAGCCTTTGTCCAGGTGTGCTGGGCGCTCGCCGCCCACCACCAGGCGGGCACCTTCTTCCAGGCCCCGGGCGATGGCGCGCAGGGTGCCATCGTACTGGTTACGGTTGACCAGCGGGCCGAGCAGCACGCCTTCTTCCATGCCGTTGCCGATCTTGATCTTGCGCGTTTCTTCGGCAAGGCGTGCCAGCAACGGCTCGTACACCGAACGCTCTACCAGCACCCGTGAGGTGGCCGAGCAGACCTCGCCCTTGTTCCAGAAAATCCCGAACATGATCCACTCGACCGCAGCTTCGATATCGCTGTCGGCAAAGATCACGAATGGCGACTTGCCGCCCAGCTCCAGGGTGACGTTCTTGATGTCCTGTGCGGCCGCTTGCATGATGCGGCTGCCGACCGGCACGCTGCCGGTGAAGGCCAGTTTGTCTACGCCGGGGTGCGCGGTCAGCGCTGCACCGACGGTGGTGCCGGGGCCGGTGACGATGTTCAGCACACCGGCAGGCAAGCCGGCTTCATCGGCGATGCGCGCGAGCTCCAGCGCGGTCAGCGAGGTTTGCTCGGCGGGCTTGAGGACGATGCAGCAGCCCGCCGCCAGGGCCGGGGCGATCTTCCACGCGGCCATCAGCATCGGGAAATTCCAGGGCACGATGGCGCCGGCAACACCGATGGGTTCCTTGCGCGCCACGCAGCTGAAACGGTCATCGGACAGCGCGATGGGTTTTTCGCGTTTCTCATCCAGTTCTTCAGCCAGGTTGGCGTAGAACTCGAAACAGCCCGCTGTGTCGCCGATGTCCCACATCGCTTCCGGAAAGGGTTTGCCGTTATCGCGCACTTCAAGGGTGGCCAATTGTTCCTGGCGGGCACGGATGCCCTCGGCGATCTTGCGCAGGTAGGCGCCACGTTCGGCGCCGCTCAGGCGTGGCCATGGGCCTTCGTCGAAGGCAACGCGAGCTGCTTTGACGGCCACGTCGATGTCTTCGGCACTGCCGGACGCCACCTGCGCGATCAGGCTTTCGTCACTGGGATCGAAAGAGGGGAAGCGTGCGCCCAGGATGGGGCTGACCCATTGGCCATTGATGTAAAACTGGTCGTAGCGATTCATGCTGCTCCTCCAATGAGTGCGAAACGTCGGGCGCTGAAGGCGTTCAGGTCTTGTGCGGGCGTGCGCTGCGCGACCAGGTCGGCAACCAGGCGGCCGGTGGTGGCGCCGAGGGTGAGGCCGAGTTGGCCATGCCCGAAGGCCATGACCACGTTGTGCAGGCGTGGTGCGCGGTCGATGACGGGTTTGGTGTCCGGCAGGAAGGGCCGGTAGCCGACGCCAAACTGCATGCCTTGGGTGTTCAGTTGCGGCAGTACCCGGCGTGCCTTTTCCATGATGATCTCGGCGCGCTTGAAGTTCGGTTCGGCGCCTGGCGCTGCGAACTCGAGGGTGCCGCCAATCTGCAGGCCACGGGTCATGGGGGCAAAGCAGAAACCACCGTCGGCATAGATCACCGAATGGCGGATCTCAACCCCAGGCTGGGGTAATACCGCCTGGTAGCCGGCAATCCCAGCCAGCGGGATGTTGACCCCAAGGGTGTCGAAAAACGCGCGGGCACCGGTACCGGCGGCGACGACAACCTGCTCGGCCGGCAAGCGCGTGCCGTCGGCAAGGGTCACGCCGGTGGCGCGGTCGTGGGTGTGGTCGATCTTCACCGCGGCTTGGCGCACGCGCACGCCCCCTTGGGCAATGAAACTTGTGGTCAGGGCCGCGATAAACCCTTCGGTGTCATTGACGGCGCGCCAGTCGGGGAACAGCAAACCATGCTGGTACTTGCCCGCCAGGGCCGGCTCCAGGTCAGCGATGGCCGCGCCGTCCAGCTCTTCTGATTTGAAGCCAAGCTGCTTGCGCAGGTCCAGGTGAGGGCGTTCGTGGGCCAGCCCGGCCGGGGAGTCGAATACCTCAAGGATGGGGCGGTCGCCTAGCAGGGTCTTGTCGGGGCAGGCGTTCAGCAACGGCGCATAGTCGTCGTAGACATGCTGGGTGAGCCGGGCCATGTCTTGCGCGATCTGGTTGATCTTCGAGGTGCGCGCGCAGGCCAGGAACCGCAGAAACCACGGCAGGATGCCAGGCAGTGCGCTGGGGCGCAGGGCCAGGGGGCCTTTCTGGTCGAGCAGCCAGCCAGGAATTTTCATCAAGATGCCAGGCTTGGACAGCGGGATGACTTCGCTGACCGCCATCTGGCCGCAGCTCCACTTGGCGGTGCTGTCGCCAGGGGCGGCGGGGTCGACCAGGGTGACCCGGTGGCCGTCGCGCTGCAGGTACAGCGCGCAGCAGACGCCGACGATACCGCCACCGATGACGATGGCCTGTTGCGCTGAAGGGTGCGGGTTGTTCATGGTGCAGGCTCTACGTTGTTGCGAGGGCTGCGCCCTCGATCGCGGGCAAGCCCGCTCCTACAGGTTTGCGCCGCTCCTTGTGAGAGCGGGCTTGCCCGCGATGGGCCGCAAAGCGGCCCCTGGCACTTATTGCTGCGAAGCTTCGTATACCGTGCGGAACTCGGCCTTTTCTTCATCGGTCAGCGGCAGCAGCGGCGCACGGGCATTGCCAACCTTGAAGCCTGCCAGCTCCGCCCCGTACTTGACCTTTTGCACGAACTTGCCGCTTTCCAGGTTGGCCATGGCTGGGAACAAACTGCGCATCACTTGCTGGGCACCGCGGATATCGCCAGCCGTAAAGGCCTTGTGGAAGGCCACGACCTTCTCCGGGAAGATGTTCGCCGGGCCACAGATCCAGCTGTCGGCGCCCCACAGGTAGAAGTCCAGCGCTTGGTCGTCCGAGCCGCAGGACAACTGCATGCCCTTGTATTTCTCACCGATCTCGATGGCACGCAACAGGTTGCCGCTGCTTTCCTTGATGCCGATCACACGCGGGTGTTGGTGCAGCGCCGCGATCACGTCCAGGCCCACTTCGACGTTGGTGCGGATGGGGTAGTTGTAGAGCACCACGTTGATCTCGGGAAAGGTCTGAAGGATGGTGTTGTAGTGGGCCAGCAGCTCTTCCTGGGACGGCAGCGCATAGTACGGCGGGGCAATCAGCAGGTTGGTGTAGCCAGCGTCGACGGTCTGCTTGATCTGCTCCAGCACTTCACGGGTGCACGAACCGTTGGCCCCCGCGATCAGGGTGCCGCGGTCACCGACCACCTCTTTGACGGTGGCCAGTATCTGACGGCGTTCGTCATTGGCCAGTGCATAGTATTCGCCGGTCGAGCCCAGTGGCACGAAACCGCTGACCCCTGCGGCCAGTTGATGCTCGAGGATCGAGGCCAGGGTGTCGTGATCGACTTTGCCCGCGGCGTCGAAAGGGGTGACCAAGGCAGGCAGGATACCGTTGAGTTTCATGATGTCGTCTCCGGGGTTGGTTTCAGATCAGTCAGGTCAGTAGGCGTAGCGACGCAGCAGGCGCCCTTCGACCACGCCGACCAGGCGGGTCAGCGGGAAGGCCACGAGGAAGTAGATGACGGCCACAGCCGAGAGGAACTCGACCGGGCGGGCGGTGCTGTTGGAAATGTTCTGGCCGACGAACATCAAGTCGGCGACCCCAACCGAGGAGATCAACGCACTCTCCTTGAACAGGCTGACCACGTTCGACAGCAGCGGGGGCACGGCGCGCAGCAGTGCCTGGGGGAAGATCACATAGAGCACCTTCACCTTTGACGTCAGGCCCAGGGCGGTGCAGGCGTCGTGCTGTTCGCTGGCGATGGACTTCAGCGCGCCGCGGAAGGTCTCGCTGGTGATTGCCCCCATGAACAAGGTCAGGGCGATCAACACCGAGGCATAGGGCGGGATGTTCAGGCCGAAGACCACCGGGAAGCAGAAGAACACCCAGAACAGCTGGATCAGCAGTGGCGTGCCGCGGAAAAACTCCACGTACAGGGTCAGCGGCAGGCGCAGCAGCGGCGTCTTGACCTGGCGCAGCAGGCTGACCACAAAGCCCAGCAGGCTGCCCAGCAGGGCGCAGATACCGGTGAATGCCAAGGTTAGGGCCAGGCCTTTCAACAGCACTGGCCAGTAGTTCAGAACAACCGAGAAATCGAGTGGCATGGCTGTCTCCTCAGCGCTGGGCAGCCAGGTCCTGGCGTCGCTCGAACCACTGCACCAGCTGGGCGATCGGAAGGGACAGGGCGAAGTAGACCAGGGCGATCAGGGTGTAGGTTTCCAACGGGCGATAAGCCTCGGTGGCCAGGCTCTTGCCGACGTACATCAGGTCGGCGACGGCGACGATCGCCACTAGCGCGCTTTGCTGCAGGGTGCCGATGCCGTTGGTGATCAGCACCGGCAAGGCGCTGCGCAGCGATTGCGGCAACACCACGTACAGCGTGCGCTGCCAGGGCTTCAGGCCCAGTGCCACGCAGGCATCGAGGTGCTCGCGCGGTACCGCTTGAACGCCCGCGCGGTAGGCCTCGGCATTGAATGCCGTAAGGTTCAAGCCCAGGGCCAGGAAGCCCATGGCGATCGGGTCGATGAACACGTCGAACAGCATCGGAACGCAGTAGAAGAACCAGACGATCTGCAACAGCGCCGGGGTGCAGCGGAAGAACTCGATGAACAGCTGCGCCGGCCAGCGGATGAAGAACCATCGGCTCAGGGCCATCAGGCACAGCACGAAACCGCACACCAGCCCGATCAGGTTGGACACCAGGGCCAGCTCGAGGGTGACCTTGAGGCCGTCGAGCAGGGCCGGCAGGCTGCCATTGAGGAAGTGGAAGTCAAATTGGTAGTTCATCGGAGCGCCCTCAGTCCAGGTGCAGGACTTTTTCCAGAAACTCGCGGGTACGGGGTTCGCGCGGGGCGGTAAAGAGCTGGTCTGGGTGGCCCTGCTCGACGACCTTGCCGTTGGCACAGAACACTACGCGGGTGGCGATGTGGCGGGCGAAGTGCATGTCGTGGGTGACGATGACCATCGCCATCTTCTGTTCGGCCAGTTGCAGCATCACGTTCTGCACCTCGATGACCATTTCCGGGTCGAGTGCCGAGGTGACTTCGTCGAACAGCATCAGCCGCGGTTCGAGCATCAGTGCGCGGGCGATGGCCACACGTTGTTTCTGGCCACCGGAGAGCTGGCTGGGGTAGGCGTGCAGCTTGCTTTCCAGGCCCAGCCGGGCGAGGTAGGCGCGGGCTTTTTCGGTGGCCTCGGCCTTGCTCAGGCCATGCACCTTGACCGGGGCGAGGATCAGGTTGCCCAGCACCGAGAGGTGCGGGAACAAGGTGTAGTGCTGGAACACCATGCCGATCTGTTTGTGCAGGGTTTCATCCAGCGGCTTGCCTTGCTTGCGGCAGCCATCGATGTAGGGCTTGCCCTGGAAGCGGATGGTGCCGCCCTGGATACCTTCCAGGCCCATCAACACCCGCAGCAACGAACTTTTACCGCTGCCGGATGGGCCGATGATCACCAGCCGGTCATCGGCGCGCATGTCCAGGTTCATCTGGTCCATCACCACCAGTTGCTCGCCATAGGCCTTGCGAACGTCACGCAGCTGGATGAAATCACCGCCGTTGACGGAATTCGGGGTGAGCGAAGTCAGTGGCTGGGCAGCCACTAAATGAGGCGTGTTCATGACAGTCGTCTCCGCGAGGTCGCCCCTGGCCAGGGCCCTCGGCATGTCAGCAGGCGTTACCGGGCTTTCAGGCCCGCTGTGTTTTAGGCAGCAGCCGCAGAATTGCAGCGAGACACGGGACGGCGGGGAAAGGGGGGCGTGGCATTTTGAGTCTCTCCGGTGATTGTTTTTGTAGGCAGAAGAGCAAGCAAAAAAATAGCGCGATAATTCTAATGAGTGCCGCTATGTATGCAGCGTTGTATTCAGGCTAGTGTGATTTCGCTGAGCCTGTCAACACATGCGTAAGCGGAAATTTTTTCATCAGCATTCCAAACGGCTATTGACAGGCCAGCTCAACCCTTTCTACTGTGAGTACAGCATTGCATACATACAAGCATGCAGATAAACGCCTTACCTTCCTGCCAACAACAATGATTATCAGTGAGGTCAAAAATGGTTGTTTCCGTCCGCTCTTCGTTCAACGCGCTGTTGGCCAGTGCCAGCCTTTGTGCCGCACTGCTGGCTCAAGCGCCGGCCCAGGCCGCTGAGACTTCGCTGTGGCAAGACGTGCAAAAAGCCGGGGTGTTGCGTTGTGGCGCCGCCGTGGCAGCGCCGTACGTGATGCGAGACGCCAGCACTAGCGCCTACAGCGGCTACTTCGTCGACCTGTGCCGGGACTTCGGCGAGAAGGTGCTCAAGGTCAAGGTGGAGTTCGTCGACACCAGTTGGGACAACCTGGTGGCGGGCTTGCAAAGCAGCAAGTGGGACCTGGCCATGGCCCTGAACCAGACCCCGGAACGTGCCTTGGCGGTCGCATTCACCGTGCCGGCAACCGACTATCAGGTGTCGCTGCTGGTCAACAAGAACAACCCCAAGCTCGTAGACGTGAAGGACGACATCGCCACCCTCGACAAACCGGACGTGACGTTCGCGGTGATGTCTGGCACAGCCCAGGACAAGGCCATCAGCGCGGTCGTGCGCAATGGCAAGATCATGCGTTTGCCCGGCATGGACGAAGCGCGCCTGGCGGTCATGTCCAAACGTGCTGATGTGCTGGTCGATGCCAGCGACACCAACCACCTGTTTGCCCTGGCCAACCCTGACTGGACCCGCGAGATACTGCCCAAGCCTGCACTGGCCAAGCAGGGCGTTTCATTCGGTGTACGCCGGGACATCACGGCGGCCGACCTTGAAGTGCTGAACATCTACCTGAGGCAGCGACGCGACACCGGTGAAATCCAGCAGTTGGTCGACAACGCTTCGCTGGCGGCCAACGCTGCCAAGTAGGGCGTAACACTGCGTCATGCCGCGCGCCTGCAGCCAGGCACGCGGCATTTTTCTGGGCTGCATAGAAAGAAGGTGAACTTCATGAGTGAACGCACACGGCCCCTGCATGGGCAGGTAGTCCTGGTCACGGGAGCGTCAGGGGGTATTGGCGCCGCGATTGTCGAACAACTGGCGGCCGAGGGTGCCAAGCCGCTGATTCATTACAGCCGCGATGCCAAAGGTGCCGAGGCCCTGTTGGAGCGGATCGCGGGCAATGGCTGGACCGTGCAGGGTGACCTGAGCCAGGACACCGGCCCCGAGGCCCTGTGGCATGCCGCCCTTGAGCTGGCCGGTGGGCGCATCCATGGCCTGGTCAACAACGCAGGCATCCGCACCGAGGTCCCGCTGGATGCGCCCTCAGCGCAATGGCGGGCGGCGTGGCGTCGCGAGTTTCAAGTCAACTTCTTCGCCGCAGCCGACTTGTGCCGTGAAGCAGTGGCGCATTTTGGCGCCCATGGCGGCGGGCGTATCGTCAACATGGCCAGCCGCGCCGCCCAGCGAGGTTATGCCGCCGAGGCATTGCCCTACGGCAGCAGCAAGGCCGCGCTGATCAACTTGACCAAATCACTGGCCCGTAGCGTGGCGGGGCAGGGTGTGGTGGCGGTGGCGATTGCCCCGGGTTGGGTGCGCACCGACATGGCGGAACAGTTTGTCGCCCAACATGGCGAAGCCGCCGCCGTGGCAGACATCCCCCTTGGGCGTATGGCCAGCCCGACTGAAATCGCCGAGCTGGTGGCGTTCACTTTGCGCCCGTCCCAGGCGTCGCTCAACGGCGCGACGCTGGATATGAACGGCGGCAGTTACATCCGATGAGGCGCCGCTTAGGCGAAGCGCTCGAACCGGTAGGGGCTCGGGTCGATCAACGTGGGTGACTGCGAAACCAAGTCCGCCGCCAATTGGCCCGCTGCCGGCGAGGTGCCGAAGCCATGCCCGGAAAACCCGGTCGCCAAGGTCAGGCCGGGAATGGCCGGCACCGGGCCGATCACGGGGTTTGAGTCTGGGGTGACGTCAATCGTGCCTGCCCAGGCGGAGGCGATCCGGGCCTGCTCGAACACTGGCCAAGCTGCTTTCAGGTTACGCAGGGCTTCATCGTTCAATGCCGTGTTGGCCTGTGGGTCCTGAACCCTGACGCGCTCGAAGGGCGTCACCTGGGAGGCACTCCAGCGCCGGGCCAGGGCCAGGTCCTTGAAGAAGTACTTGCCGAAGCTGATGCGCAAAAAGTCACGCTGTGCCCGCAGTTGCGGCAGGTAACGCCTGCCCAGCAGCAGGTGATCCAGGGTCAGGAATGCATCGAGCGCCCCGCGCTGGGTAATGATGTAACCGCCATCCTTGTGTTTGCGGAAGGAAAAGTCCGGTGCGCCCACGGCAATGTCGGTCGGGCCGTCCAGCGGGTGGGTGCGCAGTACTGAACAGGTCAGCGGCAGGGTGGGCAGGTTGATATTGAGGTTGCCGAGAAACTTGCGAGACCACAAGCCGCCGGCTAGCAATACCTGGTCGCAGCGAATCTCGCCTTGCTCGGTGACAACGCCGCTGACCCTGCCAGCGGCGGTGACCAGCGTGCGCACCGCGCAGTTTTCCACGAGCACCGCGCCTTTGGCGATCGCTGCACGGGCGATGGCGCTGGCGGCCAGGGTCGGCTCGGCGCGCGCGTCCGAGGCGGTGTAGATGCCCCCGGCCCAGTCGGCACGGCCGCCGGGCACCTTGTTGGCAATCTCCTTGTTGCTGAGCAGCCGAGAGTCCAGGCCAAGGTGCTCGACGCTCTTGAGCCAGCTTTCGTGCATGCCCATCTGCGTGTCGTTGCGGCCGATGAACATGATGCCTGCTTGCCGGTAGCCGACATCGCTGCCGACCCGTTCTGGCATTTTCGCCCACAGTTGGTCGGCCGCCAGGGCCAACGGAATATCGTGCGCATGGCGGTTGGTCTTGCGCACCCAGCCCAGGTTGCGCGACGACTGCTCGCCCGCAAGGCGCCCCTTCTCCAGCAGCACCACAGGGATGTTGCGTTCGGCCAGGGTAAGGGCCGCGGTCAGGCCGATGATGCCTCCCCCGATGATCACCACGCTCGTGGCCTGAGGGTGGGTGGTAGGGGTGTGCACAGGGTCGATGACGGGGGGCATGGCTTCACTCGGCGGCAGTGTGAACGGAATGTTGCGGTTCAAGGCTGGCGGCGCATCACTCGCCCAGGCGGATCAGCGTGACCTGCGCGCGCGAAGCCCCCCGGTACGCCGTCACTTCCAGCTCGACTTTGTAGACGGTCGAGCCCAGGGGCGGGCAGGTGACGGTGGTGGCCGGGTCGATGCCTCGGAATTTTTCGCCGATCACTTCCATGACCGTTGGCACGTCGGCCGGGTCCTGGATGAACACACGCGAGCTGATCACATCCCCCAGCACGGCATCGACTGCCGCCAGTGCGGTTTCGATGTTGGCGAATACCTGGTGGGTCTGTTCGATCACGTCTTCAGGGATGACCTGGGTCTGCGGGTTGCGCCCGGCGGTGTTAGAGACGTGGATCCAGTTGTCCACCGCCACCAGGCGGGAATAGCTGGCCAGGTCTTCGAATTTCGAGCCGGTTTTCAGTTTGGTGATCTGCGTCATGGGGAGCCTTTTTTGAGTGGTTGAGGAATCAGCTAAGGACAGGTTTTTCCCAGAGATTGAGCTTCACGCCGATGCCTTTCTCGAGCGCGTTGCGGTACACGACGGTGCCCCAGGCAACGTCTTCCACGGGCATGCCGCCCACCGACATGAGGATGATTTCTTCGTCGTTCAGACGGCCTGGCGCATCACCCCTGATGATCTTGCCGATGTCCTCGACCTGCGCGGCGTCCAGCTTGCCTTCGGCGATCATGTCCATGAAGCGCACGCCTACCAGCGGCACATGGTTGTGCGCAGGCTTGGGCAGTTCTTCGAACCAGGCTTGGTACAGCCCTGTGTTGTCTACTACCTTGCGCACGTCCGCACGCTCCATGCCGTCATCAATGCTGCACGGGGCAGGCATGGCCAAGAACGCACCGGGCTTGACCCACTCGCGCCGCACCAGCGGGTAAGTGCTGGGGTCGCCGACTTCACCCGAGCTGCAGTAGCTGACCAGGTCGGCGTCACGTACCACCTCTTCCAGGGTCTGCACGACCTGGATGTGGGTGATTTGCGGGAAGGTCGCCTGGACCCAGGCAACGAAGTCATCCAGGTTCTTCTGGCCTCGGCCCTTGATCTTGATCGTATCGATCAGCGGGCACACCGCCATGAACGCGGCAACCGTGGTCTTGCCCATCACGCCCGGCCCAGCCAGGCCGATGACCTTGGCGTCCTTGCGGGCCAGGTGGCGCGCACCAACCCCGGGGATGGCGCCGGTGCGGTACGCCGACAGCAGGTTGGCCGACATGTGTGCCAGTGGGGCGCCGGTGTCGGCGTCGTTGAGGGTGAACATCAGGATCGAGCGGGGCAGGCCCTTTTCGCGGTTGGCGATGTTGGAGCCGTACCATTTGGCGCCCGCGGTGCGGAAGTTGCCGCCCAGGTACGCTGGCATGGCCATCATGCGACGGTCTGCGGTCGGCTTTGGCATGTGCGGGAACGGCGATTGCTCGGGGAAGGTGATCATCGCACCGTGGGAGTCGTTGTTCGGGCCGGCCATGCGGTAGTCGCCCTGGTAGAGCAGGTCGAACATTTCTTCCATGGTATCGACACAGGCGGGCATGTCGGTCACGCCGGCGCGGATCATGTCCTGTTCGGACAGGTAGATGAAGTCAATGCGGGTATCGAGGGTCATGGCGGGTCTCGCAAGGCGGCCGTTGTCAGGTTTTGTTCTTGTGGGCGGGGGCTGTCATTCGTGGTGTCAGTTTCGCTAACGAGCGGCAGGCCGTCTTGCGTCAGCGTGCCAGGCGACTTGACCTGCCGTGCCACGGCTGCGCTTCGTGTGGAGCAGCCTTGCGCTGCGAAGAGGCCGGTGAAGGCAGCGGAGATCTACTGTGTTTTCACCGGCCTCTTCGCAGCACAAGGCTGCTCCTACAGTGGCTCATGTGCTGATCTAGAACGGCACCGCAACAGTCAGCTGGCTGTAGACGTTGGTGCCGTTGCCGCCCACCTGATTGCCGCCGTTGCGCTCGTCCTTGCGGGGCTGATACAGGCCCACCAGCGGGCTGATGATCAGGTGGTCGTTGACCGCCCATTCCAGGTAAAGGTCGAGTTCCCGGGCATCGAGGTTGAGGCTGTCGCGGGTACGCACCGTGTCGAAGTCGAAATACAGCGCACCGACCGTGAGGTTTTCCAGCGGGGTCGCCTTCACGCCGACATGGTGGATGCCGGTGTTGCTGTTGAAGGGCCCGGCATAGTTGGCGGCGACTTCACCCTGGAACCAGGTGCCATAGCCACTGGACAGGCCACTGAACAGCGCGTCCCAGCCTGCCGAGTAGCGGGTGTAGCGGTAGGTCACCTGGGGTGCCCAAGGCAGGTCGGCGAAGGTATAGCCGGCCTGCAGGTACCAGGCTTTTTCCGGGCCGCCTTGCTTGTCTTGCCACGCGTATTCGAAGGCGAAACTGGCATTGTCGATACCGGCGTTGCCTTCACCACGCAGGCTGTAGACGTCCATGCCCTCACGCGCTTTCTGGAACGCGCTGGCCCATTGGTCGGTGACGTCGATACCGTGCACCCAGGTAAGCCCCAAGGTGCCCAGAGCATGGGTGTAGTCCAGGGTGCCGGCGGCCAGTTCGGTTTCAGCCTGCGCGCGGTTATCGGACTTCAGCCACAGCAGGCTGCCATGCAGGCCATCCTGCCCGCCCAGGCGCAGTACTGCGGTGCGGTCGAAGGCGTGACGCGCCGCCAGGTAGTAGGCGCCGCCGCGGTCCAGGTGGCCGTCGGCCACGCCGTTGCCCAGGTTCGGGCCGTCGTCGTTGATCAGGAAGCCGCTGCCCAGGCGGACCACCTGCCGCCCTCCAGAAAGGTCTACGCCATCCTTGCCCAGCCAGGGCAGCAGGTCGCCTGAACGCCAGCCCAGGTAGGCGTCCTCGATCTTGGTGGTGCGCTCGGAGCCATCGGTGTTGCCGGCGGCATCGCCATCGCCCCAGGTGGCGGAGCTCACCCAGTTCAAGGCGCCATAGAGGCTGCCGTTGCCTGCCAGGCCCTGGTCACCGCTCAGGCCATACTTGATGAAGCCCTCGCGCCAGGTCGAGCCACCGGCCGTGCCGTCATAATTCTTGCGGCTGTTGAACATGCTCCACACCGCGAGCATGTCGGCATTCACGTGGCTGTCGTCGTCGGCGTAGAGTTCGTAGGCCGGCGCGGCCTGGCTGGCCAGCAGCGTGGCCAGGGCCAGGGTGGACAGCCGTTGCGGTTTGAACATTGCACTTCCCTCGATTGTTCTCGGCACCTCGCAAGGCGGCCTTTGTTGTTCGGGGGCAGCCTCGTGGAGGCGAGGCGCCGTCGCGGTTGGCTGCGACGGCCTATTAGTGCGTGGATGGCTGGGTGGGGTCTTGTTCGTGGCTGCCAAGGCGCTTGCCCGCCTTGGCCAGGTGCATGCAGCAGGGCGCTTCAGTAACGGATCATCACCGACTTGAGCTCGGTGAAATCATCGATGAACGCCGAGCCGAACTCGCGGCCGATGCCGGAGGCCTTGATACCGCCGAAAGGCACGGCGGGGTCGAGCAGGGTGTGCATGTTGACCCACAGCGTACCGGCCTGGATGTGCGGGACCATCCGCATGGCTTTGCCCAGGTCGTTGGTCCACAGGCTGGCGCTGAGGCCGTAGGGCGTTGCGTTCATCAGGTGCAACAGTTCGTCTTCGTCGTCGTACGGCAAGAAGGTCGCCACCGGGCCGAAGGTTTCCTGGTTGAGCAGGGTGTCGCTGGCGCCCTTGGCGAGAATCACCGTCGGCTCGACAAAGCAGCCTGGGCCATCGCCAATGTGCCCACCATGAAGGATCTGGCTGCCTTCGGCGCGTGCGGTGGCGAACAATTCGGCCAGCTTCTGCTGGTGTGGCTTGTTGGCTACCGGGCCGAACTGGGTCGATTCATCCAGCGGCGAGCCGACCTTCAGCTGGCCCAGGCGTTGGCACAGTGCGTCAAGCAGTGGGTCGATGCGCGAGCGGTGGACGAAGAAGCGCTCACCGGCGGCGCAGATCTGCCCGGAATGCAGAAAGCCAGCTTCAATGATGCCGTCGACGGCTTTGTCGAGCGCTACATCGGGCAGGAACGCTACCGAGTTCTTGCCGCCCAGTTCCAGTGTCGCACGGGTCAGCTTGGCGCCCATGGCGGCTTGGCCGACGGCGATGCCGGTGGGCACGGAGCCGGTGAACGAAACCTTGTCGGTACCGGGGTGCTCGACCAGCGCCTTGCCCACCAGGCCGCCGCCGGTCAGTACGTTGAGGGCGCCCGGTGGCAGGCCGGCCTCGCTGGCCAGTTCGGCGATGCGCAGCAGCGTCAGGGGCGTGAACTCGCTGGGTTTGAGAATGATGCTGCAGCCGGTGGTCAGCGCCGAGGCCAGCTTCCAGATGGCGATCATGGTGGCGAAGTTCCACGGCACGATGCCCACCACCACCCCGATCGGTTCGCGCAGGGTGAAGGCGCTGTAGCGCTCACCGGCGAACGAGGGCAGGGACGGGGTGATGGTTTGGCCGGTGATCTTGGTGGCCCAGCCTGCGTAGTAGCGCAAGAAATGCGCGGCCTGCTCTACCTCGAACGCGCGCGCGATGCCGATCAGCTTGCCCGACTGCAAGGTCTCTAGCTGGGCCAATTCTTCGCGGTTGGCTTCCAGCAGGTCGGCCAGCTTGAACAGCACGCCGGCGCGGGCGGCCGGGCTGGTGCAGGACCAGGTGCTGAAGCCTTGGCGCGCCGAGCTCACGGCATGGTCAATGTCGGCCTGGTTGGCATCGGCAATGCGCGCGAGGGTTTCGCCATTGGCCGGGTTGACCACGGCAAGGGTCGAGGCGGATTGGCTGGCGATGGAGTGGCCGTGAATGAACACGCCATGTTGGCGGGCCAAGAATGCCGTGACCGCGGGAAGAAGGGTAATGTCGCTCATGCTGGCTCCTGAGGCAGAGGAACGCGGCCTGACCGGCCGCCAAAGCGTCGAGCATAGTGAACGGGCCCGGTGCTGATCTTGCATCTCCCTGACGGCGGCATGACGCTGCCTGCCAGGCATGCAGGTGCTGGCAGGCAGCAACAAGGGCCACGGCAGCCATGGGCAAGACGCCCCGCCGGCTGCGGCGCACAGTGATGACGCAGGGAGGCAAACAACAGCCGTGCGTGCAGGTTCACTTGCCGCGTTCAACGCCACAAAAACAAGCCGGGGCATAACGATGTCACTCAACAATAAGCTCACCGAGCATGTCAACCGGGGCAGTGTCGGTTTTCCTACGGCGCTGGCCAGCACCGTCGGGCTGATCATGGCCAGCCCGGTGATCCTCACCGCGACCATGGGGTTTGGCATTGGTGGCAGTGCCTTCGCCTTGGCCATGGTCATCGCGGCATTGATGATGCTGGCGCAGTCGACCACCTTTGCCGAAGCGGCCTCGATCTTGCCAACCACAGGGTCGGTCTACGACTACATCAACTGCGGCATGGGCCGCTTCTTCGCCATCACCGGCACGTTGTCGGCCTACCTGATCGTGCACGTGTTCGCCGGTACTGCCGAAACCATCCTGTCTGGGGTCATGGCGCTGGTGAACTTCGAGCACCTCAACACCCTGGCTGAGTCGGCGGGCGGTTCGTGGCTGCTGGGTGTCTGCTTCGTATTGGCGTTCGCCGTGCTCAATGCCTTTGGGGTCAGTGCGTTTAGCCGGGCCGAAGTGATCCTCACCTTCGGCATGTGGACCACGCTGATGGTGTTCGGCGTGCTGGGCCTGATCGCCGCACCGGCGGTGGAGCTGGAAGGGCCGTTCGGGGCGTCGCTGGTCGGCACCGACCTGATGACCATCCTCTCGCTGATCGGCATGGCCATGTTCATGTTCGTCGGCTGTGAGTTCGTCACGCCGCTGGCGCCGGAGCTGCGCCGTTCGGCCTGGGTGTTGCCGCGGGCCATGGCGCTGGGCCTGTTTGGTGTGGCCAGCTGCATGTTCATCTATGGCGCAGCCATGAAGCGCCAGGTGGAAAACGTCGTGCTCGATGCCGCCAGCGGCGTGCACTTGCTCGACACGCCCATGGCCATCCCGCGTTTCGCTGAACAGGTGATGGGCGATATCGGCCCGGTGTGGCTGGGTATCGGCTTTTTGTTTGCCGGCGCCGCCACCATCAACACCTTGATGGCCGGGGTGCCTCGCATCCTGTACGGCATGGCGGTGGACGGCGCGCTGCCCAAGGCCTTCGCCTACCTGCACCCGCGGTTCAAGACGCCCTTGCTGTGCATTCTCGTGGTTGCCCTGATCCCTTGCCTGCACGCCTGGTACCTGGGCGGCAACCCGGACAACATCCTGCACCTGGTGCTGGCGGCAGTGTGTGCCTGGAGCACGGCATACCTGCTGGTGACGCTGTCGGTGGTGATCCTGCGCATCCGCCGGCCCGATCTGCCACGGGCCTACCGCTCGCCACTGTTCCCGCTGCCGCAGATCATTTCCAGTGGCGGTATCGTCATTGGCATGGCGTTCATCACCCCACCAGGCATGAACCCGGCCGACATCTATGTGCCGTTCGCCATCATGCTGGCCGGCACCGCCACCTATGCGCTGTTCTGGACGCTGTGCGTGCAGAAGGTCAACCCGTTCAAGCCGGCGCGGGTCGAGGATGTGCTGGAAAAAGAACTTGCGGCAGAGCCGGGCCATGCAGTGGAGCACCTGCACCATGATCAGACGTTTGCGTGATCGCCTGCTGGCGCCGCGTGCCCCGGCCGGCTACCGGCCCGGGGCCACGCTGGAGCTGCTGTCGCGTAACCTGGGGCAGGTGCACATGCAGTTGCTGGAACCCGCCCGCGGGGTGATCGACAACCCGGCGCTGGGCTGTCGTGCCGAGGTACGTGAGTGTGTCGAGGCACACGTGCTGATGCATGTGGTCACCTGCGAATTCCGCCTGTGCCTGCCTGCCCTGCAAGGGGGCGGGGTAACGCTTGAAATGCGTCATGCGGGTGCAATCCGTCGTACTGGCCTGGCGTGCGTGTACCGCCGCGGCGACAAGGCGCGTTTCACCCAGGTACGTGAGCAACTGCTGAACAATGCGCAACTGACCGCCGCCCTGATGCCGCTGGATTTCAAGCGCCTGACCCTGGAATGCCGCGATGGCCACTGGTGGCTGACCTTGGAACACATGGGCGGCAGCGAAGTGGTCAACCGCATGCCAGCGTTTCGTCGCTACATTCAGATCAGCCCGCCGCAACGCGCGCACCTGATGGCCTGCCTCGGCCTGTTCGGGCAATCGCTGCCGCGTCTCTAAGCCTTTTTTGGCACGTGCCTTGCTCAAGCTTCAGACGAGAGATCACAGTTGTGCGGCCATTGATAACATGTTAACAATGGCCCCATAACAACAAATTCTGCGTCGAGGGCATCCATGCACACTCAACAACCCAACCGTCAGGGGCTGGAACGCTGGACCACGGCCATGCAGCAGATCTGCGGCCGTTTCGAGACCGAGTTGGCCTCCAACCCGGCGTTGTTCATCGGCGAAGTGTCGACGTTCTCCCGCGCGGGGTTACCACTGGCCAATCTGCGCACCAATGCCGGCAACATCCGCCGCCTGGGCGACAACCCGACCCTCGACGATGACCAGCATTGCTTCCTGGTCAGCCAGCGCATGGGCTACTCGACGGTGGCGCAGGGTGGCATGCAGGTCAGCCTGGCGCCGGGCGAGTTGCTGCTGATGGACTCTGTCGGGCGTTGCGAGATCACCCCCAGTGGGTTGATCGAGCATGTTTCGCTGGCCCTTTCCCGCGAGCAGGTGCGCAAGCATGTGCAAGGCAGCGGTGGGATGTTCGGCAAGATTTCCTCATCCAATGCCTGCGGGCGCATGCTGCATGTTTTGATGGACCAACTGTGCAAGGACGACCATGCCAGTGGCGATGGTGCGCAAGGCGATGCGTTGCAGACGGCATTCATTGCATTGCTGGAGCCCGGTTTCGAGCGCAATGGCGACTCACCGCACACCCTTGGCCCGCTCAGTGGTGCCAACCTGCGCAGCTATGTGCAGCAGGTGATTGACGAGTCCCTGTCACAGCCCGGGCTGACACCGGCCAACCTGGCCGGCCGGCTGAACATTTCGGTTCGGCATTTGTACCGCCTGTTCGAGGAGGAGGGCGACAGCGTCTGCCGCTACATCCAGCGTGCGCGCCTGAAGCGCAGTGCGGACGACCTGGCCAACCCGTTCTTCAAGCGCGAGTCGATCACCTCGATCGCCTACAAGTGGGGCTTTACCGACTCGGCGCATTTCAGCCGCTCGTTCAAAAAGCAGTTCGAGCAATCGCCCAAGGACTTCCGCGCCCAGGCCATGGCCTGACACGCGCTTACCGCGACCCAGGTAGGAGCAGCCTTGTGCTGCGAAGAGGCCGGTGAAAGCAGTGAAAGTTCACTGTGTTTTCACCGGCCTCTTCGCAGCACAAGGCTGCTCCTACCCAGGTCGTGTCAATCCGGGGGCAAACCTCAGGCCACTGCCAGGTAATGCTTGACGAACGATTCGCTCAGCACCTCCCACAGCACCGGCGTACCTTTGCTGACGAACCAGGCATCACCGGCCTTGAAGCGGGTGACTTGCCCCGTGGATTCATCGGTCAGCTGGATTTCGCCGGTGACGATCACCGCCTGCTCGTCGAACGGGTAGACCATGCGGAACTTGCCACGCGTGGTGCCGAAGTAGGCGCTGCTGACTGGGTCAGTCGGCGCGCCGTGGGTCATCTTGCCGAAGGCGTTGACGTCGCCTTCGAGAATATCCGAGCCCAAGTCAGCAACGCTGCCCCACGGGTCGAGTTCGGACAGTTGGACGCCTTGTTTGGCGGCGGTGAGGGTCATGGCAGTGCTCCAGTGATGAGAGGGAAAGGTTTAACGGCGGCCGTTGAAATAGCCCGACAGCTGGTGCGCGGCCTTACCGGCGGTGAGCAGCAGCGGGCGGAAATGGTCTTTGCCAAGGATTCGCGCATGCTTGACCGAGCTGAGCAGGCCATAGCGTGCGGACCCTTCGTGCATGCCTTCGGCGAGGATCTTGCAAATGATGTGGCTAGGCGTCACGCCAAAGCCTGAATAGCCCTGCACATAGAACGCATTGGGGCGGTTGCTCAGCGTGCCGATCTGCGGGAACAGGTTGGCGCTGGTGGCCATCGGGCCGCCCCAGGCCAGGTCGATGCGCACGTCCTTGAGGTACGGAAAGATCTTCAGCATCAGTGCACGGTTCCACGCCTTGAGGTCCAGCGGGATATGCTCGATGCAGGACGTGGCTGCGCCGAACAGCAGGCGGTTATCGCGGGTGACCCGGTAGTAGTCGATCACCGGTCGGATATCGCTGTAGGCACCGCGGATCGGGCTGATGCGGTCGATCAGCGCCTCCGGCAGAGGCTCGGTCATCATCTGGAAGGCGTAGGTGTTGATGGTGCGGCTGTGCAGTTCGGGCTCCAGCTTGTTGAGGAAGCTGTCGCAGGCCCACAGCAGCTTGCTGGCGCGCACCGAGCCGCGCCCGGTACGCACCTTGATACGCTCACCGTAGGTCACCTCCAGCGCCGGGCTGTGCTCGAAGATGCGCGCACCGTGGCCGACCAGGGCCTGGGCTTCGCCGAGCAGCAGGTTGAGCGAATGCACGTGGCCACCGCCCATGTGCAGCAGGGCGCTGCTGTAGGCGTCGCTGCCGATGATCTGCCGCACTTCCGAGCCGCCCAGAAAACGGATTTCGTCATGTGCGTTGATGGCCTTGAATTGCTTTTCCCAGGCGCGCAGGGTCTTTTCCTGGCGGCTGTTGAAGCCCATGTAGCCATAGCCGTGGCAGAAGTCGGCGTCGATGTCGTAGCGGGCGATACGTGCCTTGATGATGCCGGCGCCCAGTTCGCTGATCGCGAAGATCTCCTGCAGGCCCTTGTCGCCGACACTGCGCCGGATCTTCTCAAGGTCATGGCCGATGCCCGCCATGATCTGCCCGCCGTTGCGCCCGGTGCCGCCGTAACCCAGGTAGCGCGCTTCGAGCACGACGATGTTGGTCACGCCTTTTTCCGCCAGCTCCAGCGCGGTGTTGATGCCGGAAAAGCCGCCCCCGATGACCACGACATCGGCGTCGATGTCACATTCCAGCGTGGGGAAGTTCAGGTTGTACTTTTTGGTCGCGGAGTAATAGGTCGGGCTCTCGAGGGTGATCATGACGCCGCCTGCTGTATAGAAGTGTGATAGGGCCGTTTGGCAAGCGCTCTGGCACATGAGGCCATTGAGCGCTTGAACATTGGCGGGTGTCTTGTCCTTGCCTGCCAGCGAGTGTAACCAGCCTGCCAGTGCCACTGGCAGCGGTTGCACAGGGCTGCCAGCGGCTGATTGGTTAATGTATTAATGAGCCCGTGCTGGCATACTGGCCTGCTCGCCACTTTCCATGATGCTCGGGCACGCATGACCACACCAAGACCCTCTCTGACCCTTACCCTGCTGCAGGCTCGCGAAGCCACGATGGCGTTCTTTCGGCCGGCATTGAATGCCCATGACCTGACCGAACAGCAGTGGCGGGTGATTCGTATCCTGCACCAGCAAGGCGAACTGGAAAGCCATCAGCTTGCCGAGCTTGCCTGCATCCTCAAGCCAAGCATGAGCGGTGTGCTCAAGCGGCTCGAGCGCGATGGGGTCGTCGCCCGGCGCAAGTCGCCAGAAGATCAGCGCCGGGTGTTCATCAGCCTGACCGACAAGGGGCAGCAGGCGTTCATGGCCATGAGCGAGGAAATGGCCCGCAACTATGAACGGATCCTCAGCCAGTTCGGCGAAGACAAACTGCAGCAACTGATGCAGCTGCTCAACGAAATGAAAAAGATCAAACCGTGACCCGCCAGAGCCCACCGCACCTCGGTTGATCAACACCATGGAAAGTGCAATTTTCCCGCCGTAACGTGCATTTCGAGGCGCACTCGCACCTCACATACTGAACGCGTCTTTACCGACTTGCCGGCTGTGCCATAGCACCGTAACGCCTGCGCCACAGGGCGTGCGCAGCCGCAGCTGACTCTCCAATAATAAAGAGACCGTTCATGAAAAAGCCAAATCCCCTGCTGGAAGACCTCAAGTCGATCCTGCCGACAATTGCTGCGAATGCGGTGCGTGCAGAGCAAGATCGCAGTGTCCCGGCAGAGAATATCGCGCTGCTCAAGAGCATCGGCATGCACCGTGCCTTTTTGCCTAAACACTATGGCGGCATGGAGATCTCGCTGCCGCAGTTTGCCCAGTGCATCGCCTTGCTGGCAGGCGCCTGCGCCAGCACCGCGTGGGCCATGAGCCTGCTGTGCACCCACAGCCATCAGATGGCGATGTTCTCGCCCACGCTGCAGCAGGAGGTCTGGCAAACCAACCCGGATGCCACGGCCAGCAGCAGCATCGCGCCCTTTGGCCGTACCGAGGAAGTCGAAGGCGGCGTGACCTTCAGCGGCGAAATGGGCTGGAGTTCCGGCTGTGACCATGCCGAGTGGGCGATCATGGGGTTCCGCCGCAAGAATGCCGAAGGCACGCAGGACTACTGCTTTGCCGTTCTGCCCCGTAGCGACTACGAAATTCGTGATGACTGGTATGCCGTGGGCATGCGCGGCAGCGGCAGCAAGACCTTGATCGTGCGTGACGCCTTCGTGCCGGAGCACCGCATCCAGAAGGCCAAGGACATGATGGAAGGCAAGTCGGCAGGCTTTGGTCTGTACCCAGACAGCAAGATCTTCTTCGCCCCGTACCGCCCGTATTTCGCCAGTGGTTTTTCCACCGTCAGCCTCGGTGTCGCCGAGCGCATGCTGGAGGTGTTCCGCGAGAAAACCCGCAACCGCGTACGTGCCTACACCGGCGCCGCAGTGGGGGCTGCAACCCCTGCGCTGATGCGCCTGGCCGAGTCCACCCATCAAGTGGCCGCCGCCCGTGCCCTGCTGGAAAAAAGCTGGGATGAAATCGCCGAGTACAGCGAGCGCCACGAATACCCCACACGCGCCACACTGGCGTTCTGGCGGACCAACCAGGGTTATGCCGTGAAGATGTGTATCCAGGCGGTAGACCGGCTGATGGAAGCGTCCGGCGGCGGCGCCTGGTTTGAAAGCAACGAGATGCAGCGGCTGTTCCGTGATGCGCACCTGACCGGTGCCCACGCCTACACCGACTATGACGTTTGCGCGCAGATCCTCGGCCGCGAGCTGATGGGCCTGGAGCCTGATCCGGCGATGGTCTGACCCGCGCGCGGGTCAATTCCCCTTACAACCACAACAACAAACAGGGCAGGCCGCTGGCCTGTTCGGGAGTCTTGCATGTCCACTGAAAACACCACGGCCTTCGATAGCCGAGCCTTCCGCCGCGCGCTGGGCAACTTCGCCACCGGCGTCACCGTAGTCACCGCCGCTGGCGCCAGCGGGCGCAAGGTCGGCGTCACCGCCAACAGCTTCAACTCGGTCTCGCTGGAGCCTGCGTTGATCCTGTGGAGCATCGACAAACGCTCCACCAGCCATGCAGTATTCGAAGAAGCGTCGCACTTTGCCGTGAACATTCTGGCGGCGGACCAGATTGAGCTGTCCAACAACTTCGCGCGGCCCAAGGACGATCGGTTTGCAGGCATCGATTACCAGCAAGGGGCGGGGGGCGCACCGCTGTTGGCTGACTGCTCGGCGCGCTTCCAGTGTGAGAAGTTTCAGCAATTGGACGGCGGCGACCACTGGATTCTGGTGGGCAAGGTGGTGGCGTTCGATGACTTCGGTCGCTCGCCGTTGCTGTACCACCAAGGCGCCTATTCGATGGTGCTGCCCCACACGCGCATGACCCAGCGTGCAGAGGGCCAAGCGCCGAGCAGCCACTTCCAGGGCCGCCTGCAGCACAACCTGTACTACCTGATGACCCAGGCGTTGCGTGCCTACCAGGGTGATTACCAGCCACGTCAACTGAGCACCGGGTTGCGTACCAGTGAGGCGCGCATGTTGATGGTGCTGGAGAACGATGCCGGGCTCAGCCTCAACGACCTGCAGCGCGAAGTGGCGATGCCTGCGCGTGAGATCGAGGAAGCGGTTGCCAACCTCAAGCGCAAGGGCCTGATTGCTGACGATGAGGGGCGGGTGCGGCTTTCGGTGAAAGGTGTGGATGAGACCGAGGCGCTGTGGACCATTGCCAGGGAGCAGCAGGACAAGGTGTTTGGGCAGTTCAGTGAAGAGCAGCTGGATACCTTCAAGACGGTGTTGAAGGCGATCATTCAGATGTGAGCCTTTGATAACCGGGGCCGCTTTGCGGCCCATCGCCCCAGGGATCACGCGGTCCCTGTAGGAGCGAGCTCGCTCGCGAAAGGGCTGCAAAGCAGCCCCATTGCTGTTCAGTAAACCCCGCCCCCGTCACTCACCGACGCCGACGTACCTTTGAACTTCCCCGCCAGATCCTGCAGCCCACGCATCAGCACCGTGGTATCCACCCCCACCGCCACAAACGCCGCGCCCAAGGCGATGTAGCGCCGCGCCAGCGTCTCGTCCGCACTGAGAATACCCGCCGCTTTGCCTGCCTTGCCGATGCGCACGATCGCGTCCTCGATGGCTGCCTGCACCTCAGGGTGCCCAGGGTTGCCGCGGTGGCCCATGGCGGCGCTCAGGTCGGCCGGGCCGATGAACACGCCATCGACCCCCTCGACCGCAACGATCTCATCCAGGTTGGCCAGCCCTTGTTTGTTCTCGATCTGCACCAGTAAGCACATCTGCGCGTCGGCTTGGTCGAGGTAACCCGGGATGCTGTTCCAGCGCGACGCCCGCGCCAGAGCGCTGCCCACGCCGCGTATACCCTTGGGCGGGTACTGCATGGCCTGCACCAGCTGGCGTGCTTGCGCGGCGGTTTCCACCATGGGTACCAGCAGGGTCTGCGCGCCGATATCCAGCACTTGCTTGATCAACGCTGTATCACCAATGACCGGGCGAATTACCGCCTGGCTCGGGTAGGGCGCCACCGCCTGCAACTGCGCGAGCATGCCGCGCAGGTCGTTCGGCGCGTGCTCGCCGTCAATCAGCAACCAGTCGAAGCCGGCATTGGCCGCCAGCTCCGCGCAGTATGCATCGGCCAGGCCGAGCCACAGGCCGATCTGCGGCTCGCCACTGCGCAGGCGTTGTTTGAAGCGGTTGACGGGCATGTCCATGGGCAAGTCCTCAAACGAAACGGCAGGCAATCGAGCCGAGCAGGTCATAGTCGACGTGGAAGGTGTCGCCAGGCCGTGCGGCTACTGGGCGAGTGAAGGAGCCGCCGAGGATGATCTGGCCCGGCTGCAGGGTGACGTCGTACGCGGCCAGCTTGTTGGCCAGCCAAGCGACACCCTTGGCCGGGTGGTTGAGCACCGCGGCGCTTACCCCGGACTCTTCGATCACACCGTTGCGGTAAAGCACGGCCGGCACCTTGCGCAGGTCGATCTCGGTGGGCCGTACCGCGCGCCCGCCCATGACCACGCCGGCGTTGGCGGCGTTGTCGGAGATGGTGTCGAACACTTTGCGCGTGGCCTGGGTCTGGGGGTCGACCTGTTGAATGCGCGCGTCGATGATTTCCAGCGCCGGGATGACCCACTCGGTGGCGTCCAACACGTCGAACACCGTCACATTCGGGCCCTTGAGCGGCTTGCCGAGAATGAAAGCCAGCTCGACCTCGACGCGCGGCACGATGAAACGCTCAAACGGAATGTCGCTGCCTTCATCGAACAGCATGTCGTCCAGCAGCGCGCCGTAGTCAGGCTCGGTAATGTTCGACGAAACCTGCATGGCGCGGGAGGTCAGGCCGATCTTGTGGCCGACCAGCTTGCGCCCGGCGGCGAGCTTCTTGGCCACCCAGGCACGCTGGATGGCGTAGGCATCTTCGATAGTGATGGCAGGCTGGTCGAGTGAGAACTGGCGCACCTGTTCGCGCGAGCGCTCGGCCTGGTCGAGCCGCTCGGCGGCCTGTTGGATGAATGCGTTATCGAGCATGGTTGAAGTCTCAAGGTTCAAGGGTTGACGATGGCGGCGCGAGTACGCAGCACCAGCAGGCCACCGAGGGTGATAAACGCAGCCAGCACATACAGCGCGAGGCTGGCGCTTTGCGTGGTGTCGCGGACCCAGCCGATGAAATAGGGCGTGGCGAACGAGGCAATGCTGCCCAGCGAGCTGATCAGGGCGATGCCGGCAGCCTGTGTGCGGTCATTGAGAAACGCCGTAGGCAGTTGCCAGAACATCGGCAGGGCTGCGCTTGCCCCCATGCCTGCCAGCACCAGGCCGGCCAATACGGGCAGTGCCTGGTTGGGCGCGAGGGCAGCGATCGCGATACCCGCCGCGGCCATCAGCAGGGGGATGGACAGGTGCCAACGGCGCTCGCGGTGGCGGTCGGACGAGCGTCCGCAGGCCAGCATGAACACGCAGCCGGCCAAGTACGGCACCGCGCTGAGCAGGCCGACACTGGCGTCGCTGCCGATGCCGGCGGTGTGGATCAGGCTGGGCATCCAGAACGCCAGCGTGTTCACCGCCAGCATGACCGCGCAGTACACCGCCACCAGCAGCCATACGGCAGGGCTGGCGAGGATACCGGCGAACGAGGTGACCGGCTTGCGCTGTTCTTCCTGGCCGAACTGGGCGCGCAGGGCGGCTTTTTGCTGGGCGTCGAGCCAGGCCACCTGTTCGAAACGCTCGGGCAGGACCGCCAGCACCACCAGGCCGAGCAGGATCACCGGGGCGCCTTCGATCAGGAACATCCACTGCCAGCCACGCAGGCCCGCAGCGTCATGCATGAACGCCAAAATGCTGCCCGAGAGCGGCCCGCCGACCACGCCTGCCAGCGGCACGGCAATGGCGAACAATGCCGTGACCTGGGCACGGCGGCCCGCGGGGTACCAGCGGTTGAGGTACACCAGAATGCCTGGGAAAAACCCGGCTTCCGCTGCGCCCAGGGCAAACCGCAGCAGGTAGAACGCGCTGCTGCTCTCGATCAGCAGCATGCAGGTCGACAGGGTGCCCCACACCACCATCAGGCTGGCGATCCAGCGGCGCGGGCCGACGCGGTCGAGCATCAGGTTGCTGGGTACGCCAAACAACGCATAGGCGATGAAAAACAGCCCGGCGCCCAGCCCGTAGACCGTGTCGGACAGATGTAGGTCCTGGCTCATCTGCATCTTGGCGAAGCCGATGTTGATGCGGTCCAGGTGGGCGAACAGGTAACACACCAACAGCAACGGCATCAGCCGCCAGGTGACGGTCCGGTGTGTGCTGTCGAGGAGTGTGGCTTGCGCCGTGCTGCGCGAGGCGTGCTCGAGTGTGCTCATATTTGTTGTACTTGTTGTGTGATGAGACGGTGAAAGGTGTCGGCCGTTGGCTCAGGCCGGTTTGTTGAACAGCGGGTGCAGGGTGCTGTGCTTGGCGTCGTAGACCTGCGCGTTGCTCTCGTCGATCTGCAGGGTGATGCCGATGGGGCGCTGCTGGAGCAGCGCGTCCAGGTGCTGCTTGAGCACGTGCAACAGGCTGTCGCCGACTGTTTTGTGAACCTCCGCGGAGCGGCCGTTGGCCATCCGCAGGTTGGCGTACAAAAAGCCATAGTCGCCGTTACCATCCGCCACTGCGCAGTGCGCGGCGGGGTAGGCCAACACGCGGGTGCCGCCGGTGGGGAACACGGCCTTGCCGGCGGCATCGCGCTGTTCGAGCATGGTGTTGGCCAGGGCACGGCAAAGGCCCGGGATGTCGGCGTCTGTTTCCAGGTCGGGGGTGTAGAGCAGAACCAGGTGTGGCATGAAGGGCATCCTCTTGGCAGAAACGCCTGGCCGCCCGGCAGAGCGGCCAGGCAGCGGAACTACAGGCGGCTGGTGGACACCACCGCGGCCGGGTTGGCGGCCTGCGCGGCGGGGATGGCAGCACCATCCTGCGGGGTGACCGGGAAGATCGCGTTGATCTGGCCGGTGCCCGACGAGCCGAAGTAGGGCGTTACCACGTCGGCCTTGCCGTCGTACTTCGACCAGCCCAGGGCACCGAGCAGCATCGCGGTGTCATGCATGAACCCTTCACCGTGGCCCTTGGCGGCGTATTCGGGGAGCATCCCGCAGAATTCTTCCCATTCAGCGTTCTCCCACATCTTCACCACGCGGTGGTCCAGGGTTTCCAGGAACGGGCTCCACACCTTGGTGGCGAAATCCGGCGCCTGGCCGTTCTGCGCAAAGCGGTGTGACAGCGAGCCACTGGCCAGGAACGCCACGGTGCCGTCGTAGTGCTCTTCCACGGCCTTGCGCATGGCCCAGCCGAGGCGGGCGCTGTCGGCCAGGTAGTGGGACGTGCACAGCGCCGAGACCGAAACCACCTTGAAGTGCTGGTCCTGGTTCATGTAGCGCATCGGCACCAGGGTGCCGTACTCAGGGCCCAGGGTGGTGGCGTGGTGGGCCATGGTCTCGACGTTGAAGCGGTTGCATTCGGCTGCCAGCAGTTGGCCGAGTGCAGTGTTGCCCGGGAACTCGTATTCCATGTTGCTGATGAAGTGTGGCAGTTCGTTGCTGGTGTAGACGCCCTTGAAATGCGGGCCGCAGAGCACGTGGTAGTTGGCATTGACCAACCAGTGGGTGTCGAACACGACAATCGTGTCGACCCCGAGCTCACGGCAGCGTCGGCTGATCTCGTAGTGCCCGTCGATGGCGGCTTGCCGAAAGCCCTGACGCGGGCCAGGCAGCTCGGACAGGTACATGGACGGTACATGGGTAATCTTGGCAGCGAGAGCGAGTTTGCCCATGGAAATCTCCGGTAAGAGGATGTTGTTAGGGTGTAGAAGCCTGTGGGAGCGGGCCTGCCCGCGAACACGGGCGCAGCCCGTGCCATGCACCGTGGGCCCCCACAGGGTTACCCGCTTGATCGAGACGGTTTTATACACCCCAGCGCGGGATGTGGTGGCTGCCCATGGAAATGCACACGTTCTTGATCTCGGCGAACACTTCGAAGCTGTATTGCCCACCTTCACGCCCGGTGCCGGAGCCTTTCACGCCGCCGAACGGCTGGCGCAGGTCGCGCACGTTCTGGCTGTTGATGAAGACCATGCCAGCTTCGATGCCACGCGCCAGGCGGTGCGCCTTGCCGATGTCCTGGGTCCAGATGTACGAGGCCAGGCCGTATTCGGTGTCGTTGGCCAGTTGCAGTGCTTCGGCCTCGTCCTTGAACGGGATCAGGCACACCACTGGGCCGAAGATTTCTTCCTGGGCGATGCGCATGCTGTTGTTCACGTCGGCGAACACGGTGGGCTGGATGAACTGCCCCTTGGCCAAGTGCGCCGGCAGATTGGCCGGGCGCTCAAGGCCGCCGGCAACCAGGCGTGCGCCTTCTTCGATGCCGATGCGGATGTACCCGGTGACCTTGTCATAGTGCTGCTGGGTGATCATCGAGCCTACTTGCGTTTTCGGGTCGGTCGGGTCACCCACGATCAGGCGCTTGGCGCGGGCGGCGAACTCGGCGACGAACTGCGGGTAAACGCTTTCCTGGATGAAAATGCGGCTGCCGGCCGTGCAGCGCTCGCCATTGAGCGAGAAGATGGTGAACAGCGCTGCATCCAGGGCGCGTTCCAGGTCGGCGTCTTCGAAGATCACCACCGGCGACTTGCCACCCAGCTCCATCGAGTATTTTTTAAGGCCGGCGGTCTGCATGATCTTCTTGCCGGTGGCGGTGCCGCCGGTAAAGGAAATTGCACGCACATCGGCGTGACGCACCAGTGCATCGCCAGCGGTGGCGCCGTAGCCTTGGATCACATTGAGCACGCCGTTGGGGATGCCGGCTTCAACGGCCAGGCGGCCGAGTTCGTTGGCAGTCAGCGGCGACAATTCGCTCATTTTCAAGACGGCGGTGTTGCCCAGGGCCAGGCACGGCGCAGTCTTCCAGGTGGCCGTCATGAACGGCACGTTCCAGGGGCTTACTAGGCCGCACACACCCACCGGCTGGTACAGGGTGTAGTTGAGCATCTGGTCGTCGACCGGGTAGGTGTGGCCATCCATGCGGGTGCACACTTCGGCGAAGAAGTCGAAGTTGTGCGAGGCACGCGGGATCAGCACGTTCTTGGTCTGGTGGATCGGCAGGCCGGTATCGAGGGTTTCCAGCTCGGCCAGTTTCGGCACGTTCTGGTCGATCAGTTCGCCCAGCTTGCGCATCAGACGGGCACGTTCCTTGGCTGGGGTGTTGGCCCATTTCGGGAAGGCTTCCTTGGCCGCCGCAACCGCCTGCGCGACCTCTTCGGCACCGCCGCTGGCGACTTCGCAAATCGCGTCACCGGTGGCTGGGTTGTAGTTGACGAAGGTGTCTTTGCTCTCGACCTCACGGCCATTGATCCAGTGCTTGATCATGCTGCTCATGCCTTGTTGTTCTTGAAGAAGTCAGCTTCGCTGACGATGCGGTTGACCAGGCGACCAACGCCTTCCACTTCCACCACCACTTCATCGCCTGGCACTACATCGGCCAGGCCTTCTGGGGTGCCGGTTGCGATCATGTCGCCCGGTTGCAGGGTCATGAAGCTGGAGAAATATTCGATCAGGTAAGGAATGTCGAAAATCATGTCCGAGGTGCTGCCTTCCTGTTTCAGCTCACCGTTGATCCAGGTGCGCAGCTTCAGGTTGGACGGGTCCGGCACGTCGGCCGCATCGACGATCCACGGGCCGACCGGGGTGGTGGCGTCGCGGTTTTTCACCCGCAGGTTGGGGCGGTAGTAGTTTTCCAGGTAGTCGCGGATGGCGTAGTCGTTGCACACGGTGTAGCCGGCCAGGTACTGCAGGGCGTCTTCGCGCTTGACGTTACGTGCCTGCTTGCCGATCACCGCCACCAGCTCGCACTCGTAGTGCATGTAGGCGACGTTGTCCGGGCGCCAGGTGATCTGCTTGTGGCCGGTGTAGGTGCCCGGCGACTTGATGAACGCCAGCGGCTCGGTGGGCGGCGTGAAGGCGAGTTCCGCGGCGTGGTCGGCGTAGTTCAGGCCCAGGGCGAACATGCTGCCGGTGGCAGGTGGCAGCCAGGTCACCTGGTCTTCATGCACCAGGCGGCCGTCGGCCAGGCGCAGGTGGTCGTCTTCGACGGTGACATTATGGACCTGGCCGTCGAACTGGATACGGGCGTGTTTCACAGGTGCAATCCTCATTCGGCGACGATGTGGTTGGTGAGCGTGCCCAGGCCATCGATCTCGACATCGACGCGGTCGCCTGGCTGCACATCGACGCGCCCCTCGGGGGTGCCGGTAATCAGGATGTCGCCCGCATGCAGGGTCATGAATTCGCTGATCTCGGCGATCAGCTGGGCAACCGTGCGCACGCAGTTGGCGGTGGTGTTCTGCTGGCGCACTTCACCGTTGACCCGCAGGCGCAGGCCCAGGGCATCGGGGTTGGCCACCTGTGCAGCCGGTACCAGGGCGGGGCCGACCGGGCAGAAGCCATCGCGGCACTTGGCCTTGACCGCAGGGCGGTAGTAGCTGGTCTCAGGCAGGCTGACTTCGTTGACGATGGTGTAGCCCGCCACGTAGCCCAGCGCGTCTTCGGCGCTGACCCGGCTGGCGTCCTTGCCAATCACCACGCCCAGGGCAGGGCCCGGTTGCAGGCGCTCGACACCGGCCGGAAACACCACGTTGCCTTCATGGTGGTTGCGGGTGTTGGGCGTCTTGACGAACAGCACCGGCTTGACGGGCGGTTGTTTGTAGGGCGCTTCGTGAAACGCCGCTTCGTGCTGCTGCAGCAGACCCTGGTAGTTCAGCGCAACGCCGAACAGGGTGCCGGTCGCAACGTCATGCAGGGCATGGCTCATGCTTTTCTCCAGGCGGTGCAGGGCGAGGGTCGTCCTGCCGAGATTGTTAATGTGTTAATGTTATAGTTAATATGTTAACGAAGGTCAAGGCTTCACCCAGTGGCATCTGCCAAGCAGCCGGGGCACCATGGGTGATCGTCAATACGGGCAAGCGCTTTGCGGGTAAGCAGTCATGAGTGATCGGCATCCCATTCCGAACATCAACATCGGCCAGGTCTACGACCAGCGCTACAGCGACAGCGAGGTGCACTACGACCGGCTGGGCAACCTTGCCGGGTTTTTCGGGCGCAACATGCCCGTGCACCGGCACGACCGGTTTTTCCAGGTGCATTACGTGAAGTCCGGTACGGTGAGGGTGTACCTCGATGACCAGCAGTATATCGAGGCCGGGCCGATGTTCTTCCTGACGCCGCCGACGGTGGCGCATGCCTTCGTCACCGAGCCAGACAGCGACGGCCATGTGCTGACGGTGCGTCAGCAACTGGTCTGGCAACTGATCGAAGCCGACGCCAGCCTTTTGCCGGCCGGGGTGCAGGTGCGGCCTGCCTGCGTTGCCCTGGCCAAGGTGCCGGCTGCGTACAAGGCCGAGGCGCGCAGGCTCGAACGCTGGCTGGAAGCGCTCAGCGACGAAGTTGCCACGCCCCATCCGGGGCGCGATGCGGCGTTGCAGTCGCTGACCCGGCTGATCATGATCAGCTTGCTGCGGCTGTGCCCCAACTCGCGCGAGGCCACCCCGGCCAGGCACGAAGACCTGAAAATCTTCCACCGCTTCAACGCGCTGATCGAAGCGCATTACCTTGAGCACTGGCCCCTGGCGCGCTATGCGCAGCAGATCGGCGTGACCGAGGCGCGGCTGAACGATGTGTGCCGGCGCATTGCCGACTTGCCGTCCAAGCGCCTGGTGCTTGAACGCGTGATGCAGGAAGCCAAGCGCCTGCTGTTGTTCTCCGGCAGCACGGCAAACGAAATCTGCTACCAGCTGGGCTTCAAGGACCCGGCTTATTTCAGCCGATTCTTCAACCGTTACGCCAAGCTCACGCCCGGCGAATACCGCCAGCGGCAAGCGGAGTTGTTGTGAGAGGGCCATGGCTTACCGCCCGGATCGCGTCGTTGTTGTTTGATCCGGATGGTCGCAGCTTGGCTGGCGGCCTTGAATGGGTTTTCCATGGAAGAGCTTGCACTTTCCAGGCTCCTTGTCCCTTTTTGCCTATGCCCCTAATCTTGCCAGTCGTACCCCAAACACAGGCGCCCACATGACCAAGACGCAACCCTCGCTGACATTGAGCCTGCTGCAGGCCCGGGAAGCCGCAATGGCATTTTTCAGGCCGTTGCTGAACGAACACGACCTGACCGAGCAACAGTGGCGAGTCATTCGTATTCTTAGCCAGCAAGGTGAATTGGAGAGCTACCAGCTCGCCCACCTGGCGTGCATCCTCAAACCGAGCATGACCGGGGTGTTGAGCCGTTTGGAACGCGATGGCCTGGTGCGTCGGCAGAAGGCCGCGCAGGACGCGCGGCGTGTGTTGGTGAGCCTCACCGAACGCGGCGAGGCCTGTTTCGAGTCAATGCGCGAGGGCATGGAGGCCAACTACCGCAAGATCCAGGCGCAGTTCGGCGAAGACAAGTTGGCGCAACTGATGGGTTTGTTGAACGAACTTAAGCGCATCGAGCCGTAGGCCGGGCTGAGGGGGAGGGCCGGTGCAACCCGTGCACCGGCCTTGGCATTACAGCACTCAGTATTCCCAGAAAATCCGCTGCAGCTCTTTGCTGTCCTGGGTCTTGGTCATTGCGACCATGGCCAGGATGCGGGCTTTTTGCGGGTTCAGGTCATGGGCCACGACCCAATCGTTTTTGTCGTCCGGCTGCTCGGCGTTACGCAGCACGAAACCGCCCTGGTTAACGTGGGACGAACGGATGATCTGCACGCCGTTCTTGCGCAGCTCTTGCAGCGCCGGTACTACCCGCGACGACACCGAGCCATTACCGGTACCGGCATGGATGATCGCCTTGGCGCCGTTCTGCGCCAGTGCCTTGTAGGCGGTGTCGGTCACGTTGCCATAGCCGTAGGCGATGTCCACGGCCGGCAGGCTGCTGATCTGCTTGATGTCGAATTCCGAATTGACCGTATGGCGCTTGGCCGGCAGGCGGAACCAGTAGGATTTACCTTCAACGACCATGCCCATCGGGCCCCAGGCGCTCTTGAACGCTTCGGTCTTGATGTTGACCGACTTGCTGACATCGCGGCCAGACTGGATCTCATCGTTCATGGTCACCAGCACGCCCTTGCCACGCGACTGCTTGTCGCTGGCCACGGCCACGGCGTTGTACAGGTTGAGCATGCCGTCTGCCGACATGGCGGTGCCAGGGCGCATCGAGCCGACCACCACGATTGGCTTGTCGGTTTTTTCCACCAGGTTAAGGAAGAAGGCGGTCTCTTCCAGGGTGTCGGTGCCGTGGGTGATGACGATGCCGTCGACGTCGTTGCTGTCGGCCAATTCGGCGACGCGCTTGCCCAGTTTCAGGAGGTCTTCGTTGGTGATGCTTTCGGAGGCGATCTGCATCACCTGTTCACCGCGTACGTTGGCCAGGTCGGCCAGCTCGGGCACACCGGCGATGAGCTTGTCGACGCCCAGTTTGGCCGCTTGGTAGGTAGCGCTGTTGGCCGCGCTGGCGCCCGCGCCGGCAATGGTGCCGCCGGTGGCGAGGATGACCACATTGGCCAGCTTCTGTTGGGTTTCGGCTTCTTTGGCCGAAACGGCGGTCGGCAGGATCAGCAGCAACGCGAGTGCGCTGGGGGCGAAGGATTTAAGTGCAGCATTCATAGTTATTGTTCTCTCTCTTCCTATTGAGGCGATTGCTGTATCGCACAAGAAACAACGCATATTCCGTACCAGCAAAGATGCGGCTTGTGTAGGAGCGGCCTTGCGTCGCGAAAGGGCTGCGCCGCGGCCCTAGCAATCTATGGGGTTTGCTGAAATCTTTGGGCTGCTGCGCAGCCCTTTCGCGACGCAAGGCCGCTCCTACAGGGCATGTGTTTTATTCGGTTTTCCGAACAAGCATAGGAAAACCTGTTCGGTTTTTCGGAAAAATTCCGGATAATCTGCGCCAGGCGTGGCTCGCCCTTAACAGCCAAACGGATTTGACAAAACCAGGTCCTGTTTCCATAGTGAGTCAACGCAAACGTTTGCGATCCGATAAAAAACACAAGATTCGGAGTCATCGTCCATGAAACTGCCGTTCCCCGGTCGTCTGCTGGCCCTCGCTGTCGTCTCGTCACTTTCCCTGGCCTTGCCGCTCAGTGCTGCACACGCCGAAGAAAAGCCCAAAGTCGCCTTGGTGATGAAGTCCCTCGCCAACGAATTTTTCCTCACCATGGAAGACGGCGCCAAGGATTATCAAAAAAGCCATGCCAATGATTTCGACCTGATCGCCAACGGCATCAAGAACGAGACTGACACCGGCGAGCAGATCCGCATCGTCGAGCAGATGGTCAACGCAGGGGCCAAAGCCCTGGTGATTGCGCCTGCGGACTCCAAAGCCCTGGTTTCAGCCGTTAAAAAGGCCATGGACCAAGGCGTGGTGGTGATCAACATCGACAACCGCCTAGACCCCGAACTGCTCAAGAGCAAAGGCATCAGAGTACCCTTCGTAGGCCCCGACAACCGCAAAGGCGCCCGCCTGGTGGGCGACTACCTGGCGCAGCAGAAGCTCAAGGCCGGTGACCAAGTCGGCATCATCGAAGGCGTGCCGACCACCACCAACGCCCAGCAGCGCACCGCCGGCTTCAAGGACGCCATGGAGGCCGCGCAGATGAAGATCGTTTCGGTGCAGTCCGGCAACTGGGAAATTGACAAAGGCAACGCCGTCGCCGCCTCCATGCTCAACGAATACCCCGAGCTCAAGGCCCTGCTGGCCGGTAACGACAGCATGGCCCTGGGCGCCGTGTCGGCCGTGCGCGCCGCAGGCAAGGCCGGCCAGGTGCAAGTGGTCGGTTACGACAACATCAATGCCATCAAACCCATGCTCAAGGACGGCCGCGTACTCGCCACCCTCGACCAAGCCGCCAGCCAGCAGGCGGTGTTCGGTATCCAGGCGGCGCTGAAGATGATCAACGGTGAGCAGCCGGGCGTGGATGCCGACAATGTCATCCAGACCCCCGTCACGCTCATCACCCAGCCCTGATACCCGCCAGGAGAGAGGGCCATGCCTGCAACGGCCAATGAAGTGGTGCTCGCCGCCAGCGGGCTGGGCAAGACCTACGCCCAGCCGGTGCTCGGTGACGTCGGCCTGAGCCTGCGCGCTGGTGAGGTACTGGCCCTGACGGGCGAGAACGGCGCTGGCAAGAGCACGTTGTCCAAGCTCATCAGTGGCCTTGAGGTGCCCACCACCGGGCACATGACCTACCGCGGCCAGGCTTACGCGCCCGGCAGCCGCAGCGAGGCCGAGCGCCTCGGTGTGCGCATGGTCATGCAGGAACTCAACCTGCTGCCGACCCTGACCGTGGCCGAAAACCTGTTCCTCGACAACCTGCCCAGCCGCTTCGGCTGGATCAGCCACAAGCGCCTGCGCCAACTGGCCACCGCTGCCATGGCCCAGGTCGGGTTGGACGCCATCGACCCGGACACCCCGGTCGGCGAGCTGGGCATCGGCCATCAGCAGATGGTCGAAATCGCCCGCAACCTGATCGGCGATTGCCATGTGCTGATCTTCGACGAACCCACCGCCATGCTCACTGCGCGTGAAGTGGAGCTGCTGTTCACCCAGATCGAACGCCTGCGCCAGCGCGGCGTGGCCATCGTTTATATCTCCCACCGCCTCGAAGAACTGCAGCGCGTGGCCCAGCGCATCGTCGTGCTGCGTGACGGCAAGCTGGTGTGCGACGAGCCGGTCCAGCGCTACAGCAGCGCCGAGCTGGTCAACCTGATGGTCGGCCGTGAGCTGGGCGAACACATCGACCTGGGCCGCCGCGAGATTGGCGCGCCGTTGCTGAAGGTCGACCGACTTAGCCGGGGGGACAAGGTGCGTGAGGTGTCGTTCGAGGTCAGGGCAGGGGAGATCTTCGGTATCTCTGGCCTGATCGGCGCCGGCCGCACCGAGCTGCTGCGCCTGATCTACGGTGCCGACCGCGCCGACAGTGGCAGCATCGCCCTGGGCCAGCCGCCACGGGCAGTGACCATCGACTCACCCAAAGCCGCCGTCAAAGCCGGTATCGCCCTGATCACTGAAGACCGCAAAGGCGAAGGCCTGCTGTTAACCCAGTCGATCAGCGCCAATATCGCCTTGGGCAACCTTGGCGCGGTATCGCGCGCCGGTGTGCTCGACAGCGAGGCGGAAATGGCCCTGGCCGAACGCCAGATCCAGGCCATGCGCATCCGCAGCGCCGGCCCGCACCAGGCCGTGGGCGAACTGTCCGGTGGCAACCAGCAGAAGGTGGTGATCGGCCGTTGGCTGGAGCGTGATTGCCAGGTGCTGTTGTTCGATGAGCCAACCCGAGGCATCGACGTTGGCGCCAAGTTCGACATCTACGGTCTGCTGGCCGAACTGGCGCGCCAAGGCAAGGCCCTGGTGGTGGTGTCCAGCGACCTGCGCGAACTGATGCTGATCTGCGACCGCATTGCCGTGCTCTCGGCCGGTCGCCTGATCGACACCTTCGAGCGCGACCATTGGAGCCAGGACCAGCTTCTTGCCGCTGCCTTTGCCGGCTATCAAACACGTGACGCACTGCTGCATGACGCAGCACCCAGGATGGATGCATGAAAACCACCCCCCTCGACAACCAAAACGCCGCCCCCGTGCGCCGCAGTGGCACGTACTTCGGCCTGGGCACTTACCTGGGCCTGGCCGGCGCGCTGCTGGCGATGATCGTGCTGTTCTCGTTCCTCAGTAGCCACTTCTGGTCCTATGCCACCTTCAGCACCCTGGCCAACCAGATCCCTGACCTGATGGTGCTGGCGGTCGGCATGACCTTCGTGCTGATCATCGGCGGCATCGACCTGTCGGTCGGCTCGGTGCTGGCGCTGGCGGCCTCGACGGTCAGCGTGGCTATTCTCGGCTGGGGCTGGGGCGTGCTGCCCTCGGCGCTGCTCGGCATGGCCGTGGCAGCCCTGGCTGGTAGCATCACCGGCGGCGTTACCGTGGCCTGGCGCATCCCCTCGTTCATCGTTTCGCTCGGCGTGCTGGAGATGGCCCGCGGCCTGGCCTACCAGTTCACCGACTCGCGCACCGCCTATATCGGCGATGCCTACGCCTGGTTCTCCAACCCGATTGCGTTCGGTATTTCGCCGGCATTCCTCATCGCCCTGCTGGTGATCGTACTGGCCCAACTGGTGCTGACCCGCACAGTGTTCGGCCGCTACCTGATCGGCATCGGCACCAACGAAGAGGCCGTGCGCCTGGCGGGCATCGACCCGCGCCCCTACAAAGTGCTGGTGTTCGCCCTGATGGGGCTGCTCGCCGGCCTGGCTGCGCTGTTCCAGATTTCGCGCCTCGAAGCAGCCGACCCCAATGCCGGGTCCGGCCTTGAGCTGCAGGTGATTGCCGCCGTGGTGATCGGCGGCACCAGCCTGATGGGTGGCCGCGGTTCGGTCATCAGTACTTTCTTTGGCGTGCTGATCATTTCGGTGCTGGCCGCAGGTCTGGCGCAGATCGGCGCATCGGAACCCACAAAACGCATCATCACCGGGGCGGTCATCGTCATCGCCGTGGTGCTCGACACTTACCGTAGCCGGCGTGCAGGCCGGCGGAACTGAAAACATGGCAACCATTAAAGACGTCGCGGCACTGGCGGGTATTTCTTACACCACCGTGTCCCATGTGTTGAACAAGACCCGCCCTGTCAGTGAACAGGTGCGGCTCAAGGTCGAGGCCGCCATCGTCGAGCTCGACTACGTACCCAGCGCGGTGGCGCGCTCGCTCAAGGCGCGCAGCACTGCCACCATCGGCTTGCTGGTGCCCAACAGCGTCAACCCGTACTTCGCCGAACTGGCCCGAGGGATCGAAGACGCCTGCGAACGCAACGGCTACTGCGTGATCCTGTGCAACTCCGACGACAACCCGCAAAAGCAGCGCAGCTACCTGCGTGTGCTGCTGGAAAAACGCATCGATGGCTTGGTAGTAGCGTCTGTAGGTGAAGACAGCGACCTGTTGCAAAGCCTGGCCTGCGTGCGCACACCCATGGTCATCGTCGACCGCGAGCTGGACGGCGTCGACGCCGACCTGGTGCGCATCGACCACGAGCACGGCGCTTACCTGGCCACCCGGCACCTGCTTGAGTTTGGCCATCGCGACATCGCCTACATCGGCGGCCCGGCCGAAACCGGTGTCAGCCAACTGCGCCTGGCCGGTTTCCGTCGGGCGCTGCAAGAGGCGGGGGTAGAGGCGGAGCCCAGCCGCGTGCTGCATTGCGATTTCACCAGCCCAGGCGGCCACGGCGCGGCCGCACAGTTGCTGGACGGCAACCGGCCGACGGCGATCTTCGCCGGTAACGACATGATCGGCTTTGGCGTGCTGCGCGCCGCCGCCGAGCGCAACATCAACGTACCGGGTGAACTGTCGGTGATTGGCTTCGATGACATCGAGCTCAGCCGTTACGTCTACCCGCCGCTGACCACCGTGGGCCAGTCGATCCGCGAGCTGGGCGAAAACGCCGCCGCGTTGCTGCTATCGCGCATAGCCACGCCTCGGCAGGGTTCGGCAGAGCAGCGCATCGTCGCCCCGCGCATCGTGCAGCGCGAGTCCACCGGGCCACGCCCGGACCTGTTCAATGATTACCGCTAAGGAGCGCTTATGCATGCCAAGGTAGTGGTGGTCGGTAGCCTCAATATGGACTTGGTCGCCCGCGCCCAGCGTTTGCCACGGGCGGGCGAAACCTTACCTGGCGAGGCGTTTTTCACGGCGCCCGGCGGCAAGGGCGCCAACCAGGCGGTGGCGGTGGCACGGTTGGGTGGCAGTGTGGCGATGGTGGGCAACGTCGGCGATGACGCCTATGGCCAGCAACTGCGCAAGGCGCTGGAGCGCGAAGGCGTTGATTGCCAGGCGGTGAGCGTGTGCCAAGGGGTTTCCAGCGGTGTGGCGCTGATCACCGTCGACGCCGCCAGCCAGAACTGCATCGTCATCATCCCGGGTGGTAATGGCCTGCTAACGCCGCAGTCGGTGCAGCGCTTCGACAAGTTGCTGCAGGCGGCCGACGTCATCATCTGTCAGTTGGAAGTGCCGGCCGAAACCGTGGCCTGGGCCTTGGCCAGGGGGCACGAACTGGGCAAGCGTGTCATCCTCAATCCGGCGCCTGCTACAGGCCCGCTGCCCTCAACCTGGTTTGGCCATATCGACTACCTGACCCCAAACGAAAGCGAGGCCGAAGCACTGACCGGTATCACTGTCACCGACCAGGGCAGCGCCCTGCGCGCCGGTGAGCGATTGCTGCAACTGGGCGCTGGCAAAGTGATCATCACCCTCGGCGCCCAAGGCGCCCTGTTGGTGACCGCGCAGGGCCATCAGCACTTCCCTGCGCCGGTGGTGCAGCCGGTGGACACCACGGCCGCTGGCGACACTTTCGTAGGTGGTTTTGCCGCAGCTTTGGTGCGGGGCCTGGAGGAGGGCGAGGCAATCGCTTTCGGCCAGCGCGCCGCCGCATTGTCGGTCACTCGCGTGGGGGCGCAGCCGTCGATTCCCTACCTCTCGGAGTTGCAGCCATGAAAAAGACCGCGCTGCTCAATATCGCCCTGTCACGGACCATTGCCGGGTTGGGGCATGGCGACATTCTGGTGATTGGCGATGCCGGGCTTCCGGTGCCGCCTGGCGTCGAGCTGATCGACCTGGCGCTGACGCCGGGCATACCGGACTTTGCCAGTGTGCTGCGGGTGGTGTTGAGCGAGATGCAGGTTGAGCGGCATGTGCTGGCTGAGGAAATGCAGAAAGTGGTACCGCCCGGGCTGGTTGAGATTGAGCGCTTGCGCGGTAAGCTGGGCAAGCGGGAGTGGATGAGCCATGAGGAATTCAAAGTGCTGTCACGCAGTGCGCGTGCCGTGGTGCGCACGGGGGAGTGCCAGCCGTACAGCAACATTGCCCTGATATCCGGGGTGACCTTTTAGCCGAGGGCGCTGCCCTCGATCGCCGGCAAGCCGGCTCCCACAGGTCCTGTGCAGTTTGCCGAAGTATTCACAATCTCTGTAGGAGCTGGCTTGCCGGCGATTGGGCCGCAAAGCGGCCCCGCAACCTTTAACCAAGGCAACAGGAGTGCCCCATGCTCAAACCGCTGTTACAAGGACTCACCCTCATGGCCGCAGCCACCACCACCCTCCAGGCCGCCCCGCGCGATCTGATCATCGACACCGACCCCGGTGCCGACGACGTGGTCGCGCTGTTCCTGGCCATGGCCTCGCCCGATGAGCTGAACATCCGCGCCATCACCACCGTGGCCGGCAACGTGCGCCTCGATAAAACCTCACGCAACGCCCGCCTGGCCCGCGAATGGGCTGGCCGTGAAGACATCCCCGTGTACGCCGGGGCCGGCCGCCCGCTGGTGCGCACGCCCATCTACGCCGCCGAAGTGCATGGCGAAGAAGGCCTGACCGGTGTGCAAGTCCACGCGCCGCAAAAGCCGCTGGCCCAAGGCAATGCCGTGCAATACCTGGTCGACACTCTCGGCAGCGCACAACCTCACAGCATCACCCTGGCCATGCTCGGCCCACAGACCAACCTGGCCCTGGCGCTTATCCAGCGCCCGGAGATCGCCCAAGGCATCAAAGAAGTCGTGGTCATGGGCGGCGCCCATTTCAACGGCGGCAACATCACCCCTGCAGCCGAATTCAACCTGTACGCCGACCCGCATGCCGCCGAGGTGGTGCTGGCCAGTGGCGTACAACTGACTTACCTGCCGCTGGACGTCACCCACAAGCTGCTGACCAGCGAAGCACGCCTCAAGCAACTCGCGGCGGTCAACAACCAGGCCAGCAAGCGGGTCGTGGATATTCTCAATGCCTACATCACCCACGACATGGACCTGTACGGCATGCCTGGCGGCCCGGTGCACGACGCCAGTGTCATTGCCTACCTGCTAAAACCCGAGCTGTTCAGTGGGCGACGCATTCACATGGTCATCGACAGCCGCGAGGGCCCGACCTTTGGCCAGACCATCGCCGACTGGTATGGCGTGCTGAAACAGCCCGCCAACGTCATGTGGGTAGAGGAGGGGGATGCTCAGGGCTTTTTCGACCTGCTCAGCGCGCGCCTGGCTCGATTGCAATAGGGGAATGCCTGGCGAAGCGCTCGAACGCTTGGTCCATAAAGCTGCGCGCCGCTTCGCTGCCGCGGTCGCGCACCAGCAGGTCGATGGCAATCAGTAGCAACTCCTCCGGCGTGCTGGGGCTGTAGGCACTCTGGCCCTCCGCCCATTTGACCTTGATATCGGCGTCGATGCTGTGGCTGCTCATGAAAGGCTCTCACTGGGGGCCTGGGACGAAGGGGCGAACACCGGATCCTGATGTTCGAGGGAGGCACGGCGCGCTCCACTTCTTGCAGTAAATCATGCCTTTGCGTCAATGACTCTGCGACATAAGAATAAAAAGCTTTGCGCGGCAAACCAAGCGTATTGTGCAAAATCCAGTCACGATTGCATTTCGCCTCCACCGGCATGTTCAGGCAGACTTGTGCGGTTTTGCAACAAACAATGCGCGCAGCTGTCGGATCAGACAGTGCCCAGATCGATTTTAGGAGGATTCATGTTCCGTACCCGTGCTTACCTGGCGACCCTGGCGGTGGCTGCTGTGCTGGCTGGTTGCAGTACCGGTGGCAATTCTGCGGGCAGTGCGCCTGCCGCACCGGCAGGCAACGACGGTCGCTGCGAAGCCAGCGGTGCCGATTTTGCCATTGGCAAGCCGGGCAGCCCAGACCTGCTGGAGCAGGCCCGCAAGGCCAGTGGTTCGCAGATGGCGCGTATTCTCAAGCCGCACGACGTGGTGACCCTGGAGTACCGCTCCGAGCGCCTTAACCTGAATGTGGATGAGCAAGGTGTGGTAACCCGCGTCAACTGCGGCTAAGCCTTTGCAAGCCCCATAAAAAAACCCGCCACTAGGGCGGGTTTTTTTACAGCTGTCCGAATTACTCCGGACGAACCTGTGCAGCCTGCATGCCTTTCTGGCCTTTCTCGGCCACGAAGGAAACAGCCTGGCCTTCTTTCAGGCTCTTGAAGCCGTCAGATTCGATGGCCTTGAAGTGTACGAAGAGGTCGTCGCCGCCGCTTTGTGGGGTGATGAAGCCGTAGCCTTTTTCATCATTGAACCATTTGACGGTGCCGTTTTGGCGATTGGACATGGGGTGAATCTCCAGACATTTGATTTTTTCAGTGGTGCGATGTTGCCGAGGCTCCGAAGCACCGGCAACATCATAGTCTAATTCTGCGCATCTAGCGCCTTTTACGTTCGCCAGATGTTGATCCAGCGCAAACAATGGGTGGCGAACCCCGGCTTTATGGTTTCAGCCCTTCGTGCATGCTTGCTTAACAACCGTTTGAGCTTTCTGCATCAGTTTGGCGTCCACGCCATCACTGCTGTTCAGGTCCTTGATCTCTTCATCGCTGAAGTTCTTTTCGATAGCTGTTGCGCCACAGGTGCAGTGCTGCTGCGCCGCCTTGGCGTCCAGGCCCTGGCCAGAGGCGACCTTGGTGCACTGGGACATGTAGTTTTGCTTCGCGCCAGCCGGGAACGAACCCGCGTTGGCCGCAACCGGCAGCAGCAGGGCGCCAGCAACGCTCAGGGCCAGAAGAGACGGAAATCTCATAACCAGACACTCCTTGGTTTAGGTCTCATCAAGAGTAGGATGCTTCCCAAAGTCTGATAGGAATTTTTCCGTGTAAGTTCACCCCGGTTGTGTAATTTCCAAATATTTCTGCATCGTGCCCAACCCCGCGTGCTAGCATGCTCGGCTTGTAGCTGACAACGTGCAGCTCACCTGTTTTTTACCTTCCAGTCACTCTGGTTCGCCCCTGGTAAGCCGAAAGGCTTCTGCCACTGTGAGGCAGGCTTTCTCTTGAGAAAGACAGCGCGGATCTTGTACTGGCTCATCCCAACCCACGTGACCTTTGGTAGGGGTCACCACTAGGAGAGGAGGCGCCATGCCAACTATTACTCTTCCCGATGGCAGTCAACGTTCGTTTGATCACGCCGTATCCGTAGCTGAAGTCGCCGCCTCTATTGGTGCCGGCCTGGCCAAGGCCACCTTGGCCGGCAAGGTCGACGGCAAGCTGGTCGACGCCTGCGACCTGATCACCCACGACGCCACCCTGCAGATCATCACCCCTAAAGATGAAGAGGGACTGGAGATCATTCGTCACTCGTGCGCCCACTTGATCGGCCACGCGGTGAAACAGCTGTACCCGACCGCCAAGATGGTGATCGGCCCGGTGATCGACGAAGGCTTCTATTACGACATCGCCTATGAGCGCCCCTTCACCCCAGAAGACATGGCCGCCATCGAAAAGCGCATGCTGCAGCTGATCGAGAAGGATTACGACGTCGTCAAGAAGATGACCCCGCGCGCCGAAGTCATCGACGTGTTCAAGGCCCGTGGCGAAGATTACAAGCTGCGCCTGGTCGAAGACATGCCGGATGAACAGGCCATGGGCCTGTACTACCACGAAGAATACGTCGACATGTGCCGTGGCCCGCACGTGCCGAACACGCGCTTCCTCAAGGCATTCAAGCTGACCAAGCTGTCCGGCGCCTACTGGCGCGGCGATGCCAAGAACGAGCAGCTGCAACGCGTCTACGGCACCGCCTGGGCTGACAAGAAGCAGCTGGCCGCCTATATCCAGCGCATCGAAGAAGCCGAAAAACGCGACCACCGCAAGATCGGCAAGCAGCTCGACCTCTTCCACCTGCAGGAGGAAGCCCCAGGCATGGTGTTCTGGCACCCGGACGGCTGGACCGTCTATCAGGTGCTCGAGCAGTACATGCGCAAGGTTCAGCGCGATAACAACTACCTCGAAATCAAGACCCCGCAGGTCGTTGACCGTATTCTGTGGGAGCGTTCCGGCCACTGGTCCAACTACGCCGAGAACATGTTCACCACGTCGTCGGAAAACCGTGACTACGCGGTCAAGCCGATGAACTGCCCGTGCCACGTGCAGGTGTTCAACCAGGGCCTGAAGTCGTACCGCGACCTGCCGATGCGCCTGGCCGAGTTCGGTGCTTGCCACCGTAATGAGCCGTCCGGCGCCCTGCACGGCATCATGCGTGTGCGTGGCTTCACCCAGGACGACGCGCACATCTTCTGCACCGAAGATCAGGTGAAGAAAGAAGCCGCCGACTTCATCAAGCTGACCCTGGACGTCTACAAGGACTTCGGTTTCAGTGACATCGCCATGAAGCTCTCGACCCGCCCAGCCAAGCGCGTGGGCTCTGAAGAGCTGTGGGACCGCGCCGAAGGCGCCCTGGCCGATGCCCTGAACGAGTCTGGCCTGGAGTGGGAATACCAGCCGGGCGAGGGCGCGTTCTACGGTCCGAAGATCGAATTTACCCTGCGCGACTGCCTCGGCCGTAACTGGCAGTGTGGTACCCTGCAGTACGATCCGAACCTGCCAGAGCGTCTGGACGCCAGCTACATCGCCGAAGACAATAGCCGCAAGCGCCCGGTAATGCTGCACCGCGCCATCCTCGGTTCGTTCGAACGCTTCATCGGCATGCTCATCGAGCATTACGCGGGTGTGTTCCCGGCATGGCTGGCGCCGACCCAGGCAGTGGTCATGAATATCACCGACAAACAGGCCGATTTCGCCCTTGAGGTTGAGAAATCTCTGAACGGTAGCGGTTTCCGTGCCAAGTCGGACTTGAGAAATGAGAAGATCGGCTTTAAAATCCGCGAGCATACTTTGCTCAAGGTCCCGTACCTTTTGGTTATAGGGGACCGCGAAGTCGAAACGCAAACCGTCGCTGTGCGTACTCGCGAAGGCGCAGACCTGGGCTCCATGCCCGTCGCGCAATTCGCTGAGCTCCTGACACAAGCGGTTTCCCGGCGTGGTCGCCAAGAATCGGAGTAATGACTATTAAGCGTGAAATGAGAAACGATAAACGTGCTGTACCGAAGGCCCCGATCAACGAGAATATCTCGGCCCGCGAGGTTCGGTTAATTGGCGCAGACGGCGAGCAGGTTGGCATCGTCTCGATTGATGAAGCGCTGCGTATCGCTGATGAAGCGAAGCTGGATCTGGTGGAAATCTCTGCAGACGCGGTACCGCCGGTCTGCAAGGTCATGGACTACGGCAAGCACCTCTTCGAAAAGAAGAAGCAGGCTAACGAAGCCAAGAAAAACCAGAAGCAGATCCAGATCAAAGAAATCAAGTTTCGTCCAGGGACGGAGGATGGGGATTACCAGGTAAAACTACGCAACCTGGTACGTTTCCTTACCGATGGGGACAAGGCCAAGATCTCTCTGAGATTCCGTGGTCGTGAGATGGCCCACCAGGAGCTGGGCATGGAGCTGTTGAAGCGGGTTGAAAATGACCTGCTTGAATACGGCACCGTTGAGCAGCATCCTAAGATGGAAGGACGCCAGCTTATGATGGTCATCGCCCCCAAGAAAAAGAAGTAATCTCCCGGGCACGGCAGGCCTGATGATTATGTGTAATTTTATCGAATGCGGAGTTCCAACATGCCAAAAATGAAAACCAAGAGCGGTGCTGCGAAGCGTTTCCTGAAAACAGCTTCGGGCTTCAAGCACAAGCACGCTTTCAAGAGCCACATCCTGACCAAAATGTCGACCAAGCGTAAGCGTCAACTGCGTGGTAGCAGCTTGCTGCACCCGTCTGACGTCGCGAAAGTCGCGCGCATGCTGCGCGTTCGTTAATTCTGGTCAAAGATAGAGGAAGTTACTCATGGCTCGTGTAAAGCGCGGCGTTATCGCTCGTAAGCGTCACAAAAAAATTCTGAAACTGGCTAAAGGTTACTACGGTGCACGCTCGCGCGTATTCCGCGTAGCCAAGCAGGCTGTCATCAAGGCCGGTCAATACGCCTACCGTGACCGTCGCCAGAAGAAGCGTCAGTTCCGCGCACTGTGGATCGCTCGTATCAACGCCGGTGCCCGCACCAACGGTCTGTCTTACAGCCGTCTGATTGCTGGCCTGAAAAAGGCGTCGATCGAAATCGACCGTAAGGTTCTGGCCGATCTGGCAGTGAACGAAAAAGCGGCGTTTGCTGCGATTGTCGAGAAAGCTAAAGCCGTTCTGGCTTAAGTACCCGCGACAATCACCCGGCGGCGCTAGCGTCGCCGGGCATTGAACGTCATCGATAGGGGAAGAGCCTTCAAAGCTCTTCCCCTATTTTCGTATCTGGAGTCTGTACATGGAAAACCTGGATGCGCTGGTCTCGCAAGCCCTTGAGGCCGTAGAGCGCGCTGAAGACATCAATGCCCTGGAACAGATCCGGGTTCAATATCTCGGCAAGAAAGGCGAGCTGACCCAGGTGATGAAGACCCTGGGCAACCTGCCAGCCGAAGAGCGGCCAAAAGTCGGCGCGCTGATCAACGATGCCAAGGAACGCGTCACCGAGGTGCTCAACGCACGCAAGGCCGCCTATGAAGAAGCCGAGCTCAGCGCTCGCCTGGCTGCCGAATGCATTGACGTGACCCTGCCAGGCCGTGGCCAGACCACCGGTGGCCTGCACCCGATTACCCGTACACTCGAGCGCATCGAGCAGTTCTTCACCCACATCGGCTACGGCATTGCCGAAGGCCCAGAGGTCGAAGACGATTACCACAACTTCGAAGCGCTCAACATCCCCGGCCACCACCCGGCGCGGGCGATGCACGACACCTTCTATTTCAATGCCAACATGCTGCTGCGCACCCACACCTCGCCGGTGCAGGTGCGGACCATGGAGTCCAGCCAGCCGCCCATTCGCATTGTCTGCCCGGGCCGCGTCTACCGCTGCGACTCGGATATCACCCACTCGCCGATGTTCCACCAGGTCGAAGGCCTGCTGATCGATCGCGATATCAACTTCGCCGACCTCAAGGGCACCATCGAAGAATTCCTGCGCGTCTTCTTCGAAAAAGAACTGGCTGTGCGCTTCCGCCCGTCGTTCTTCCCCTTCACCGAGCCGTCCGCTGAAGTCGACATCCAGTGCGTGATGTGTTCTGGCAAAGGCTGCCGCGTCTGCAAGCAGACCGGCTGGCTCGAAGTCATGGGCTGCGGCATGGTCCACCCGAACGTGCTGCGCATGTCCGGCATCGACCCTGAAGAATTCCAGGGCTTCGCCTTCGGCATGGGCGCCGAGCGCTTGGCCATGCTGCGCTATGGCGTCAACGATTTGCGTCTGTTCTTCGACAACGACCTGCGCTTCCTCGCGCAATTCCGCTAGGTCAATGCCCGACGCAACTTTCAGGAGAACAGCATGAAATTCAGTGAACAGTGGCTGCGCGGTTGGGTAAACCCGCAAGTCTCCCGTGACGAACTGGTCGCCCGCCTGTCCATGGCCGGCCTCGAAGTCGACAGCGTGACCCCCGCTGCCGGCCAGTTCAGCGGCATCGTCGTGGGCGAAATCCTCGCCACCGAGCAACACCCGGACGCCGACAAGCTGCGCGTCTGCCAGGTCAGCAACGGCCAGGAAACCTTCCAGGTCGTCTGCGGCGCCCCCAATGCGCGCCCGGGCATCAAGATCCCGTTCGCCATGATCGGTGCCGAACTGCCAGGTGACTTCAAGATCAAGAAGGCCAAGCTGCGCGGCGTCGAGTCGTTCGGCATGCTGTGCTCGGCGGCCGAGCTGCAGATCAGCGAAGAAAACGACGGCCTGCTGGAACTGGCGGATGACGCCCCGGTTGGCGAAGACATTCGCCAGTACCTGAGCCTGGACGACGCCAGCATCGAAATCGGCCTGACCCCGAACCGCGGCGACTGCCTGTCCCTGGCCGGCCTGGCCCGCGATGTCAGCGCCCTGTACAACGTCCCGGTCACCCGCCCAGTCGTCCCGGCTGTACCGGCTGCCCACGACGAAGTGCGCCCGGTCGAAGTGACTGCCCCGGCTGCCTGCCCACGCTACCTGGGCCGCGTTATCCGCAACGTCGACCTGTCCAAGCCGACCCCGCTGTGGATGGTCGAACGCCTGCGCCGCAGTGACGTGCGCAGCATCGACGCCGCCGTCGACATCACCAACTACGTGATGCTCGAACTCGGCCAGCCGATGCACGCCTTCGACCTTGCCGAAATCAACGGCGGCATCCGCGTCCGCATGGCCGAAGAGGGCGAAAAACTCGTCCTGCTCGACGGCCAGGAAGTCGCCCTGCGTGCCGATACCCTGGTCATCGCCGACCACACCCGCGCCCTGGCCATTGCTGGCGTCATGGGTGGTGAGCACAGCGGCGTCAACACCGAAAAAACCCGCGACCTGTTCCTCGAGAGCGCTTTCTTCGAGCCGATCTCCGTTGCTGGCAAGGCCCGTTCCTACGGCCTGCACACCGATGCCTCGCACCGCTACGAGCGCGGCGTCGACTCGCAGCTGGCCCGCGAAGCCATGGAACGCGCCACCGCGCTGATCCTGGAAATCGTCGGCGGCGAAGCCGGCCCGATCGTCGAAGCCGTCAGCGAACAGCACCTGCCGAACGTCGCCCCGGTAACACTGCGCGCCGAACGCATCACCCAGATGCTTGGCATGGAGCTGGAAGCCGCCCAGGTCGAGCAACTGCTCAACGCCCTGGAGCTGACCACCACGGCGAACGGGGCAGGGCAGTGGACCATCAACGTCCCAAGCCACCGCTTCGACATCAGCCTGGAAGTCGACCTGATCGAAGAGCTGGCCCGCCTGTACGGCTACAACAACCTGCCGGTCCGCTACCCACAGGCGCGCCTCGCGCCCCAGGGCAAGCCGGAAACCCGCGGTGACTTGCCGAACCTGCGCCGCCTGCTGGTCGCCCGCGGCTACCAGGAAGCCATCACCTACAGCTTCATCGACCCGAAGTTGTTCGAGCTGTTCACCCCTGGCGTCGAGCCGCTGCTGCTGGCCAACCCCATCTCCAGCGACATGGCCGCCATGCGCGCGTCCCTGTGGCCGGGCCTGGTCAAGGCGCTGCAGCACAACCTCAACCGCCAGCAAGACCGCGTACGCCTGTTCGAAAGCGGCCTGCGCTTCGTCGGCCAGCTCGGTAACCTCGAGCAGCAACCGATGATCGCTGGCGTCGTCACCGGCAGCCGCCTGCCAGAAGGCTGGGCCAACGGCCGCGACGGCATCGACTTCTTCGACGTCAAAGCCGACGTGGAAGCCCTGCTGGGTTACTCTGGCGCGCTGAGCGACTTCACCTTCAGCGCCGGCAAACACCCCGCCCTGCACCCAGGCCAAACCGCCCTCATCGAACGCGACGGCAAGCCCGTCGGCCACCTCGGCGCCATTCACCCCGAGCTTGCCAAAGCTCTGGGCCTGGATCGCCCGGTGTTCCTGTTCGAGCTGGTATTGGGTGAGGTGGTCGAAGGCCGCCTGCCGAAGTTCAGCGAACTGTCCAAGTTCCCAGAAACCCGTCGTGACCTGGCGTTGATTGCAGGACGTGATGTAGCTTCTAACGCGGTGCTTGAATTAATTCGTGACAATGCAGGCGAATGGCTCACAGACCTCAGGCTGTTTGATGTCTACCAAGGTAAAGGCATTGATCCTGATAGAAAAAGCCTGGCCGTCGGCTTGACCTGGCAGCATCCATCGCGCACTCTTAACGACGATGAGGTGAACGTTACCCTGCAAAATATCCTCACCTCGCTCGAACAAAGGTTGAACACCACGTTAAGGAAATAACGGCATGGGTGCTCTGACGAAAGCTGAGATGGCCGAAAGGCTGTACGAGGAGCTGGGGCTTAACAAGCGTGAGGCCAAGGAGTTGGTCGAGCTGTTTTTCGAAGAAATTCGGCACGCACTTGAAGAGAACGAGCAGGTCAAGCTGTCCGGTTTCGGCAACTTCGACCTTCGCGACAAACGCCAGCGGCCGGGCCGCAACCCCAAGACAGGGGAAGAGATCCCGATCACCGCTCGCCGCGTCGTCACCTTTCGTCCAGGGCAGAAGTTGAAGGCCCGGGTTGAGGCCTATGCTGGAACCAAGCCATAACGACGAACTGCCCCCCATACCGGGCAAACGCTACTTCACCATTGGTGAAGTCAGCGAGCTTTGCGCGGTAAAGCCGCACGTACTGCGGTATTGGGAGCAGGAGTTCCCTCAGTTGAACCCCGTGAAGCGGCGGGGGAATCGGCGGTATTACCAGCGGCAGGACGTGCTGATGATCCGCCAGATTCGAGCGCTGCTGTATGACCAGGGGTTCACCATTGGCGGGGCGCGGTTGCGGCTCTCCAGTGATGAGGTGAAGGATGAGTCAAGCCAGTACAAGCAACTGATTCGGCAGATGATTGTTGAGTTGGAGGATGTGTTGGTGGTGTTGAAGAAGTGATCCGCTCCGACGAATGGAATTTTTTTTGAGAAAAAGCTTTCATTTATCAAAAGGTTAGGGTAGATTCTTCAACGTTCTCAGCGGTATCGAGAATAGAGTCGGGGCGTAGCGCAGCCCGGTAGCGCACTTGCATGGGGTGCAAGGGGTCGAGTGTTCGAATCACTCCGTCCCGACCAAAAAACTCCAAAGAATCCAGTCACTTAACGGTGACTGGATTTTTTTATGGCTATGGTTTTTTGCGGTGAATTCATTTTTGCCCCACTTTTTGCCCCACCGCGAAATCTCTTGAGTTTGTTGGCTTGTTATTGGTTCCTCTTAGATTGTCTGACCTTCAGCCAAGTGCTTACTCAGGGTTTCGCGTGAAAATCAGGTGTTACCAGGTGGTGTACGCCTTTCAGGATGCGTCTATCGGCTGCTGACAATGACCGCGTGGCGGTCTGATCAATGCAGTTTTTAGGGCGACAACAAGGCTGGCTTATCCAGTCCGAGTATCCGAGTCCATGTGCCACTGCTTCAGCTCCAGACCCTGCTGAGCAAGCCAGGCTTTGAAGGCGGCGTAGTCCTCGTCGAAGTCTGGCTCGTCGGGGTGGCTCCACCATCCGTCTTGGTCGCGCTCGACTGCCACACGTTGGATCAGCTTGATTCTTCAGGCATGACGTTTCCTTAAGCTGATGAATTCAGCTTTCTTTGGGAATAAGCCAGGGGGTTTGATGGTCTATATGGCAGACGGCCAGCAAGACCCTACTTAAACGAAAGTGGGCTGCGCGCGTTATGAGGAAAAATTAAATGCTTAATGCCGACCAGAAATATCGTGCATATCAGCTCCTAAAGGAGCTTGATAAGACGACTTCGTTGCTCATGAATCGTGTGGCGTACAGCCATGGCGCAAAGTTTTGCTGGAGTGAAGATCTCGAGTCTCAACGCAAAGCCTTTGAGGACTGGATGCATTTCGCTAGAACTATAAGCGACGACTTGTGAAGATTTCGGAGAAAATTATACAAGAATATAAAAAATGTACAGCTTTTAGCCGATTGTCAGTTTCAGTTCTCAATTTTGCGATTTCGGCTTGTCTGTCAGGATATCTTCGTTATTTTTGGTTTCTAGTAAGGAATACCAGATCAAATTTAACGGAGGACTTATGAGAACTCGAGGACAAGCGTATTGGGATTGGGCAGACCCGAGTCTTCACCACCGCTCCCATGACGAGATCCTTGACGATGGCACTCAGATTGATGTGCAAGTCAGGTTATCTCGCACAGGCAACACGCAGATGTTCATCGGTGTCTATGCTCAATCAGGTATTGCATTGTACGAACAGGCTTTCGACTCCCGGCCCGGAGAGTCAATGACCAGAGCGCTGGCTTGGGGTGTGGGACGTGCTCGCGGATTCGCTTGTGAGCCATCTTCCACCAAATCTACGTCAGCTTTGGCAAGAAGGTAGCGGCAGGACGTTCGGAGGACAGACCAATGTCATCAGCCAACGAAGTGGAAATTCAGCTTGAGCAAGCGTTGCTCTCAGTACTTGCGGCAGCGGACCAGTTGGGGGTTGACCCGGAAGACCTGCGACTCGTAGCCATTGGCGGCATCTTGGGTCACGGCTCGTGGAGCTGGGTGGATAACGACCAGGCGCTAGGTACCGTTGCAGTCCTGAATCGTGCTGCGGAGACCTTGGAGTTACATTAGGTGGCGCATAGATCCCATTTCATGGCAGGAGTACAGATGTGCTCCTGCCTGCATTTTCGCTACAGGATAGCGTGCGGCTGGAGAGCGAGACCCTTCACGGCCTCGCTGTAGATGAACTTGATCTTCTCCCACGGGATCGTGTGGCGCTGAGCATATTCACCCTCGCCATTGCAGATCTCGCAGCCCTCTGCTGGCTCGTCCAGTTCGAGGCATTCAGGGCATTCGCGGGTTACCTCCAGCCTGAACTCGCCAAGCAACAGGGCTTTGGCTCCATTCTCGGCGGTGAGCCGCTTGGGCATCAGGCAGTATCCGTCAGGGATGGATACCAACGGCCCAACAGGGACCATCGCCAGCCCAGTCGCCGCCGCATCCCTCTCTGCCTCTTCTTTGGTCCACCAGAAGGCAGTACCAACCATCCAGGCTATAGGCTCGGGGTGGGGCTGCGGGGCTTGCTGGCCGTAGCTCAGCACGCACAAGTGGTCGGGCAGGCCGTAATGCTTTTGCACATGGGTGATAGTCCGGCGTGCAACCGTGCCGGTGTAGTCCCGGCCATCGTCGATCTCGCGGAGCAGAACGGTGTCGCCGACGGCGAACTCACGATCTGAGCAGTCCCGGATCTCGCCCGTCTTCAGGCCGCTGAGCAGGTCCGCCAGCGGGGTCTGTCGAATCTTCAGTTCGTGCTCGCGGGGCGCGCTGACCATCTCGGTGTTGCTGGATCGGTTTTCTGTGGGCATGGGGATACCTCGGAGCCAGGCCAAAGCCCGGCTACGCTGAATTGTGTCGTGGGTTGAGGAGGGTTGGAGATGACTACGAAATTCATCTGCCAGAACTGTGAGAAAGAAACGGACGTCGATTTGCAGCACGATGAGGCACTGGACCGGGAGGTTTTCTACTGCCAGCAATGCGGGGCTAAGCATTTTGCGGTGATGGAGTCCCGTGCCCCCGGCGGTCCGGTAGAAATGCAGTTCCGACTGGTCGAGGACTAGGCCGCTGCCGCCTGCCGAACAGATGTGCGCCACGGATCGTTTGCCCGGGCCAGCGCAGCCATAGGCGGCGGGCTGACGCTGTTGCCGCACATGTGCACCTGCTCAGTCTTGGTGAACGGCTTGCCGTCGGCGCCCTTGTCGATGATGTAACTGGCCGGGAAGCCTTGGGCGCGGTAGAGCTCGTGCGGCTGTAGCATGCGCAGGCAGATGTCGACGATCACATACGGGGCACCCTTCACGAAGACAGTGACCAGGCCCAGGCGGTCCTTGGTAGTGATTGTCGGCGCTGGCGCGTCTGCGGCACTGGTGTTTTCAGTGCCGTAGTAGCTGATAAGGAACGCCGCGACGCGCAGGGCGCCTTCTTCATGTTCTGGCGACAGCTTGTACTCGACCAGGGCGTGATGCTCGGCGCCGGCTGTCATGGTCGCCACCGGGTCATCCACTGCGCGGCCCACGCAGTTGCGGCGCAGCGTGGCCAGGCTGGCCGTTACCAGGCGCTGCTGGCTACCCGTGTTGGTGACGGTACTCATGGGGTCATCCATGCTACGGCCTGGCGTGGTATTGAAGCCGCCATTGGCCTGCTCCATGAAGGCGGTGACCAGCGCTCGGTGGTTCTGCGTCATCAGCGTGCCCATGGGTTGGTCGGCTGGCGCTGGCTTGCCGGCGTACACCGGCCCACCTGCCCCGATCATCACCGGGCTGGCCATCATCAGCTCCCCGCGGTTGGCGGCGGTAACCGTGGGTAGCGGTTCACCCGGGTCGTTCACCCGGACAGTGCCCTGATGGGTTGCTTGCAGAATCACCGCGCTCGACAGCGCATGCTTCACGCCGCCGGCGACGACTGTGCCCAACGGCTGATCCAGGCCTGGAACTCGCGGCTGTTGGCCGGCACGCTCGCCGTATCCGGTCTGCACCAGGGTAGGGCTGGCCACGGCGAATGATCCGCCGCGTGGCCACGAGGTGACCGTGCGCAGAGGTTCGTTGGCAGACTGGGCCAACTCTCCTGACCAGTTAGCGATCGGCACAATGAATGGCTGCGGATTGTCCAACACGAACTTCTTCATGCCCTTGGCCACCCGGCGCAGCGTTGCGGCCGCCAACTCCTTCTTGCGGCCAAAGATGCTTTTGCTCGGCACGCTCCAATCAATGCAGTCGGCAGCGGTTCGCCACTTCTGCTGGCCCTTGACTGGGTTCTTGGCGTGGGTCGGCTCTGGCCACACGATTGGCTGGCCGTCGCAGCGGGCGATCATGAAAAGGCGCTCGCGGCTGGTTGGGGCACCGAAGTCACAGGCCTTGATAATGCGCCACTCCACCTGGTAGCCCATGCCTTCGAGAAGTTGCACGAAGCGGCGCCAGGTAATCCCCCGGCGCTTAGGGTTTGGGACCAGGAACTGTTGGTGCACCGGCACACGTTCGCCCGATACCGCCACAGTGCCGTCCAGCTTCATCACCCGGCCGGTGGCCTTGTCGCGCTTAGCGATCAGTGGGCCCCACTGCAAAATTTGCTTCACGTTCTCCAGGCTGATCACCCGGGGATTCTTCATTCCAGCCCACTTCAGGCCGATCCACGAAAGGTTGCGGATCTCGCGCTTGCGCGGCTGGCCGCCGGCGGCCTGGCTGTGGTGGGTGCAGTCGGGGCTCATGTGGAACCAGCCGACCGGCCGGCCCTGGCATTCCTCGTCGGGGTCGCCTTCGAAAACGTCAGTTGTGAAGTGGCGCGCAGCTGGGTGGTTGGCGGTGTGCATGCTGATGGCCGCCGGGCTGTGATTCTTGGCCACTGTCACCGGCCTGCGCAGGCCCATCTCCAGCCCGGTACCGGCACCGCCACCACCGCAGAAGAAGTCGACCACGATCTCATCGTCTTGCGGATCGAAGCCAAGGCCGTACTGGGTTTTGAAGTCGAGGGGGTTCTTTTTCTGAAATGCAGACATGGGCGGTCCTCGCCGGGGTGGCGTGATTTGTTTTGGTCTAGAGTTGAGGTTCTTGCGGAGGGCTTCACATGCTAAAAGCTGGAGCGAGCACCGAATGGACGTGCGACTTCTACCGATACATCACCGATGGTGAGGCTAGAGAAGCTTTTGCTCTCCTGGTTGGGAGGTTCGCCTGCGCCGATGGCGTCACCTGTGCCCGTAAGGATCAAGGTGAAGTCAGGTCGGTAGGCATTGAGGTCGACGGTGAGTGCTGGTTCGCGCTCATGGTTGCCAGAGCATGGCTGACATTCCAATGGCGACCGCCGGTGACCCGGACAGACCGGTACCGGTCGGCTCATCTGCGATCTCAATTCCCGGACAGTTTCACCGATACAGCGCAGGCCGATCATTGGTCGGTCAGGATCACTTCGCTTGATGACGCCTTGCGGCTGCTGCTGATCCTAGACATCGACACGCCTTGATCTTGCGGCGTTATCGTTGAATAGGGGAAGGCGCTGGCGGGCAGCGCGGAGTCAGACGGCGCGCACCTTGAAGGTCAGCATGGCGGTCGCGTCATCGTTGAAGCACTCGGCCAGTTCCTGATAGGCCCGGTATTTGGCCTGACTGCGGGTCGCTGCCCAGACGCGCTGCACGTAATGGCGGGCATCGCCCAGCATGTACTTCACGTCGTCCCAGTCGTACATGCCGTTGGTGAGTACTTCCCACTGCTTGAGCGGCAGCTTCTCGGCCATTTCGCCGTACTGCATCTCCCAGGTGGGGTGGTAGTTGCGAATGCGCTTCTTCGGGTCGCTGTCGAGGATGACGCCGACGTAGTGGCCACGGTCGGCCATGATGATTCCGGGCTCGCCGTTAGCGATCACCCGGCGCCCGACCTCGGCCGGCACGCCGTAATGGCGGCGAACGTAGTCGCAGTTGTAATTGTTCATTGGTCGGTCCTTGATCAGGCTGCTTTGCGCTGGTTGAGCACACGCTGGCGGGCGGCTTCGTACTCGCTGCTGACTATCTCAACCAGGCCGTCGACATCGCCGTCAGCGGCCTTGCTGCCCAGGTTCAGGTACACGGTATCGCCATAGGTGAAGCACACCCCGCCACTGAGCCAGATGCCGCCGCGCTCGACGCCGATGGCCTCCCACATTTCGTCGCGGTCGATATCGTCCGGGCAATGTGCTTTCCAGAGATCTTCCAGGCGCTGGTGCTCAGCCTTCTCTGCCGCGCGCACCTCTTTGTCCGTGCCCTTGGCATGCTTGGGCGCCCGGCGCAGAGAGCGGTAGCCGTATTCGTCAGGGCGGCACCAATGCACATCCAGCTCGCGGCTGGCGCTGAGCTTGATGCCGCCGACGTAGTTGCGGGAGCCGCTGTACATCGGCGAGGCATCGGCGCCAAAGGCTTGGCCTAGCTTCTCGCGCTGGGCGTTCCAGGCTGCTTTCTTCTCGTCCCAGGCGCGCACGGCGGCCAGGACCTTTGGCGATTCGGTCTTGTAGAAGTAGCTCATGCTGAACTCCAGGCATGCGCCGCCCTCCGTGGCCGGATGCGGCATGGTGGCAATTTGGTTTGGTATGGGGTATTACGGGTGACCGGCAATAGGGCCGGGTACAAGGAGTTTGTTTTGGGCGAGATCTCATTAAATGATGCGCGCGGCTATTTCCGAGACCTCGTCGGGCCCGCATTTGAAGAGTTCTGGCGCGAATATCAGAGAGACGAACCAGTTGATCGCGATCGTTTCATGGTGATTTACCGTCGTCTTCTGACCTGCATGTTCTTCATGAATCACATGACGGACAAGGTTGCGAAAATGCGCGGGTACAAGAGCCCCCTTGATGTTATTGAGGCGGTCAAGGGCGCCGATTGCAAAGCCGGTGAAGCTCTAGAGGTGTGTCGCCTTCTGGTGAACGACGTCAAGCATCCCGCAAAACGTCTGCAGACATACGAGCTTCGCGATCGTGGCAGGGAATATGACCGTCCTGGGCAAAACAAGATGCCCTCCTGGACTTACACAGACAAGATCGGCGGTCTTCACGAGCTTGGGGATACCGCCCAGCGTGTCTGGGCCTACTGGGTTTCGCATAGGCACGAACGGAAGTAGTTCATGCCGCTGGCCTCTCGATCTCGTCCTCCTCGTCGCGGTCTGGATTTGAAAGAATCGACCTCACACTGAGGTCGTAAAAGGCCTGCACCACATCTTCACTAAGTAGGATTTCGTGGCGCACCATCAGGAATTTGTTAAGTTCATCGTCGGGCATGGCGTCCATCTTCAGGATCGCCATCTGAAGCACCTCGTTTATCTGCATGCCTTTGGATCGCTCGCAGATCCGGCCCATCGCCTGATGGATGCCCGGGCGTACCCGGTGCCTCAGCGCCTTCTCATCGAACTTGATGCGCTTCCGCTCAGCGTTGTCATTACGCTGCTGCTGCGTCAGAGCCATCATCGCCTCCATTACGCACAAATCGGGTGCCAGGCCCTATGTCGAGCAGGTCGCATACCCGGTTGATGATCTTGAGCGCCGCGTCGAACACCTTGGCGTCGTCCGGCTCGCGGGATAGGCGCTTCATGTTCGGCTGGTGCTCCAGGCAGACCTTGTCGACCAGGCGCCGGGCCAGCCTGCGCAGGTGGTCGGCGCTGTCGTGCACGCGCAGGCTCAGTGCAAAGGCCAGGGCTACGTCATCAGGCCGGTACTGGCCGCCGCTGCGGGTGTTGTACAGCTTTCGCACCGGCTTGCGCATCGATGCGTCGAAAAGTGGTGCCATGCTCGACCTCCTGCAGGCCGCTTGGGGGAAGGTTGAACTGCTCACGCCGCCTGTGCAGTTGCAGCGATCGGCTGATTCTTCGGTTCATGCGATAACTCCATGTCGCAGTCGTGCCAGCCGCCGAGCCACCAGGCGCTGTCGACCGACATCTCGGGGTGAGGCTGATACGCCCGGCAGCGACCGGCAGCACGAGCGGTCCGGCCTTGGTAATAGGGGAGTGGGTGGATTTTTTCAGGCTTCACTCTTGGCATGGCGTACCCCCGTGCCTTTGCAGTGGAAAGTTGATCCCGAAAGCCGCCAGAATTCGCTCCAGCTTGCGATTTCCGATGCCAAGCTTTGCCGTGGCTCGACAGCGGGACATGCCACAGTCGCGCAGAGCAATGATCTGATCTGCGAGATCCCGGTCTGCCTTTTCTTGGGCGACGGGGTCTTTCACCGGCTTGGGCTGTCGTGGCGGGCTGGCGAACTTGAAGCCTTCGCGTGCCGCCACACCCCATAGCGCGCTCTTGGTTTCTCCGAGGAGTTTCGCGACCTCGCCACAGGTCATGGTCTTGGCGAGTTCGGCAACCTTTTCGGCGCGGGCCCTGGCACGGCTTTTATGCTGGCTTTCTGTCTTGTGCTCAGTTGGCTTGGCCCGCTTGTGCTTGGGCTTTGGATGTTTACGCTCCGGCAGTGGCCGGTAGGTAAAGCCCTCCAGCACAACAAGCTGACCGCCAGATGCGAAGAAGGCCGCTTTGGCGGCCTCCAGGTCGATTGATGGGTTCATGCTCACCTCATGCTGCGATTCCGAGCACGCGATTCATGCGCTCGTCGAGGATTTCGTAGAAGGTTTTCACGCGCTCCGACAGCTTGCGGATCATCGCCTCATCCCGGTAGGCGCGCTTCACGAACAGCGGCATGCCCGGCCAGTAGCAGATGAAGTCGATCCACTCGCGCTCGGACACCCACAAGCCGCCCTGGCACTGGGCGACATGCTCTTTCGGGATCTCGCCGCCCAGGATCACGTCGACCTGCAGCTTCGGCAGCTTGGTCTTGATCTCGGTCAGGCCGTTGTCGCCGACTAGGGCGTCTGGTGAGTAGCCAATGCCATGGTTCAAGATGATCCCCACCTGGTGGGTCTGGACGTCCTCGCGGTCGCAGTACAGGCCCCGGGCGGTGCCTTCCAGTTCGTGGCCGCGCTCGGTATGGCGATTGCCGGTGAAGGGATCAGCTGCCTCACCGGTGATGCGCTCACCGATCAGGGTGTTCATGTAGGTGAAGGCGCCGGCGCCAAAACCTGCCTCGCCCTTGCCGTTCACCAGCAGGCAATCCAGCTCGCTGCAGGTGATGATGCCCAGGCGCAGGTCCAGCCAGGCCTGAGTGCCTTGCTCGACATCACTGATGATCTGCATTTGCGGCCTCCGCGGCCCTGATGGCCTTGTTCAATTGCGCGACCAGGATGTCGTGGCGACCCTTCGGCACGAATTCGGCCGAACCGTATTCGCCAGTGAACCAGTCGCGGGTCTTCTGGGTGCAGCGATCGAGCAGGGCGCTGATGCCGGCCGCCTGCACGCTAGTGACGTTCGCCGTTGGCACGGCTGCGTGGCCGTCGTCGTCCTCACCCCTGGTCGTGAGGTTCAGCAGGGCGCTCATGACGTAGCGCTTGCCGTAGCTGGTGGACGACCCGACCGCCTGGACAGCGTTCTTGCTGCCGCTGGTGTCGAGCGGGAGCAGCATGGTGGTGCTTTCGCGGTGCCCGGCCCTGTGCATCAGGATGCCGGTTACGCTCAAGCCGCCCGGCGTATTCTCGACCTTGAAGGTGATCGCGAACCCGTGGGCCTGCATGATGGGCTTGATGACGTCGTTGATGTCCTCAAAGGTTGCATAGTCGCTGCGCTTCTGGCCATTCACGACGATGGCACCGCGCTCGGCAATGCTTGGAATGTCGCTCTGCATGGCTGCCATGGCAGCGTTGAACTCAGCCTCGGCGTCACGGGCCTGCATGCGCTCGTGCATCGCCATCAGGCGCTCAAGCTTGTCGATGTCGCAGGTGGGGTCGGTGGCTGCCCGGCTGATTACGGCCAGGATGCTGCTGTCGGCCTGGGCGGGCGCGGCCATTTGGCGGCGCTGCTCCGGCACAATGATCGTGCTGCTCATGGTCTGTGCCTCAGTAGGAAATGGCGATGTTCGGGATCTTGCGCTGGGCGATCAAGGTGATCGCCTGTTTGGCGAATTCCTCGGTCATGCCGCCGGCGACGAAGGCCTCCAGTGCGGCGCGGTTGATGCTGGCCCGGTGCGCCTTGTCGCGCTCACGGGCCTCTTGCTGGCGGAGGATCTCGGCGGCAGCGGCATCAGCGCGGCGGCGCTCTTCCTGGCGCGCTTGCTCGGCAGCTTCTTCTTGCCGGCGGGCGGCGGCCTGGCGCTCCTGCTCCATCCGCTGTTCGGTAGCAACTCGATCAGCTTCGGCCTGCTCCCTGGCGCGCTCGGCTTGCTCGGCCTGCAACTTGAGCTGCAGCCGTTGGTTCTCGGCTTCCCGCTCTTGGGCGGCGGCCTGGTCGATCAGCTCTTGCTCGCGGCGGGCGGCGGCTTCACGCTCGGCCTGCTGTGCCTGGGCCACACGCTGGCGCTCTGCCTCGACCGCAGCCTCTTGTGCCAGCCTGATTCGGTCCTGCTCAGCGCGATCTTCTGCCTCTCGGCGCAGGCGGGCCAGTTCGGCTTGCTCGGCCTCGAACTGCTCGCGTTTCTGTAAAGCTGCGCGCAGGGTGGTCAGGACCTTGTCCTTGGCGTTTGCCGCCTCGGCCTCGAATTCCTCCCAGTGAGCCCCCAGCTGCATGCCTTCGGCTTCGGCAATCAGGCCTTTGAGTTGCAGGGAGTTCAGTTCGCCTAGGTCGTCGGCCAGAGTCTTCAGCCAGTTCAGGCGGTCGTTGTGGCGATCGATGCGCGCATCCTCGGCGGCTTCCCACTCGGTCAGCGGCCGACGCGTCTCGTCCCGCAGCGTGTCCATCTTGGTCACGAACTCGCGCAGCTCGGCCTCGACCACCTTCGGCATTTCCTTGAGCCGGCGCAGGTAGTCGCGGCCCGGCTTCTCGACAGCGGTCTTGGACTTGCTCACCTTGGCGGCCAGGCTGGCGATGCGTTCGCGGCCCTTGCGGGTGGTCAGGTCGGGCACTTCGCCTTCGACCTCGGCCTTCACCAGGTCGATGAATTGCTTCAGGCCGCCGGCCACGTAGATGGCTGGAGCGTTCTCTTCGCTGATCTGCTCGATCGTGATCAGTTGCTGTTGTGCGGACATGCGAATCTCCCGCGCCATCCATGCGGTGGGCGCTGATTAAGTGGTTACTGTGTGATGGTGCCGGCCAGGGCGCTCAGGAGGAGCCAGCCGGTGCAGAAGGTGAGGGCGATGAAGCTGCCGCGCCAGGTGGCAATGCGGCGTGCACGCTGGTAACCGGTCATGGGTCGTGTCTACCTGCGCCATTGCACTTGTGGCAGCTGCTCGTAGAGCCGTGATAGGGGCCTGAGAAATGAAGGGTTCCTGACCCTTTGCACGTCGTGCAGGTGACTTTGTTGCGCTCGCGCTCCAGCTGCTTGCGAAGATCACCCAGTTCGCTATCGCGTGGGTCGCCTGCAGGCGTGTGGAATGCCATGCCGACGCTCTCAGCCCAGCCAGTCACATCTTCTGCGATGGCACGGATCTGCTCTGGCGTCGCGGCAACACCGCGCTCTTCAAAGGCCTCCGCAAGCCCTTCGGCGTAGTAGTCGGTCCGTGAGTAGCTCATGCCCGCACCTCATAGGCCAGCGTGCAAATGCCGCAGAGGTAGGCCCGGCCCGACCAGGCCGCAGGGTTCTCGATGTGAGCCAGGCGCGCCTGATTCATGGCGTCCTCCATGGTCAGGCCCTTGAACACCAGCAGGATGCGGTCGTCTGGCACGGCTTGGGTGACCTCGGCCACCTGGTCGTCGATGATCGATGGAAAGATCGGCGTAGTCATGCAACCTCCTTGCGCCCATCAACGATCTTGTTGAGGCGCCCGCAGTAGTGGTTGAACTCTTCGATGGTGATGCGCTGGTCGGCCATCATTTCGGTGAGCTGCTTCTGGATCATCACGGACCAGCTAACCGGGGTGGATGGGTCGGCCAGCGCCTCCAGTTCGTTGTCGAGCAGAACGTGGGGGCTCATTGCGAGTCCTCGGCCTGGGCCAGCACTCCTTCTTTAGCCAAGGGGGTAAGCAGCTGGCGGGCGATCTCTTCCAGCGCCGACTCAGGGTTGGCCACGCTCAGGATCTCGTCGGCTGCCGCTGCCGCATCACTGGTGACTTTGCAGCGCGCCGCCAGAACCAGGCGGCCCAGCACTGAGTTGCTGATGCCATTCAGGCCCAGCTGGCCCATCACGAACTCATCCACCGCCTGGGCGAAGCGCTCATAGGTGACACCCTGCTTCGGGCGCATCCGACGCTGAAACACAACGTCGCGGCGCGCCATCAGCTCAGCGATGCCATCGTCGACCCACAGGCGCTCCGGCACATCGTCCGGATGCTCGCCTGGAAGGCGGTTGTCGTACTCAAACTGTGCTGCTCGAAGTGCGCCCATGGTCGCCTCCTGGTGGTGGGTTACTCGGTGGGATCGGCTGGCAGCGGGTGCCAGTGGGTGGTGATCGGCCTGGCGACTTCGCCGGGACCGTCAGCACAGGTTTCAATGTGCTGGCAGGATTCCTCGGCCTCGTACCACGCGCCGCCTTCGGTATCGCTCGAATCCGCCTGCCAGCAGTCCAGCTCGGCAGCGAAGCAGTTCCAGTTCGGCCACTTGCGCCACACCACGACCACCTGGCCATCAGCTGGTTTGGCGTCTTCGCACTTGATCCAGTCCTTTCCCTGCGACAGGAGCGCAGTTATCGCAACGGCATGGCCTGCCACGGCCTTGTGCTCTGTCACGGCGGTTACGCTCACGACTGTGAGGGATGTGCCGCCTTTGGCAGTCCACGATCCGTCAGGGTTCTGCTTCACATCGATAGGGGCGCTCATGGCTCTTCTCCACGGCGGCGGCGCTCGGTTGCCATTTCCATATCTAAATCATGTCGCTCCTCGCTAATCAGCTCGGCTACGGCATTTTCGATTTGGGCCATGGCCTGCTGCTCGTCAGCTGCGCGGCGAATCATCACGCGCAGCAACTGAATGGCCGCATCAAGGCGTGTTGGGTAGACATGGGCCGAAAAGCCGCTGCCTGAAGGCTCCTGAACCATGACCTGGCCGGAAACGCTCATTCCGCTCATTAGGTGATCCTCAGGACCGCATTGGCCAGGAGCCAGGCGCGGGTGACCAAACCCACCGTTAAAGGTGGCCTGGCGCCTGCCGATGCGGTCGAATTGAAGGGAAAGGGATGCAGAGGCCGGGCGCTATCCCGGCAGCTGGCTTGGCGTGGACCCATCCAGCGGCGCAATTCGTTTACCCCCAGTGCGAGGGAAGGGACGTCCACAGGTGCTTCGGTAACCGCGCCCTGAGCTGGGCGCTTCTCTGCATCGGAGTGTTATCTGGTAGCCGGGCTCACTAGAGCGACCTCCATCCTCCGCGGATGGCGAGCTAAGCCTCGGTCCTCGGTACTAGTCAGGCAGCGTGCACTCCGCCATTCGTTCTCTTGAACCTACGCAACCCCTGGCGCCATCGCGAATGACCGCTTTAGGGTTAACACTGCTCCACCGACTACCAGATAACACTCCGATGCAGCCTGCGATGGGGGGCAGGGCATCGGGCCGTCTTTCCGGCTGTCAGGGAATCAGCCCAGGTGCAGAGCCAGCATGCCGCGATCCATGATGTGCAACTCGTCGGTGCTATTCATGATCTCGCGCAGTTTCTCCACGCCGCCTGTAATGCCGGTTACCGCTGCAACCACTTGCAGCTGACCTCGCTTGTCCGCATTGCGTAGGGCCGAACGAATCCGGTCATCCTGCTTTCTGTCGTTCAGGTTCATCGTCTTGCCCTCCAGGGCGGTTGATTATCTGGTCAGCCACCGAAGACCTTCGCGCATAGCAGACTGCAGATGGTTCCGCAGAGCCGCTTGAAGCAGCTCGTTACCATCGGCCTTGCTGATGGCGTCGCAGATATCGCGACCCTCTTTCGTGTCTGGCTTGAACTTCACTCTCACTATTCGCATAGCTATCTCCAGTGGATTCCCCCTGATGCGCCCCGCTTGAGGCGCACCGGGGAATCGTCTGCTTAAGCGGGCAAGTCACGATCATCGCCGCGGTGGGACATGAACTCGTCGATCTTGTCGAGGCCGATATGCTCCAGCGTGTCGTCGGGGTCGCTGTTGGCCAGAAGCCAAGCGCGAACTTCCTCCTCTCCGATCTGCTGCAAAAGGGTTTCGGCGCCTACCTCGCTCACGATGTCTACTGGGTCGAGATCGTGTAGGCGGTCGTCAAGGTCAAGCTGAGCAGCGACCTCTCGGCCATTGGCCTGAACCGTTACGCTGACTCCGCTGTTGCTGTATGTGCTGTCCACGCTCACGCTGTCTGCTGGGAATGTGATTTCCATTGGTGTCACTCCAGTTGATTTCCAATGCCGGCTCAGTGAACCGGCATCAGTAAATCGTTCTGTCCCATTACCGCCGGGGTGGCGGGGCGCATTGCTTGCCGGGTCTTTCGTGCCTACTGGGCCTAACGGTTCGAGCGTTTCGCTCTCGATCAGCCGTGCAGGGTGTTCCTGCCGTGGGCGGGCTATCTGACCCGTCTGATCGCCGGTCGCCGGTAGAGGCAATGCGGTCTGTTCACCAGTTCCAGAGCTGGCATGGGGATCGAATTTATTGCTCGCGCTGTGCCGTTGCCGGGATCGATCCGCGAGGTTCCCATCAATGTGAAAGAGCGGTGAGGCTTGAGGGCCTCCCGAGGGGCTGTGTAGCGCCTCGATGGGTGTAAATATGTACCAGTGGTTCACAGTCGTCAAGTACCAAAAGTACACATTTTTCTTGCGCGCACAAAAAAGCCCGCGCTAGGCGGGCTTCAGGTGGCAAAACCAAGAGCGTGATCGGCCCAGCTACAAATCAGCTAGGACTTGTGTATTCTCATATGGAATCGGTTTGGTTTTCGGCATGAATATGAGGAATGTGAAATGGTGAACCAGATTCGTGTTTTTTTCAAAAGGACTGACCTGGTTACCCCGGATGACGGCCAGGAATGCCTAATTTTCAACGAATGTGACGGATTCAGAATCGCAGAATGGTACGCGGCTGGAGAATGCTTTATGTGCCACGACGTGGAGGTCAGCGCCCCTCTGGCAGCCCTGTGGATGGAGCTGCCAGCTATGGATGAGAATTTTGGCAATATGATAAATTGCGTTTCGGTTATTCAGCGATGCTGAAGACCTCACGCAGCTCATTGGATATTTTCGAAGTAATAGATAACATAATATCTTTATCTGCGCCCATCACCGAAAAATTTGAAAGATTTTCTTCTCCGTAAAAAACAAGGCCGTCACTCATCAATTGTTCTCCAGATGATATGGCTCTCACCGCCTTGTTAGATGCAAGAGATAAGGATTCGAGCTCTTTATCCGTAAGCACAGAAAAGCTGAAGTCAGAAAGATCGATAAGATTTTTGAGTGGCTCTCTTATCTCAATCCTGACCAGATCCTCTAACGAGTCCTTAAGTATCCTTCCTCCGGATATGCGGCAAACCACCTCTTCCACTGTAGGTCTTCGCTTGTCATAGTCCTTGCTAGAGGTCTTTGTTATCTCGTAATGGATGGACGCTTCTCGTTTGCTCATCCTCCGGGTACGGAACACCTCTCTTTGGCCTGCCTTTGCGAGCGAAGTGGCCTCAAGAAGCTGAGATCTCACGCCCTCGTACAGGTACGATCTGAATCTCTTGAACGTCACCGCTGCAAGCTCAAGCATCCTTATGCGCGATTCGATCTTATCGAAAGATGATCTTATATCTGCAAGAGCATTCGCATTGTCGAAAGCTTTTCTCTTAGACTTGTACTCCTTCTTGACCCGATCAAAGTCTAGGTCTAGATGTTTTTTTCCACACCTGTTGCCGATATTTGTATAAATTCCATCTGACGTCTTTATCAGGTACCCAAACTGATGCTTGGTTGCGCATGCCTTAATTCCACATGGATACTCATCTTCCTTCGAAAACTCGTATCCATCGAGCATCTCGACAACCCTTCTTCCTGAGCTTTCAGAGAAATCGACCTTCGGGCTATATCCTGGCACCTTTAAAAGGTCGCCAGGCTTTCTTATGCTTCCATACTTATGATTGATATTTCCGGTCATTGGGCTTTGTTAACTCCTTGCACTGAGGCCTCAAATCGCGTCTGGTATGCAGCCCTATGGCTTCCGTTCAATCCTTCCCACCTTCACCTCATCCCCATACCCCACCAACCGATCCTCCCCAGCCTGCATAACCTGGCAGATCCTGATCACTGCCTGGGCGTCTACCTCATTTCCGGCTTCGCTCAGGCGTACCGCAATCCGCATCAGCTCGACCGCTGACCATTTCAGGTCAGAGGCCAGGCCCTGAAGGTCGCGGTGGAGTTCTTGGTTGGGCTTGGTTAGGGGCATGGCTACGCCTTCTTCACATCGCCTGAAAACCGGTCGGAGATCTTCTCTGCACCGCCAAGCTTCTCGACGATCTCGGCCCATGGCTCCCTTCGGCACTCTTGTTGGATGGACTCGCAACGCTCATCGGGATCATCAATGCTTTCGGCTAGCTGTCGGACCGAGGGCAGGAACCGGTGAAAGTCGCTTCCGTATGTCGGCACAGGGCCTATCTCAGACGCCATTTTCGAGAAGGGCATCATGCGGTCAGAAAGCTCTGTTTGCGGCACCCATATTCCCTGCCATTCCTCGCTGACGAAGATCGGAGGCGGCGCAGATCGATCCCAATAGGTCTCGCCATGGCGCTCAAGGACGCAATACGGCGTCCGAAGCTGCATGGTCGCGACAAACATGAAGTTTGTGACGAAGTCGCCAGGCCATGACTGGTCGGCAGCTTTGTATTCCATGGGCTAGAGGACTCCGCCACGCCAAATTACGCGACCCAGGATTCGGTGCTCATGGATCTCCCCGTCCGGAACCTTGAGGTCTGCATAGAGTGCTTTGTCTGGGTTATCGCTCCGAACTATCCATCCCTCCAGGTCGGAGAAGATCAGGCGTTTGACGATGGCACCCTTGTTCTCGCTGAAGAGCGCGAACACCTGGCCGTCCACAGGATCGATGCGCGACTCATCAATCAGCAAAACGTCGCGGTCACTTATGGTTGGCTCCATGCTTGACCCCTGCGCGTAAATTACCTTCAGGTTCTTCGGGTTAAGCGCCATGAACCGGATCCACTCGCGCTTGAATGCGAGCGTCCCCCTAACCTCGACGTGGTCATTGGATTGACCTGACCCCGCCGAAACGAGGGCGGTGTACTGCTTGATGTGGACGTACGCGTCTTCTTCGTCATCTTCAGTAGGGAAGGCGGGAATGTCGGCGGGCTGTGACGCCAATGGCTTCGGGACTTCATGATCGCCATCCCGCATTCCACCGCGCCCGTATTCCAGCCACTCGACCCGTACCTTGAGCGCGGATGCCAGGGCAAGCATCTTGGCCCCGCCTGGCATCGACTCTCCGTTTAGCCACTTGCTGCTGGCCTTGGGTGTGACCCCTGCCAGTTTCGCAAGGCGAGCGCCGCCGCCCCACGAAGGAATGTCGTTGGCAAGCAGGGCTTCTCTCAAGCGCGCCGCAAAGGCCGCTCGTATTTCTTCTATCTGAACCATAGGTTCAATATCGCACGCGCTTGCATGTACTTTCAGTTCCGACATAATATGTACTGACAGTTCATATTTCGTTTGGAGGCCCCATGCAGGAGCTCAAGAAGGCAATCGATGACGCAGGTGGCGTGACCGCCGTTGCGCTCGCTTGCGGGAAAACGCCGCGCGCCGTCTACAAGTGGCTCACCGCTGGCTGCCTCCCGCGCACCGAATACACCGGCGAAACAACTTACGCCGAAAAGATCGCAGCCCTGGCAAAGGCCAACGGAAAGCCGCTCAAGGCTCAGCGCCTTCTGGCTGCCACTGCGCCAACCAAGACCGCCGCCTAACCCATTTCAACCGCAAGGAGCAGTACCCGTATGGCCTATCACGACCAAAGTCACCTGAAAGACCGGGAGATTAAGTCGCGCTACGACGAGGAGACCTATGAGGCGCTTAAGGCCGTAGCTCGGTTGCACAAGCTTCAGCTGGCTGTCTTCGTGCGTATGTGCGTGGAGGAAAAACTGGAAAGCATCATCGAGAGCGATGTTAACGACAAAAGCCAGACGGCCTGAAGGCCCGGAAGGAGGCCTACGTGCCCGAAACCACGATCTGCCACGGGATCGATGGACGCCTCTACGAAAAGCTTGAGCGACTGGCGAAACAGGCAGGCATGTCGCCTGAGCAGTACGCCGCAAAGCTGGGAACAGAGCGCTTCTTCGAAAAGACCAGGCCGAGGGGAACCGGAAAAATCCGAAACCTACCGGTACCACAAAGGAATCAGGACTCAATAGGGCCTGAAAAAGGAGGGACTGATGAAGGCCCAGGTTAGCGAATCCGCTGAATCGCGGACACAAAAAAGCCGCCTGGCGGGGCGGCTCTTTCTAAGCACAGTGGTAACTCATCTGTAGGGTGAATCATGACGGAATCGAAACTCCCAGGCAAGGGGCTAATCAGCCACGCGCCACAAATTGAAGATAATGAAAACGTGGCGCGGCAAACCATGAGTTCGCGAGAGATTGCCGAACTCACCGGAAAACGCCACCCAGACGTTAAGCGCGACATTCAGGCAATGGCTTCCGAGCTGAAAGTTGATGTGAGCGGTTTTGCTCACATTTACCTGGATGCTCGCAACCGCAGGCAAACCGAATACTTCCTCGACCGAGAGCACACTGAGTGCCTGCTGACTGGCTACAGCGCCATGCTGCGTATGCGCGTAATTCGCCGTTGGCGGGAACTGGAGAAGATCGTTCTTGATCCAGCCAAGAAGGTGAATGGTGCCAAGGTCAATGGCGAGATTGCGATCTTTGAATGCTACACGCGCCTGCTCAAGCCTTCGCCTTCCAGCCAAATGGCCATGCTGAACAGAATCGCCGCAAACAACGGCCTCGAATCCAGCTTCTTGCCTAGCTACGCCATTGATGCGGCTCCAGATGCTACTGGCGGCTCATCCATGCAAACCCTGCCTCTGACCGATCTGCTGAAAGATCGGGGCATTCGCAGCACTGCCAGGGTGTTCAATCGCTACTTAGCCGAAAAGGGGCTCATCAAGAGATGCCAGCGAAACAGCACCAAGCGCGGCGTGGTGGAATTCTGGGCGATCACTGAAAAGGGCCTTCATTTCGGCAAGAACCTGACCAGCCCTAACAGTCCACGCGAAACCCAGCCTCATTGGTATGTCGAGCGGTTCGATGAACTGGTGGAGCTTGTAGGGAAGGGGCGCACATGAAGCTCGTGACAATCGTTGTAGAAAACCCTGTCGACCCGATTCGCCTGGGCATGCGAGTCGCTGGTGGTCGAGTCACTGCCGCTGGCATTGGTGACTATTTCTCATATGCCGAGCTGCTGGAGGCCGCCAAAGACCTAGTTCTGCTGATTGAGGACGGAGTACCGCCCCGCCATGAAGCTCTTGAAGCAGCGGCACAGGCAGCCAGAGAGCTGATCACCAAGCTGGAGGCTCAATGATGGCCCGCATTCGCACTATTAAGCCCGAATTCTGGTCGAGCGAGCAGGTCATGTCCTGTCGTCCGCTGGCCCGGCTTCTGTTCATCGGCCTGTGGAACTTCTGCGATGACGGGGGAAACCACCCGCTGGCCGCTCGCACGATAAAGGCCCTGGTCTTTCCTGGTGACGACATCACCACGGAAGAGGTATCCGCGCTCCTTGGCGAACTGGAAGGCGCCGAGCTGACCCGAAGCTACTGGGTAGCAGGAAAAAACTACCTGCACATCTGTGGCTGGAAGCACCAGAAGATCGAGAAGAAGAACTTCAAATACCCGGCTCCGCCGGCAGAAATCGAAGATGGGTCGGAGAGTGGTCGCCGACAATTCGCCGAGGAGTCGTCGACTGGTCGTCGAGCGGTTGACCCCGGAAGGGAAGGGAATGGAAAGGAAGAACACAACACACAACGCGCGGGCGAGGAATCCGGCGTTGACCCAAAGTCCCCGACCGAGATGGACCTTGAGTGGAAGCCAGACGACAAGCTGCTGAAGGCCTACGCCAAGCGCATGGGCATCCCTGTAGGCCTGTTCACCGAGGAAGCAACCGCCGCCTTCGTCTGCCACTACTCGGCCTCGGGCCGCATCGAGACGCAAGCCGCGTGGGTGAGCCTGCTGGTGAAGTGGGTGAAGCGCGACGTGGCTACCGCAAGCAACGTTCGACCGTTCCCAGTGAAGCGCCAGGCCAATGGGCCGGACTTCAGCGACACGTCTTGGGCTGACGACTTGGGTGACCTATGACCACACCCGCAAAACTGCGCAGCGTGACGCAGATCATGGCCACCAGCCGCAACCTTCCCGCCGAGGTGCACACCCCGGCCAAGCAGCTGGACCCAGGCACCACCGAAGTGGTCAACGCCCTGTTCAAGGAGCTGCAGGCCATCTTCCCGGCTTGGAAGCAGGCCTGGCCGGATGATGAAGCGCTGAAGGCTGCCAAGCGCAGCTGGATCAAGTCCTTCGTCGCCGCGGGCATCAACACTCTGGAGCAGATCCGCTTCGGCATCCAAAAGTGCCGGGTGCTGGGTACCGACTTCGCCCCGAGCAGCGGCAAGTTCATCAAGCTGTGCCAGCCGACGCCGGAAGAAATGGGCATTCCGCCGCTTGCGCGGGCCCTGGCCGAGGCTCTGGAGAATTTCCACCCCAGCAGGGCAGGTGCACGCCACTGGACGCACGCAGCCGTGCGCCACGCGGCCCTGCAGTGTGAAGCCCAGAACCTTGGGTCAATGGAGGTGGAGCGGGCCGAGAAGGTGTTCGCCCGGGCCTACGACATCACGATCCGCATGTTGGTCGCCGGCGAGCCGTTGGGCGACATCGCCGCCGGCATCGGCCACGACAGCCAGAAGAGCCTGAGCGAGCTGGCCGACGAGTACGCCAGCCAGCGCCAGGCCCGCCTACTGGACCTCCAGCAGATCCCGTCGAGCGCCGCCGCGTGCCGTGCACACCTGCTGGCCAAGTTGAACATCAAGCGCGCCGGGCAGCCGGCCGGGGAGGGGGTGTGATGATTGGTTACCTGAAAGCGCTGTTCTTGATCCTGATCTGCATGGCATTTGGCGCAGGTATTGGGGAGTGGTTTTCCTTCGTTCTGAAACTGGATCTCGGTCCTGTGAGCGGCTTTGCGTTGGCGATGACACCGGTAGCCATGTTGGCCGCTATCCCGTTCCGAAAGACCTTCGCTGCGCGCAAGGAGAAGCACTGATGGACACCAACAAGATGCGCGAAATGCGCGAAGCCTTCGAGCGCACCAACTCCCGCGACCATCGCCGCCAGCCTCCGAAGGGCAACAACTACATCGACCCTATGGCCCAGGCCGACTGGGAGTCGTTCCAGAAGGGCTGGCAGGCCTCCCGGGAGGCTGTGCTGGTGGAGCTCCAGGCAGAGATCGATGGTTACGTTCGGGAGCGTCGCGCCATCGAGGCCCTGGGCCTGAAGGTGGCGCCATGAACGCTCTTGCCATGTGGCTTGGCTACGCGGTCATGGCATGCGCCGGAACTGCCTTGGTAGCCCTGGTGCTCTTCGCCCTGTCCTACGCCTGCGTCACGATCGTGAACAAGTGGATCAAGGCCATGATGCGCGCCTACGACCTGAACACCCTGCGCAAGACAATGCGTCAGCTGGAGGCCGAGGGGAAGGTGAGCAAGAAGACAGGAGTGCGGCCATGAGTGAAGCAATCGCAAAACCTCGCCACTTCTGGTCGCCGGGTCCGAGCCGTGTCCGTGACGTGTGCCGGCTGGCCTATCTCTTCGCCACTGAGCTTTCCGTGGCTGGTGCCATCGAGATCATCGTCCGGCCGGTGAAGTCCCGTCGCACCTTGGAGCAGAACGCGAAGCTCTGGGCCATGTTGGCCGACATCGCGCGCCAGGTTGAATGGCCGGTGAATGGCGTTATGCAAAAGCTCGACAGCGAGGACTGGAAGGCGCTCATGACCGCTGCGGCCCGCCAGGAGGTGCGCATGGCCTCAGGCATCAACGGGGGCGTCGTCATGCTGGGCGTCAGTACCCGGCGCATGTCCGTGGCTGAACTGGGCGACGTCATCGAATGCATGTACGTGTTCGGCGCCGAGCGCGGTGTGCGTTGGAGCGAACCGAAAGGGCAGATGCCTGAGCAGTGGGAGGCGGCGGCATGAAGAGCCAGGAAGCAAATCTCAAGCGAAACAAGGACCAAGGCGTTTTCGCAGCGCCCGGCTGGCGAGGGCTGTATGGCCATGGCCTGACACGGCGCGGGGTGCAGTGTGTGGTTCTTGCTGCAACAGGGAAGAGCGGCAAGCAGATCGCTCGCGAGCTCGGCATTTCACCAGGAACGGTCATGAGCAGGATGGCAGATGCCCGCCTGCATCTGAACGCCTCAAACCGAACAGAGCTCGTCGCTAAGGCAGTCGCGGCCGGAATCATCTACGCATCGGAGGCCGAGCCATGCGCGTAGCCGAGATCAAGCCGAAGAAGTGCAAGGCGCCCGGGTGCGGCCGGCATTTCAAGCCGTCCATGACCACGCAGAAGGTGTGCAGCATCACCTGTGCGCTAGCCATGTCGAAGGATTCGAAGGTGCAGAAGGTCGCGGCCAGGGCCATCACCAAGCAGGCGCGCCAGGACCTGCAGGAGCGCCGGGAGAAGCTGAAGACGAAGGGTGACCACCTACGGGAGGCTCAACAGGCGTTCAACGCGTATATCCGCGAGCGGGACCGTTTGGCGGGGTATCGCTGCATCTCCAGCGGGCGGCCGCTCGACTGGAACGGCAACGCGGTCGACGCTGGCCACTATCGCAGCACCGGTGCCGCCCCGCACCTGCGCTTCGACGAGAACAACTGCCACGCCCAGTCGAAGCACGACAACCGATACCTATCCGGGAACGTAGCGGACTACCGGATCGGCCTCATCGAGCGCATCGGCCTGGAAGCTGTAGAGGCCCTGGAAAGGGACCAATCAGCCCGCCGCTACACCATCGAAGACCTGCAGGCCATCAAGGCCCTGTACAGGCAGAAGCTCAAAGACCTGAGGAGGGCAGCGGCATGACCTGGACAATCGCAGATACCGCCGGCGCGCTGCTGCTGGCCATGACCATCGCATCCACCTGGTGCATCACTCGCGCCAAGGCCATCGCAAGCCGCCGCAAGAAGGAGAACGGCCAATGCAGCTGAACAGTGCACGGCAAGCCTGGCATGACTGTCTGTACACGGCCTGGGATAGCCAGGGTTCATTCATCGAGCAGCTTGGGCTGCTGGGCGCGATGGTCCAGGCCACGGAGCGGCAGCGCCACGCCGGCCATGCCGCTCACCAGGTAATCGCGGGCGGCGTCCAGTCGGCAATCGACAAGCTCAAGCCGCACGCCAAGGCGTTCGGGCATTTCATGTACGCACCGCGCCTAGATGTCGACGACAAGGAGACTGCTGAGGAGGTCGTATTCCTGATGGTGCAGCAGCGATCGCCACGAATGACGGCAGCCAAGCGGGAGAAGCTGGAGTATGTCGTGAAGGGCGTCATGACCCGGTACCGGTACATGCACCAGGGCGGCCAGTCTGCCAATGACGATCCGCTGGAGTCGCCCGAGGGCTTCCGTGCATGGATGATCGCGCACTACGACGTCAAGCTTGAGTCGACCAACTGGGAGAGGGATTGGGCCGGATTCGTCCGCCTAGCCTTCGACTGCTGTGAGGATCTGGACAAGGAGGCACTGAGCCCGGTAGCCGCCGCAATCTACGAAATGAAAAGGGCCGCTTGAGGCCCTATTGCGTTCCCGTTCGGCTGGTGATACCGTATCGCCATTGTTACAGTTTTGCCTTCGGCAAACACCAATCAAAAGCCCGGCCAAGTGCTGGGCTTTTTTGTGCTCGCAAGAAACGCAACTGCAGCCAGGGCAGGCCCTCACGGGACAGCCTGGACACTGCTAGCCGGTAGTGTGGTGATACGGAAAAACACCGGCAGCCCGCGCACTCATTCCCTCACTGTGCTGATGGGTGGCGCGAGACTTGATCGGCGAGACTGGTGCGTCAGGGTGCCAGCGCTGGAATGGTCTTCGGCGGACAGGTGGGGAAAGACCCACGCAAAGCGGGCAAGCAGCAGGTTTGCCGCCAGCCTTCCACGCTGAGCAGAGAAGGGTTCGATTCCCTCTGCCCGCTCCAATTTCGTTATGTGCTGCTCCGCACGTTTGCCCTGGCCCTCTATAGGGCCTCAACCGGGCCTTTTATTCCAAGGACACCCCTATGGCCGAACCAACAAGCGCCGCCGCGAGCGTAGTGCTGGGCAAGTACGGGGTGGTGATGGCTGCATTCATCGGCTCGATCCTCTCGCTGGGATTCCTGAAGGACCTGACCCGGTTCCAGGCCGCGACTGCGGTCGCCACCGGCTTCGGCTTCTCGGTTTACCTGACCCAGCCCGTTACCGCCTGGCTCGCCCCGAAGCTTGAACTCGCGGTCACCGATGACCTGCTGTGCGGGGTAGCCTTCGTGCTGGGCCTAACCGCCATGAACATCATCCCCGCGATCAAAGCTGCCATGGGGTCGTTCGTCACGGCGCGAGGTGCCTGATATGAACAACATCCTGGTTTCAGCGCTGACAGCCCTGGACGTGTTCCTGTGCGTCCTGGTTGTGGTCGCCGCATGCGACTACCTGCGCAAGGTCCGCCCAGCCGATCAGCCCCTGCTGAGCATCGCCTTCTACCTGGTGGCCATCGGCGGGTTCGGCGCATTCGTCACCGCCCTGCAGGGGCACTGGGTCAACCCATTCGGCGTGATGCTTCACGCTGGGGTGGTGGCCTATGCCTGGGCCCGTCGCGGTCACGTCTTCACATAAGCCGCGCCACAAATTCGACATGCGCCGTTTCGTGGCGCGCCATCAACTCAGCCTGTGCGCAGGCCAGAGAATCCCCATGAAGACCGAATACCAAGTTCGCCCGGTTACCCGCTACATCGTGAGCCGCTACGCCACTGACGCGGATAGCGCCTCGTCCTCGATGATTGGGGAGTTCCCCAGCGGCCAACAGGCCGACCTGGTTGCTGACGCCATGGTGGCAAAGGATCAGGCTGATGGGATCGAGTCCAGCCGCGCCCGTCACGGGCTGAGCCTGGGCGAGGTCATGTCCGGCCAGCGTATTGGAGATTGACCCATGCCTGCGCCATCCAGCTTCCATCGCCACGCTGACGGCCGTGGACCTCGCCGGGTATTCGTCAACGGGGTAGAAGTAGAGCGCGCTATCTGGTGCGATACCGCTGCCGGGGTGTGCGTCTATGCGCCTCTGCCGATCAGGCCGAAGCGGCCGGCATGCGAAGAGCTCTACACCCGCAGGCTGCGCGGGATCGTCACGGTGCGGCAGGCATGAACCGGCCAATGCCGCCGACCGACCTGCTCGAATCGCCATTCCTGATCCTCAGGCCTGCTCCAGAACTGTGGGAGTGGATACAGCGCGAGGTCCTGGCCGAAACCGGCAGCATTCACAACCCCGATCACTCCCACCTCATCGACGCCAATGTCGGTGTGATGTGGGCCTCATCTGCCTTCAACAAGAAGGGGCGCTCAGTGCTGGGCCAGGCCGAACAGCTGATGATCCGGGCTGGAGGTTGGCAGAAGGCGCGTCAAGAGCAGCAGATGCGGGACTGGTTCGGAGAGGAGCCAGAGTTCCTCATCACCCTGGCCGGCGACTACTGCGCCCAGTGTACCGAGGCAGAGTTCTGCGCCCTGGTAGAGCACGAGCTGTATCACATCGGTCACAAGCTCGATAAGTACGGAGCCCCGGCATTCGGTGATGACGGCATGCCCAAGCTTGAGATGCGTGGGCACGACGTCGAGGAGTTCGTCGGAGTGGTTCGCCGGTATGGCCCAAGCCACGACGTACAGCAGCTGATCGACGCTGCAAGCCGGCCGCCTGAGGTGGCCAAGATCAACATTGCGAGGGCCTGCGGAACCTGTCTGCTCAAGTCTGCCTGACCCCTGACAGACCCACGACGGATGAAAACCTATGGCGGCCCTGAGCAACGAGGTGAAAGCCTTCATCGTTCAGGCCCTGGCCTGTTTCGATACCCCCTCGCAAGTCGCGGCAGCCGTCCGAGAAGAATTCGGCATCGAGGTGACCCGGCAGAAGTGCGAGGCGCATGACCCGACCAAGCGTGCTGGGCGTGACCTAGCCAAGCGCTGGCGGACCCTATTCGAAGACACTCGTGCGCGATTCCGCGAAGAGACAGCCGAGATCCCCATAGCGAATCGGGCCTACCGGCTCCGCACGTTGGGCAGGCTGGCCGAAAAGGTCGAAGGGATGCGCAACTACGGGCTGGCCCTTCAAATCCTTGAGCAGGCGGCCAAGGAAGTCGGCGACGTGTATGTGAATCGCCAGACCAAGAACGAAAACCCTCACGACAACGTGCCGCCCACCAGGGTGCAGGTCGACGTGGTGGACGCGAGGAAGCCTGATGCCGTCTCTTAACGTGCCGCAGGCCAACTTCCTCCGGATGGAGAACAAGTTCCGCGGCTTCGTGGCCGGGTTCGGCTCAGGCAAGACCTGGGTAGGCTGCGCGGCGCTGTGCAAGCACGTGTGGGAGTGGCCCCGGATCGATTCCGGCTACTTCGCGCCGACGTATCCACAGATCCGCGACATCTTCTTCCCGACGATCGAGGAAGTGGCTTTCGACTGGGGCCTGAAGGTCAAGACGAAGGAGAGCGACAAGGAGGTCGAGTTCTACAGCGGCGGCCAGTACCGCAGCACGACCATCTGCCGCTCGATGGAGAAGCCGCAGACCATCGTGGGCTTCAAGATCGGGCACGCCCTGGTCGACGAGCTCGATGTTCTGCCAGCGCTGAAGGCTGAGCACGCCTGGCGCAAGATCATTGCCCGGATGCGTTACAACGTGCCCGGGCTGAAGAACGGCGTGGACGTAACCACCACCCCCGAGGGGTTCAAGTTCGTCTATCAGCAGTTCGTGAAGCAGCTGCGCGAGAAGCCGGCCCTGCAGGGCATGTACGGCCTGGTGCAGGCCAGCACGTTCGATAACGAGCTGAACCTGCCCCCGGACTACATCCCATCGCTGATGGAGTCGTACCCAGCCCAGCTGATCCTGGCCTACCTGAATGGCCAGTTCGTCAACCTCAATGCCGGCTCGATCTACCACGCCTACGACCGGAAGCTGAATTCCTGCTTCGACACAGTCGAGGCGGGTGAGCCGCTGTTCATTGGCATGGACTTCAACGTCGGCAAGATGGCCGCCATCACGCACGTCAAGCGCGCTGACGGCAAGCCCAGGGCGGTGGATGAGCTGATCGACGGCTTCGACACCCCGGACATGATCCGGCGCATCAAGGAGCGCTACTGGCGGCACAACGGCCGCGACTACGAGAAGACCTGCGAGATCAGGATCTACCCCGACGCCTCTGGCGGGTCGCGCAAGTCGGTGAATGCCAGCGAGACGGACATCGCCATCCTGCGCCAGGCCGGCTTTGCCGTGATCGCGCCCGACGCCAACCCGCCGGTGAAAGACCGCATCAACGCCATGAACGCGATGTTCTGCAATGCGAATGGCGAACGCCGCTACCTGATCAACCCGCTGCGATGCCCGACCTATGCAGACGGGCTGGAGCAGCAGGTGTGGGCCCCCAATGGTGAGCCTGACAAGAAATCCGGCGTCGACCACGCGAACGACGCAGGCGGCTACTTCATCCATCACGACTATCCGATCAGCAGGCCGGTCACTCACGTGCCGATCTCGTTCACTTTCTGAGGCCACCCATGCCGAATTTCCTTCCCCGGGCAGAGTACTCGGAGGCCTTGCCCGGCTGGCAGCTGGTCAAGCGCTGCGTGGCGGGCGCCCGCGAGGTGCGCAAGCACGATATCTACCTGCCGATGCCAGACCCGGAGAACAAGTCTCCCGAGAACCAGGCGCGTTACAAGCAGTATAAGAAGCGGGCGATGTTCCTGAACATCACCGGGCGCACGCGCACTGGCCTGCTGGGCGCTGTGTTCCGCAAGACTGCGGAGCTGGAGTTGCCCGCCGGGGTCGAGTACCTCAAGGAGAACGCCAGCGGCGACGGTACGAGCCTGGAGCAGCTGTCCAAGGACGCCGTGGGCGAATGCCTGGACGCTGGCCGGGGCGGCTTCCTCGTGGACTTCCCTGCGGTTGAGGGCGTGTCCTCGATGGCTGACATGCAGGGCCGCAGCGCGCTGATTCACCACTACGGCGCCGAGTCGATCATCGACTGGGACGAGCAGGTGGTCGATGGCGTGAAGCGCCTGGTCTATGTCTGCCTGTTGGAGTGCGTGTCCGTGTTCAGTCCGGACAGCCTGGAGCGGACCACTGGCACCCAGTACCGCGTGCTGCTACTTGTTGATGGCCGCTACGTCCAGCGCGTCTACGCCGAAGACGGCAACAGCTACAGCGAGGTCGCGCCGCTCGACAAGAATGGTCGCCCCTTCGACCACATCCTGTTCAGCTTCTACGGCGCCCAGAACAACGACGCCAGCGTCGACAAGTCGCCTCTTGAAGACCTGGCTGACGTGAACATCCTGCACTACGGAAACAGTGCCACGGTGGAGGAGAGCGGGTTCATCAGCAGCCAGCCGACGCTGTTCATCACCACCGACATCAGTGCCGATGACTTCGCCAAGCTGAACCCGAACGGCATGCACATCGGTTCGACCCGGGGCTACAACCTCGGAAAGGCCGGCAATGCCACCCTCGTCCAGGCAACCGAGAGCCAGCTGGCCCGCACGCTGCTCAAGGACAAGGAAGAGCAGATGCTGATGATCGGCGCACGCATTGTGCAGAAGGCGGGCGGTGCCGAGACGGCCGAGGCCGTGCGCATCCGCTACAGCTCGGACAACAGTGTGCTGGGTACCATTGCTGGCAACGTGTCCGAGGCCCTGAAACGGGCCATCCTCGACGCCGAGCGCTTCATGATGGGCGAGCCGGACGAGGACGGCACGGTCTTCTGGCTCAACCAATCGTTCTTCGACGAGACGATGACCGCCCAGGACATCCTGGCCCAGATCCAGCTGTGGCAACAGGGCTTCATCGCCAAGCGGGATGTTCGGGTCAATCTTCGTCAGGGTGGCGTGCTGGAGGCGGACCGCAGTGACGAGAAAATCGACGATGACCTGGCCCAGCAACCGCCGGTGACCGGCAACGACACCGGAGATGGCGGCGATGAGCAGTGACGGCTACCTGTCCGACGCAGCGACTCGCCACCAGGTCCACGTGCAGCGCTACGCCGGGGGAAGCCTCAAGCGTCTGGCCAAGTTCATCACCAAGGCCATTGGCACCGCCAAATCGCGCGTATCGGAAGGATTGAGTCGATACGGTACCCAACGGTACGAAAAGCAGATCCAAGAGCTACAGGGCGAGCTGGCGGGCGTGTACGGCGAGATGAAGCAGCAGGCCGTGCTCGACCTTGCCGAGTTCGGCGGCTACGAGGCCGAGTTCAACATGACGCTGCTGGGCAAGGTCGTGAAGACGGTCGTTCAGCTGAACAGGCCAAGCATGGAGCAGGTCGCCGCAGCAGCTCTGGCCGATCCGCTCGACCTGGAGGTCGGCAAGGGCCGTCAGCGCATCAGCATCAATGGCGCGCTCGATCAGTACGGCATCAAGAAAAGCGCCGAGATCATCAGCGAGATTCGCATGGGGTCGGCACTGGGGGAGACGTCCGGGCAGATCAGTCGCCGGCTGACGTCACTGGGCGTCCAGCAGCGTGACCAGGCACAGGCATTGGTCAACACCATGACCAACCACATCGCCACCACGGCGCGCGTGGAGGTGCTCAAGGACAACGACGACATCCTCAAGGGGATGCGGCGGATCGCCACCCTGGACAGCCGGACCACGCTGTTCTGCATGAGCATCGACCAGACGATCATCCCGCTGGATGGGCCAAAGCCTCCGTATCACTGGCGGTGCCGGACCACGCTCATCCCAGTGCTGAAAGACGAGTTCGCCAGGGAGATCCCCGGCTCAACCAGGCCTTCTGTCGGCCCTGATGGTGCCGAGCAGGTCAGCAGCAAGACCAGTTATGGCGAATGGCTCGCCCGGCAGCCGGCATCGTTCCAGAAGGACGTGCTGGGGCCTGAGCGCTACAAGCTGTTCAGCAAGGGCGAGCTCGCCATCGACCGCTTTGTCGATGACAACGGCAAGACCTTGACCCTCAAACAGCTGCGCGAGCGTGAGCCGATGGCTTTTGAGAAGGCTGGCATTTAGAGTGGCGGATTGCCACTTTACTGGAAAATTTCAGCAGATGAGATTGGTGTATTGGGTTGGTGGGTTGGCTGCGTGTGCAGCTTCCGGGATGCTAGGGCTGGCTGCCGGAATCAATCTGAATCCAACATCGACGGTCAAATTCGTACCCGATGGAAGCGTTTTTGCCGACTGGCTGTCCGGAGTTGGGACGGTGTTTGCGGCTTTTGTGGCCTTGTACTTGGCTGACCGTCAACGCAGGGACAACACCGCTAAGATCGAGATAAGTCAGTACTTTTCCAGAGACAACCTCACAATTGACCTCGTCTCCATAGGCGAAAAGCCGGCAGTGGTGAAAGGGATATTTATTCGCTCAAAGCGAACGAGGAAACAAGCCAAGCTCAATCGCTCTCCGATTTCTGGTTACGAAAAGATGGTTGGTCGATACGAGTATGGGGACGCTAACCGCCTTGCGATCAGTCAGTCCCTCTTCCTCGATATTGCTATCGAGCTTGAGCACGAGTTTGGAAGTAGAAATTTTGATGGATTGCTGCTTGTTGTTGGCACTGCCACGGCGGAGTTTCGAGCCGAATTAGACGGAGATTTTATTCAAGCGCTTCGTAAGGAATTAGCCGACGTTTAGCTCGTCCAGAGCACTAAGCCTAATATTCCGCTGATCTTTTAACAGCCTCGTCAATGACGGGGCTTTTTTATGCCTGCAGGCAGGGCCTGCACCAAGTCTCTGGGAGACAGCAATGACCTTGAAATTCCAACTGGACAGCCTTGAAGGCGTAGATGAATCCATCCAGGCCCTGTACGTCGAGAAGGACGGCAAGTTCGTCCTCGGTATCGACGGGCTCCCGCAGCAGGAAGACGTCACCGGCCTGAAGGCCAAGGTTGACGAACTGCTCGGTGAGAAGAAGGCGGCCGAGAAGGCGCGCAAGGAGGCAGAGGAAACCGCTCGCCTCGAGCGCGAAGAGGCCGCCCGCAAGTCGGGCAACGTCGAGGAGCTCGAAAAGTCCTGGTCCGAGAAGTACGCCCGCCGTGAGGCTGAGCTGACCTCCCAGCTCGAAACCACCAACAGCACCCTGCAAGGCCAGATCCGGGATCTGACCGTGGGGCGCACCGCTACCGAGATCGCCACCAGCTTGGCTGTCCCAGGCAGCGCCAAGGCATTGCTTCCCCACATCGAGCGCCGGCTGAGCGTCGAGCAGCGCGACGGTAAACCCACCGTTGTCGTGCTGGACGCAGCCGGCAAGCTCTCGGCGGCAACGCTGGACGAGCTGAAAGCAGAATTCACCAACGATCCGGCCTTTGGCCCGCTGATTGTTGGCAGTAAAGCATCTGGCGGCGGGGCCGGGGGTGCAAAAGGTGGCGGCGGGGCCGCGCTGAAACGTTCCGAAATGTCCTCTACCCAGAAACGCGAGTTCATCGAAGCGCACGGGCAGAGCGCCTACCTCAAATTGCCCAAATAGGGAGTAACACATGGCTACCACCGTCAACTCGGACATGATCGTTTACAACGATCTTGCCCAAACCGCCTACCTGGAGCGCATCCAGGACGTGATCGATGTCTTCAACGCCTCGTCGAATGGCGCCATCGTGCTGAATAACGAGCTGATCGAAGGTGACCTGCGCAAGCGGGCCTTCTACAAGATCGGCGGCGCGATCGGTCACCGCGACGTGAACTCCAGCGCTACCGTGACCGGCTCCAAGATCGGTGCCGGCGAGATGGTCGGTGTGAAGGTTCCGTTCAAGTACGGCCCTTACGAGACTACCGAAGAGGCCTTCAAGCGTCGCGCTCGCTCGCCTGAAGAGTTCTCCGAGCTGGTTGGCCAGGACTATGCCGACGCAGTGCTGGAAGGCTACATCCAGTACGCGATGGCCGCCCTCAAGGCCTCGATCGGTGCGAACGCCAACATGGTCGCCACCGGCAGCTTCGCCACTGACGGCAAGAAGGTTCTGACCAAGGGCATGCGCAAATTTGGCGACCGATTCGGACGCATCGCGCTGTGGACCATGGATTCGGCCACCTACTTCGACATGGTGGATCAGGCGATCAGCGAGAAGATCTACGAAGAAGCGGGCGTGGTTATCTACGGCGGCCAGCCGGGCACCATGGGCAAGCCGGTACTGGTTACCGACACCCATCCCGCCGAAACCATCTTCGGTCTGCAGTCCGGCGCGATTCGCGTCACCGAATCCCAGGCCCCGGGCTTCCGCTCGTACCCGATCAACACCCAGGAAAACTTGGCGATGGGTTTCCGCGCCGAGGGCACCTTCAACCTGGATCTGCTGGGTTACAGCTGGGCCGACGCAACCGGCGGCATCAACCCGAACCTGGCCGCTGTGGGCGCTGGTGCCAACTGGGCCAAGTACGCAACCAGCGATAAGGCCACTGCTGGCGTGCTGATCGACCTGGGCACTCCGTAATCACGCATCGGGCGACTCGTAATGGGTCGCCTTGGAGATCATCATGGAACTGATCTACACCGCGCAGGCCTCCGGGTTCGAGCCGGGTAAGCGCTATCGCAATCCTCAGCACTTCGACCGCCCCGAGCCTGGCGTGAAGGCGGTCGTGATCGTAGGTGACTGGCCAAAGGTGGCCGACGCCTACGAAGATGCTGGTGCTGAAGTGACTTTTGTTGAGGCGCCGAAGCGTGTGGCCCTCGTTGAAGGCCCGGATCAAGCTGAGCTTGATCGCCTAACTGCAGAGCTGGCCTCTGTCGGGGTGATCGTCGAATCCTTCGCTGCTCAGAGCCTGGAGCGCCCAGAGGGCGAACTGGGCGAAACAGCAGGCCGCCTGTTCCAGGTGCTGGAGGCCGTTAATGCCGGCGTCGCCAGCCTGCAGCGTGAGCGCGACGGTGAAGTGCAGAAGGTTGCCGGCCTGGAGCAGGAGAAGGCAGAGCTGCTGAAGCACATCGAATCTCTCAAGGCGGCGAGCGCTGATCCCGAGGTCGAGGCGCTGAAGGCCAAGCTGGACCAGGCAGGCGTCACCTACCGCGCCAACGCCTCGAAAGAGTCGCTGCAAAAACTGGTCGACGAGCTCGACAAGAAGTAACACCGGGGCTGCCGCCCCATTCATTAAAGCGGAGGCCTGATGGCTACCTACATCAACGTGGCCGACGTGGATTCTATCCTCGGGGCTGGCTGGGCGCCTGACGCCGACAAGGAAGAAGCGGTCTTCGAGGCGAATGCCTACCTGACGTCGCTCAATCTGGTTGGCATCGACATGGACGACATCCCGGACGACGTGAAGCAGGCCGGAGCCAGGCTGGCTAAGTGCGCCTCCCAAGGAAAGCTGTACGTCCAGCAGACCGAGGGTTCGCTCGAAGCCAAGACGGTCAAGGCCGGCTCGGTGTCGACCAGCAAGAGTTTCGGCTCTGTCGACAAGACCAGCACGGCTGCCCAGCCGGCCTGCGTGCAATTGGCCCTGTCCCTGCTCACGCCCTGGCGTAGCAATCCATTCGCCTTCGCAGTGAAACGGGGGTAGCCATGGGGTTGCGAGATGACATCCAGGTCGACCTGGCCGAGGCCTTTGACGATGATCTGGCCGATGCGGTATCGGCATTCACCGGTACCTACATGGGGCCGGGTGTATGGGATCCGGTAAGCGAGACCACCACCGCCCAGCCGGTCACCTACATCGGCCGCGGCGTGCTCGACAGCTACGACAGCCGGCGCATTGATGGTCTGAACATCCTGGTGGGGGACGTGCTGCTGATCTGCCTGGCCAATGAGGTCACCGACAGGCCGGCAGTGGGGCATCAGATCACGGCCGAGGACCTGCTCACCGGCCAGCAAGCCACGTACCGAATCGTTAGCCCTGGCATTGACCCTGCCAAGGCGCATTACGAGATCCAGCTGAGGAAGTAGCCATGGCCAAGGGGAGAGGGTGGAGCACGCCACCAAGTGCATTTGCCGGCGTGGTTGAGGATGCGCTGACGCAGCGATCTAGGGCGATAGCAATGGCGATGCTTGGGGAGATCGTTCTGCGGTCACCCGTGGGCAACCCTGATCTATGGAAGAGCTCACCGCCACCCGGCTACTCGGGAGGAAGATTCAGGGGTAGCCACATCGTCAGCATTGGCGCGCCGGTCTATACGCAGACGACCAGGATCGATAAGACAGGCGTCGAAACCATTGCTGAGGGGCAGAGGCAGCTATCAGGCCTCGAGCCCTTCACCGTAATTTACTTGCAAACGAACTTGCCCTACGCCGAGAAATTAGAGGACGGCCACTCGACCCAGGCACCTGGCGGCGTCTATGCGGTGTCGTTCAATGGCGTCTCGCAGGCCTACTCATGACCTTCGAACAAATCCGCGCCATCGTCATCGGGCGCATGGCGCAATGGACCGGGATCCCTGCTGATGCAGTGGATTACCCGAACCCGCCGAAGCCATTTGATCCTGCCGGTCGCAGCATCTGGGCGCGCCTGGCGGATATCCCCGGCCTGAGCAGCACGCCAGAGGTCGGCATCGGACCATGCGTGCGCCAGACCGGCATCGTCGTCATCCAGCTGTTTGTGCCCAGCTACAGCGGCACCCTGGCAATCACCAGGGCCGTAGACACTCTGGTCACCCAGTTCCAGTACTACAGCGCGCCAGAAGGGCCGTTCGACTTCTTCGAGGCGTCCCCGCAGAGCGTTGGCGATGACGGCCACGGCTGGTACCAGGTAAACGTTCGGGTTCCATACCGGGCCTACTGAGCCCGCCAATTTCTGCCGCAAGGCAACAAAACACGCAGCCTAGGCCCGTACAGCCGAACGGTGGATGTTCGTTCATCCGTCCGCCCCGGCTGCGTTTCTATTCGCCTGATGAACGAGGTGTCACAGATGATCGAGAGCAACGTCATTCCGTTTCACTACCAAGGCAAAGCCGTGCGTTTCAACAGTGACGGGTGGATCAACGCCACGGACGTAGCCAAGCGCTTCGGCAAGCGCCCGGTCGATTGGCTTCGCCTGCCCGCAAGCATCAGCTACCTCAAGGCTCTGGCGAGAGCACTGGGCCTGGACACCGAAGTGGGAAAATCTCACTTCGGTCTTGTCGAGGCAGTGAAGGGCGGCAAGGGTCAGGGTACCTGGCTTCACCCAAAACTCGCGGTAGCATTCGCTCGCTGGCTCGACGATGACTTCGCCGTATGGGCCGACCTGCACATTGACGCCCTACTGCGCGGCGAGCTGAACGAGAAGCAGCAATTTGACCGCGCTTGTCGTGCCCTTGATGACGCTAAGGCTGTTGCAAGCCTCAGTGGCCGCGAACTGGCCCGCTGGCGCAACAAGAAGCCAGGCCTAGAGCACCAGGTCGAATACTGGCGCGACCAGCTACAAATGACCCTTGGCCTCGACGCGGCCTGATCAGAATCCAACCAATGCACCGCCACGAGGCGGTTTTTTTACGCCTACCCACAGGAGAAACACCCCATGTCGAGCGGTGCAAAAGTACAACTCGCCTCCATCAAAGAGGTGACGCCAGGCGTAACGCCTGCTGGCGACTGGAAGGTGCTGACCCGCATCAGCAACGGCCTGATGCCAACCTTCAATTCGGAAGAGAACAACGAAATCGGCTTCACCCGCATGTCGCAGGGCACCGCCCAGACCACCGTGGACGTTGGCGGCGACATCGAGACCAAATGGCGCTTTGGCGCACTGGACGATTTCATGGCCTCCTGCTTCGGCAAGGACTGGGCCGGCAACGTCCTGACCATGGGCGACGACCGCATCACCTTCTCGATCGCATCCTACGCGACCGATATCGGTGTCTCGGCGATCGCCCGCGGCGTGCAAGTCGCGACCATGAACTTCGATTTCCCAGGCGACAACGAGGTCACGGTCACCACGACCATGGCCGCGCGCGCCTGGGATGACAAGGGCGACAACACGTCGTTCATCGTCAACGCCCAGTCCGAGACCAGCCAGCGCCGCTTCAGCTTCAAGGACATCAGCGGCCTGAAGATCAACGGCGTACAGGTGGGCGAAGACAACGCCTGCGTCGACAGCTTCAACCTGCAGTTCGACAACGCCGTGCAGACCCAGCGCTGCATCGGCAACGGCAACCCGTACCCGGGCAACATCATTGCCACCACGTTCACCCCGTCCGGTTCGATCACAATCAGCTGGTCGAAGATGGCCTATGAGCTGTGGAAAGCCCAGAAGGGTAATGACGCGATCAGCCTGGAATTCACCATCGGCAACGCTGACGGCGGCTACAACTTCCTGATCCCCGAGATGGAAGTGACCGCTGACTGGCCTGATGGCGGCTCGACCGACATCATCCAGGTGGAACTGAACTACACCGCCCGCCGCGTAGCCCCGACCATCACCCGCCTGCCGGCGCCGATCGTTGTGGCTGCCGTGGATGTGACCCCGGCCACCCTGAGCCTGGAAGTTGGTGACACCAGCGACCTGGAAGTCGTGGTCACCCCAGCAGGTGCCAGCCAGCAAGTCACCTGGACCAGTTCCGCCCCGACTATCGCCAGCGTGAGCGAGACCGGCTTGGTCACCGCTCTGGCAGTCGGCACCGCCACCATCACGGCCACCAGCGTTGCAGACGGCACCAAGACCGACACCTGCGCTGTCACCGTCACCGCTTAACCCTTTGCCCGGCGCGCCCTGCGGTGTGCGTCGGGCCTTTTACCGCAGAGGAATTCCATGGGTATCACGATTGCAAGAAAGCCTGAACTGGATATCAACGGCGAGCGCTGGGTTCACTTCAAGGTTGGCCCCGGCGGCCTGGCCGTGAAATGCGATCAGGGCCCTGACACAGCGGCAATTCTGGTCGCATCCATCGCCAACCCGATTTACAAGTCGCACCAGGCCGTGATTCGCCGGCACCTCGCCGCGCTGAACCAGCAAGCTGGCGTGGGCACGGCAGGCTTCACCATCGACTCTATCCCCGATGTTGAGCTCGAAACCGACGACGACCTGTTCATCGACCTGGCCGCCAAGCACCTGATCAAGGACTGGCAGGGCATCGACGTCGAAGAGCGCCCGGGCGAGCCCGCCAAGTACACCCCGCAGCTGTGCAAGGTCCTGATCGAGCAGATGCCCAGCATCTACTTCCTGGCCCTGCGCACAGCCTTGGATATCGCCAAGCGGATCGAGGAGCAGGCCCAGGCCACTGCGGAAAAGCAGTAGCGGCATATCGCTGGGGCAGGGACTGGGCCGGGCCGGAGAACGAGAAAAAGCGCTGGAAGCATGAGCGCCTCGGGCTGACCGCTCAGGAACCACCCGAGATCGACGATGTGGTCGCGGAGATCCTGGAGGCCTACGGGCATATCGGTCGGTCCCGGCAGTACGTCGGCATGATTGGCGCGCCGGCCCCGATCGCGCCATCTGCGATAACCGAATACCTGGACCGCTACCCCTCGGTGATATGCCGCGAAGAGTTCGACACCGCCATCTTCGCCCTGGACGACGAGTTCCGGAAGCGGTGGGATGAGCAGCAGGAGAAAGAGAGCGTTAAGCCCAGAACCAAGAAGTAGCCTTGTCAACCTGTAGACCCGTTGGTCCGCACAGCCCTGAAGTGCTAGCATCCGGCCATACGTTTCTACAGGGATGACAATATGTTCGCAGTGAGATTCTTGGTTCTGGCATTTCTGGCTGCATACAGCATCGGGATGGGCACAGTGCCGGCCAATGAGCTGAACGCCTTTGGCAAGCTGATCGTGTTTTCAGGGCTGATCACCGTTCCGCTGCTCTACATGCTTCCAACAATCGAAGCCAAGTTGCGCGGGCATACCAATATTGCCTCCATCGCGCTCGTGAACCTGTTCCTCGGATGGTCGCTGATCGGGTGGGTGGTAGCGCTGGTATGGGCCTTCAAAAAGCCAGAAGCAGCGCCGGCAGTAGTCGTTGCCGAAAAAGAGATTCAGGCAGAACAACCAGCCAAGACTGCCACCAAAACCTGCCCGTTCTGCGCAGAAGATATCAAGGTGGAAGCCATCAAGTGCAAGCACTGCGGCAGCTCACTAGCGGTGAGCTAGCAACCAAAACATACAAGACCCGCTTCGGCGGGTTTTTTTATGCCCGGAGAAAGGTATGACCCAGGAATCCCGCCTGGCGGTAACGATCGACTCGCGGGGCGCAAAGCGCAATGCGGACGACCTGACAACATCCCTTGAGCGCATGGAAAAGGCTGGCGACGCAGCTGCCACCGCAGCAGATGGCGTGAGCAGTAGTCTTGATGATCAGCGGAAAGAGCTAGCCCAGCTGCTGGGCCAGATAAACCCAACGGTTGCTGCCTTGGGTCGTCTCGACGATATGCAGGAAAAGCTGGCGAAGCTGAAGAAGGCTGGCGTGGTCGAGAGCGACACGTTCGTCGAGTACACCCAGCGCATCAATACGATGCGAGAGGCTCTCGGTGAAACGACGACCACCATGAACAAGGCCGGCATGTCAGCCAAGGCATACCAGGCAGCCCTGCGCGGGGTTCCTGCCCAGTTTACCGATATCGCGGTCAGCCTTCAGGGCGGTCAAGCACCGCTTACGGTCTTCCTGCAGCAGGGCGGCCAGCTCAAGGATATGTTTGGCGGCGTTCTTCCAGCCGCCAAGGCTCTTGGTGGTTATGTCCTTGGCCTGGTGAATCCGTTCACAGTGGCGGCCGCAGCAGCCGGAACGCTGGCCTTGGCCTACTACAAGGGCTCCGAGGAGTCGGATCGGCTTACCGATGCGATTATCCGAAACGGAAACGCTGCTGGCACCAGCTACAGCGAACTGGCAGGGCTTGCAGAACAGGTCGCTGCTACAGGCACGACGGTTGGTGCGGCATCGGAGGTTCTCGAACAGCTTGCCGGGGCCGGTAACGCCCTTACCCCGATGTATGCGCAGATCACCAAGGCATCACTGGCCTGGTCGAAGCAGACCGGGGAAGACGTTACGAAGGTGGTCCATTCCTTCAATGAGATCGCTAAAGGTCCAGTTGAGGCGGTGAAGAAGCTCGATGCAGAGCTCAACTTCCTTACTGCAAGCCAGTACGCGAACATCATCTCCCTGGAAAAGCAGGGGAAAACAATTGATGCCGCCAGGGCGGCTACCGATCTTTATGCCACGGCATTGAGCACCAGATCGGCAGAGATGGAGAGCAATCTCGGCTCGCTCGAATCAGCCTGGCAATCCCTGGGCAGCTTCGCCAAGAAAGCCTGGGACGCGATGCTTGATGTCGGCCGGAAGACAACTCCCGAGCAGGAGTTGGCTGACGTCTATAACCAGATCGCCGAAGCGCGCAAGTCCATCAGCAAATATGGGACTGCCGCGAGCAGCCTGATGGGCGTAAACCCTGACAGCCTAAAGGCGCTCGAAAAGCGAGCGACTGAGCTGCAAGGTCGTATTGCCGACGAAGCCTGGAAGGCGTGGGAAGGGAATACCAACAGGTTTGTTCAAGACGCCGGCAAAAAAGGCGTGGACCTGATCAACTCGACGTTCACTGCCGCGCAAACCCAGACCCAGAAGCTGCAGAAACAGCTGGAGGATCTCGACAAGGCCCGTGCCGATGCGATGGCGGCGGGCGGCTTCAATTCTGAGCAAGAAACAAAATACGCCACAGCCCGGAAGAACATCGAGCAGGAAATCGCGGACATCAAAACCCGGGAGGCGAAGAAGAACGCTCCGAAGAACGTCAACCGTGGCGTGGCCGAGGCGGAAAACACCTTCGCCCGCCTATACGGCCAGTACGACCCAGCAGCCCAGGCCGCCCGGGCGCTGACCAAGGAACAGGGCCAGCTAGATCTGGCGCTGAGCAAGGGCAAGATCACCCAGGAGGAATACAGCAAGGCGCTGGCCCAGGCCTCGATCAACTACGCATCAGCCCTGAAAGGAGCACAGGGCCTGACCGCCGTCGAGCAGTACCGTGCCCAGTTGCAACGCCAGCTGGTGAACGAGCAGTCACAGTACCAGCTTGATGCCGCCAGCATTGGCATGGGCGACCTGCAGGCTTCGCGCATGCAGCAGCGACTGAACCTGGAGATGCAGACCAACGACCGCTTGCTGCAGCTGCAGACCGAACTGGCCAACGCCACGGACGAGAAGCAGCGCCAGGCGCTCCAAGGGCAGATCGACGCAATCAACGAGTTCCTACCGCAGCAGCTTGCAGCGATGCAGGCAGGCTGGGCGCAGATGGATCAGGCCATGCTCAACCCTATCAACGGGTGGACGGCTGCCGTGCAGAACTTCGGAAACCAGGCGCGCGACATCGCCGGGCAGACTCAGTCGATCTTCTCCAGCGCGTTCAACAACATCTCCACCGACATCACCGACGCGATCATGTCCGGGCAGCTGTCGTTCAGCAACCTGGGTGACATCGCCGGTAACGTGGTGCGCGATATCCTCGCGGGCTTTGTGAAGATGGGTGTGCAGATGGCGCTGAATGCTGCGCTGAACGCCACTCTCGGCACCGCTGCGGCCGGCCAGAGCATGATCCTGGCGGGTACCACGGCCACGGCCTGGGCACCGGCGGCGGCGATGGCATCCCTTGCAACGCTGGGCGCCAACTCCGTGCCAGCGGCGGCAGCGCTGACCTCGACCACTGCTCTGGCATCCAGCTTGGCTGTAATCCCGGGGTTCGCTACTGGTGGCTATGTGTCAGGCGCCGGTACCGGCACCTCCGACAGCATCATGGCCCGCCTGAGCGACGGGGAGTTCGTGGTGAATGCAGCGGCCACCAAGCGCAACCGGGCGCTACTGGAGGCGATCAACTCGAACGAGCGGGTATCGGTGGCTGGTGGTGGCGGTTCGGTTGTTTCGACGCAATCGTCCGGCAGTACCCAGGCGCCCGTGGCCGCCCAGCCAAAAGTCACCGTCAACCTGATCGAAGACAGGTCCCGTGCCGGCACTGTTGATCAGCGCACCGGTGACGACGGCCAGCTGCAGATTGACGCCTTCGTGGCTGACATCTGGGGCGGGGGCGAGCGGGCCCAGGCCATCGAAGCAGCCTACGGGCTTTCGCGCAACCCAACGTAGGTAGATCCCATGACCACCGAAACCGACGAGGCCGACAGCGGGGCGGGCGCAACCGTGCCCGACCCCGTTGTTCCAACTGATGAGAAAGAGCTTCTGCTGCAAAGGCGGCTCGCCCGCATCGAGGAAGCGCTGGGCCTCAGCCCTCTCACCTAAAAATCAGGAGATTCACATGGAACAGCAAGTAGTTGCAGAAGCAAAATTCCCGGCTGGCCGGGCGAAGTCATTCCTCCTGGATCATGACTGGGTCGAGATAACCCGCGGCGAGCCGGTCGACTTGGCTGACTTCGATTTGGGCGTGTGCTTCCAGTGCGGGCTGGCAACCATCACCCGAGACGGAGCGATTCTCCCGGCGACCTCAGAGGTCGAAGTTCAGGTGAAGCGCGAAGGCGAAGGGTGGGTCGATGTGTTCAAGAATGCATGGACCTTGGGTTCTCTCGACACCCACGAGGACGAGATCAAAGTTCCTGGCGAAGGCATGGTTCTGATTCGCGCAAGGAAATCTGCGCAACTAACCAGCGATGTACGCGACGATGTAGCCCTGGTGGCCAGGCGCCGAGCATCAGCCTGACGCCTGGCCATCCTGTCACTCAGGCTTTCGGTTGGCCGGGCTCTCCTCGTTCAGCTGCTGCAAGTCCATCAGGATGATGTCCAGGGTGGCCCCAAGCTTGGAAAGCGCATCATGCAGCAGTATTTGGCTGCGCTGATCAGTTATCGGGGTTCTCCCGTACTCATTGAGCAAAGACTTGAACTTCTTAAGCTCATCCTTGGCGACGTTATGTCGTCCGATCATGTTTCTCTCCTTATTCACCTATGAAACCCCACTTCCCTTGCTGGGCCCTCACGCCCAGGAAGCGGAGGCGGTCGAGCATAGGTCAGATAGCTGTCACATTGCTATCTAGGCCATGCCCTTGACGAGGAATGGCAATGATTCAATACCCGGCAGAATTGCCACTTCCTCTGCAGGAGGGGTATGGCCTGAGCACGGTTGATCCGATGCGGGCAACCCAGATGACCACTGGGCGCACGCGGTACCGGGTCAGGCACAGGTATGTGCCGACTGAGGTGAAGGTCAACTTCAACTTCAGCCAGGAAGAGGCGGCGCTGTTTGAGGGCTGGTACGTATGGGCCATCAACAACGGCTTTGAATGGTTCGAGATGCAGCTGCAGACGCCGCTGGGTCTAAAAACCTACCAGGCGCACTTCAAGGGCATTTACCAAGGCCCCGACTTGACGCAGATAACCCGCTGGCGGTACTCGGCGGTCCTGCAGCTCAAAGAGCGCCCGGTCTACACCGAGGACCAGTACCTCGGCGCCTACCTGGGCATGCCGCTGGATCAGTTCAACGGTAACCTTCAATCCATCCTTGAGAAATGGCACACGGAGTACTTCGGATGAGCCTGATCGAAGAGTGTTACGCCTCGGGCCGTGGTGAGCTTGTCGACACGATCGAGGCGCGGAAGGAGGGCGGAACAGTCTCGCACTGCTACTGCTCTGGCTGGGAAGACCGGGTGTGCACGACCGAGGATGGCCGCACGCTGACCTTCGTCGCAATGGCCATGGACCTGGCCCTGCCCAAGAACGACAACAGCGCGTTCCAGAACCTGGTGCTGGGCCTGGACAACGTCACGGGCGAGGTGCAGGAGGTCGTTGAGGAAGCCAAGGCAGCCGATGACCGCTTTATTATCACCTTTCGGCGCTACCTGGCCGAAGACCTGACGTTCCCGCAAGAGCGGTACCGCATGACGCTGCTCAGCCGGGAATATGAAGACGACGTGGCCAAGCTCACCGCCGGATTCTTCGACCTGCTCAACACCAACGGTCTGCGCACCGTGCTGACCACCACCCTGGCACCTGGCCTCAAGTACCTCTAACCATGATCGAAAAATTCATGCGCGCCCCGTATCGCGAGGGTGCACGGGGGCCTATTGCCTTCGATTGCTGGGGGTTGTGCATTGCCGTGCGCCATGAGGTGTTCGGCCTGCCGCTGCTGCCCAGCCTCGGCGCCGTGGGCAAGAACAAGCTCAGGGCCAACACCGCCGCCTACCACGACCTGCGCCAGGGCATGGAGGAATGCGCGCCGGAGCCTGGCGCCATTGCCGCCGTGTTCCGGGGCGCGCTGTGCCTACACGTCGGCGTGGTGGTGGAAAGCGAGGGCCGGCTGAAGGTGCTGGACACAAACCCCGGCGGCGCATGCCTCCGGACGACTGGCGAGTTCGAAGCCGCTCACCCGAGGGTGGTGTATTACCGATGATCGAATTTTATCCGAACAAGCTGAGCAACACGGCTCCACTCGGCACGTGGAAGACCGACCGCCGTATGACGATCGAGGAGTGGCTGAAGAGCCAGGCCCAGTCGTACGAGCGCCGGGAAAGCCCGCCATTCAGCGTGGTGCTGAATGACGAGATCATCGGCCATCACCTATGGCACAAGGTGAAGTTCAAGCCGTCCGACCTGCTGCAGATCTACCGAGAGCCAAAAGGTCTTGAGCAGGCTTTCATGGCGGTTACCCTATTCGCAGGGGTTAAGGCGGTCTCCAAGCTGCTCACGCCCAAGATGCCCGGCATGCCATCCAGCGCCGGCACCCAGCAGGGCGATCCACTGACCGAGGCCAGCGCCAAGGGCAACAAGGTCAAGCTGGGCGAGCCAGTTCGCCAGATCGCAGGGCACCAGCGGGTCTATCCGTCTTACCTGACCCAGCCCCGCCGGGCGCATGTCGCGCCGCGTGATCAGCGCGTGGAAATGCTGCTGTACATCGGCGAAGGCGAGTACGAGGTACCGCTGGCTAAGGTCAAGGTTGGCGAAACCCCGCTGATATCCCTGGGGTCCGATGCAACCTTCACGATTTACCCGCCAGGTGCTGATCTGTCGGGCGACCCAGCCCACATCAACTGGTTCAACGTTCCTGAGGTAGGGGCAAGCTCCAGCGGTTCGGCCGGCCTGGAACTGACCATGGCCACCGACCTCACCAGGTCGGCCACGGCTTCGGCGTACCAGTTCGTCGGCGATACGATCAGCGTGCCGGCCGGCTCAGGCCAGTTCCCGGCCGACTGGTCGAACGGCATCATCGTTCGGGTGCTTGCGCCGTATACCTACACGGTGATCGACGGTGGCGCAGGCCGCGACATCATCCGTGGCCCGCTGGAGATGCTGAATCCCACGGCTGGGATGCTCATTGAGGTGGCCGGGGCGAACGCTGGCCTGTACGTCGTGCACAGCTACACGCCTTACAGCCCGGCTGTACCTGCCGACCCGGGCACGGCATCTACGCTAACCGGCTCTGCGGCTCCGAGCCGCTACGATTTCAACGTGACGCCGCTCAGCTTCAGCCTGGCGCGCGGCAGTTCGACCTACCCGGTGACGCTGAATACGGCGACCACCGACCTGGCCGGGCTGGTGACTGCGCTGAATGCCCAACTGAGTGGTTCGCCTATCCAGGCGCAGCAGAGCAGCGGGCGCGTGCGGTTTGTCGAACTGACCCCGTTCACCGGGCAGGGCATCACCGCCACCGGCGCATCCACAATCCTGGGGTCTTCCCCGGTCGGTGCCACAGGCACAGCCACCACCAGCGGCACGCCTGAGCAGCCTGCCGAGATGACCCTGAACTATGACGGCGGCTCGCCGGTGGTTGGCCTTGCCCTGGGGCAGGGGCTGGCCACGATTGGCCCCCGCGGCCTGCGCTACAGGATCACCGCCTACAGCACGAACCTGCTGGCGGTCGAGCGCCTCTCATCGTCCGGCGCGACCGATGCAGGCTGGCCTGGCTTCAACGCCATGCAAACGGTCAATGGCCTGATCACGCTGGACGCCTCCAACCTGCAGGGTGGGTATCGAGGGCCGTTTGCCTGCTGCCCGGCCAACGAGAAGGTGACCGAGCTTGAATGGTCGATCACCTACGCCAATGGCCTGTGCGGCATCGGCCGGGAAGGGCAGATTTACGAGATTCCGACCTACTACGTGTTCGAGTACCGCGACATTGACGTGGCGGGTGCGTGGACTGAGCTCGAGCAAGTGAACTGGGGGGGCTCCCTGGATGCTCAGGGGTTCACCGTCAGGATTTCGCTTCCCTACGCGATGCGCGCCGAGGCCAGGGTGCGGAAGCTCTACAAGGACCGGCCGGGCCGAATCAACGACGAGGCCCGAGACGACGCCACCTGGACCGACCTGCGGGGGCGCATGCAGAACTCGCCAACCAGCTATCCAGGTTTGACGGTGATGACCTGCAACATCAGGGGCGGCGACCGTCTCTCTGCCCAGTCCGAAAGCCAAGTAAGCGCAGAGGCAACCCGCATCCTACCGCTGATGGAAGGCGGTACCGGGCCAACCCGCGACATCGTGCCCTGGTGCATCTACCAGCTGAAGCAGCGCGGCTATACGAACGACGACCTAGACCTGCCCGAGTGGCAGGCCTTCCACAACACCTGTGTTGCCCGGGGTGACACCTACGACGAGACGCTGGAGTCGACGATCACCGTCAAGGACATGATCAACAACGCGCTGGCGTGCGGGTTCGGGGAGCTGGTGACCTTCCGGGGCCTGTTACGCCCGGTTCGAGACAGTGCCCGGGCCGCGTTCGACGTTACCTACGGCCCGAAAACGCAGACCTACTCGCCACAGAATATGACCAAGATGCTCAAGATCAGCGGCGCCATGCCGTCGATCAACGACTTCGATGGGGTGGATGTGGAGTTCTTCTCGCGCACCACCTGGGCGTGGGAAACGGTCGAGTGCCGGTGGCCAGGTGACCTCGGCACCAAGGTCGAGAAGATCAAGATGCCTGGCATCAGCGACAGGACCAGGGCCTACCGTATCGGCATGCGCCGGCGTGGCCACCAGAAGTTCAGGACCGACATCTACACCTGGGAAACCGAGATGGACGGCAGCAACAGCGGCTACCTGAGCTTTGCAGCCGTTGCCGATGACTCTCCAAAGCGGTGCCAGAGCGCGATTCTGCTGGGCATCGAGGTGGCCGGGTCAGGAACGCTGTTGGCCTCATCGGAGCCGCTGGACTTCAGTGCCGGCGGCGAGCACCGGGTCGGCGTGCGCAGACTGGACGGCACTCTTTCCGGGCCGTGGACTGCCACGCAGGTGGATCAGTGCACGGTGCGGGTAGATGCGCTGGACTTCACGCCAGAGGTGGATGGATCGCTGGAACCTCCGCACATCCTGTTCGGCCCGGCCTCGCGCTGGGCCTACCCGGTGCTGATCACCAGTTCCGACCCAGCCAACGGCAACACGGCGATGAAGGGGATGCCTTACGACGCCAGGGTTTACACCTACGACGACCAGTTCCCGCCGGCATGACGCCGCAGCAGTTAGCAAGCCCGCCCTGTGCGGGCTTTTTTATTGAGGAAACAATATGACCGGCGCAGAGTCGCTTCAGCTCTTCCAGGAGCTTGTGGCCAATGGCAATGAGCTATTTCTGTCCGATGAGGACTTTGTCGTTATCAACGGCGTCACCAAGCCGACGCTGAAGAAGATCTACACCGAGTTTCTCGCAAGCAAAAACAGCTACCCGACGGTGGCCGATGGGCTCGCCGCAACAAGTGGTACTGGAACCAATAACCGGTTCTTCACCGTTCCAAGTGCCGGAGCCACCTATGAAACGCGTTATCGAAATGATGCCGGTGTTGCGGTTCCACTCGGTCGAGTTTCAAGCGCAGATGCGATAGAGGCAATTAATGGGCTCATTGCATCAAACACCAATGAAACGGAATTTGTAATTGTGACCACGGAAGAAGCTGACAAGGTGGCATCCCTATCTGAGCTGCGACTAACGACGCCAGCCTTTTCGATTGCCAGCGAAAACCCCATCACCTTCATAGGTGACGAAGAGGGTGGATCGGTTCTGTATGCCGACGACAAGGATTTTCGTCTCGGCCCTCTGGACATGCGTTATACGGACCTGCCCGGGATTTTGGTGACGACGGAAGAGAACGAAATCCTTCAGGATCTGGGAAACCCAGAGGAAAACACCTCTGAGCAGTCCGTCCCCTTCGAGGGAGGCCTGCTGTTCCACGACAAAATCGCGGTACCTGAACAAGGTCAGATGGCAATCCATGTCAGCGAATTGCTGGTGCATCGCGACCGTTTCCAGTCGGTGGTGGCCGCGCTTGATAGCATGACCACCAGCGCTATCACCGAGGGTAGCGTGCTGCATCTCGAGGGCGGCAAGTTCGGTAGTTCGGCCGCCATCCGGCTTCGCTCGGACGCGGCTCAAGACACCAGACTGTCGATGCCACTCACGATCCTCAACGTGCCGCAGCAATCGTCTACCCCAGTAAAGGTGCTGGTCATTGGCGACAGCATCATGAACCGTCAGGGCGGGCAGTTCTTGAAGTTGTACCTGCAGGGCCTGGGTTTCAATCCGACTATGGTCGGCACCCTACGCGGATCCGCCAGCCCGACGAACAACGAGGACATGACCGGGGAATACGGCGAGGGCCGCGAAGGTTGGGAAACCGGCGATTTCACCGCTGACATCACTGATCGCCTTCAAATCGTCGAGCCCGGCACTGAAGCCGCGTACATGGCCATGGGCAAAGTCGAGAAACAGCGCAAGAACCCGTTTGTGCGCGCGGCCACGGGGGCCGACCCAGCCGACATCGTTCGCAACGGGTACGTGTTTGATGTCGCCTTCTACCAGTCCAGATTCGGCCTGGAGACGCCAGACGTGGTGGTCAATGCGTTGGGCACCAACAACGTGCGCGACCGTACTGCGGATGAGATCGGCAGCCAGATCTACGCTGACGACATGCTGATCTACAAGCAGATCCACGCAGCGTGGCCCAATGCTCGGATCGTGCGCTCGCTCCCAGGAACAGCGTTCAGCAGCCAGCGCAATGCCCTGTGGGTGACGCACTACGCACCGATGATTCGCTCCATGCGGAAAGCAATTTCGGATTACGCCAGTAGCAAGGTCTACATGGCTCCGACCTGGACGCACGTCAGCTCCGAGGCAGGCTATCCGCTGGCTACCTCTGCTCCAGACCAGGACGGTTTTATCTCGGGCAACTTCCTCAACCTCATTCACCCAGAAGGTGCCGGCCGGCATGGCCTGTACGAAGCGCTTGCGGCATACGTCGCGGCCGCAGCACTTCAACTCAACTGATTAAGGAAAGATTCTATGGGCGTTCAACTGATTGCGCGTAACACCACTGCACCTTGGAACACCAAGGTGGCCCCTCCGATCACCCGCGGCCTGGAAGGCTGGTTCACTCTGGATACCGACGCTCGTCGCTTCGGTTTCAACCGTGCCCCCGGCAAGCCAGACGCGACCATTGTGGGCGCGCCAAGTGCGTTTGCCGGTTACGGTCGCTTCAAGGGCAATGTGAACTACCTGCAGACCCAGATTGCGGACAGCGATGAAATGACGCTGATCGTTGTGGGCAAGGCTACCAACCCACTCGTTGCTGGTGTTGATTCGGTATTCCTGGCAGGCGCGCATTTGGGTCCAGTTTCAACGCCGGGTTTCACCGGAAACGCCTCTGGCGTCAACCTCTACCTTGACCACCCTACGCTGTTCAAAGGATCTGGCTCGCGGGACTCTGGCGCCGGCACTGCAAACGCATCCGCCGTATCCGGAACGGCAACCGCGACCAATGCTTGGGCTATCCGCAGCATCCGCGCCAAGTCGGCAGCAGCAACGTTGCTGATGGATCATACCGCTGGTGTAAAAGTCACGGGCACCGACCTGAATGCCCGGGTCCTTACCAGCAACAAGTACCGTATTGGGTCTGCTACTGCCGGGTTCACAGGCGACAGCGACATCAGTTTCGTGGCCATCCACTCTGCATACCTCACTGACTCCGAACTTGAGGCTCAGATTGTGCCTATCCGTAAACGGCTGGCGCGCCTGGGTATCGTCGCGTAGCCGTCCGCTGGCAAGTCAGGAGCCGCCTTGAGCGGTTTTTTTGTGCCTGAAATTCATGCAGCCCGCCTTGAGCGGGCTTTCTTTCGCCTGGAGAAATCATGTCCACACCGCGCGGTGTCCGCAACAACAACCCTGGCAACATCGATTTCAACCCCCGCAACGCCTGGCAAGGCCAGCTCGGCGTGGAGGTAGGCGTGGCCAGTCCGCGCTTCGCCCGTTTTGATCAGGCCGAAAACGGTATTCGCGCCCTTGGCAAGCTGCTGCTCAACTACCGGGGCAAGGACGGCATGCCCGGAGTTGGCCGTCCGGGGATCGATACACCGCTGGAATTCATCAGCCGCTGGGCGCCTTCTAGCGAGAACAACACGCTGGCTTACGCGCAGGCCATCGCCAAGCGGCTCGGGGTAGGGGTGCGCGACTCCATAGACATCTCCAAGCCAGGGGTTCTGCGGGAGGCAGTGGTGGGCATCATCGTCCACGAGAACGGCGGTAACCCCTACAAGGCCGAGGTGATCGACGAAGGTATTCGGCGGGCGCTGGCATGAAGGGCTGGGCCATATTGACGTTTGCTGTACTGCTGGCATCCCATTGGGCGGCCTATCAGCACGGTCGCTCGGTGGAGCGAGCGAACGCCGGAGAGGCATCAGCGCAACGAGACAGCGGTGACCTGCTTGCCGAGGTGATCGGCGAACGGGATGCCCGCCAGGAAGAACAACGACGCGCTACGGCGCAGGAGGAGGCGAGAGCCCATGCCCAGGAAGAACGAACGATTGCTGATGCTGGCGCTGCTGACGCCGATGCTTCTGGCCAGCGGCTGCGCAGTGAAACCACCCAATTCGCTGCCGCCGTCAGTTGCCCCGGCCAGGATACCGCCGTTATCGCCAGAGGCCAGACAGCCACCCGCGCCGCCATGGTGCTCTCCGACCTGCTCGCACGGGCTGATGAAAGAGCGGGAGAGCTGGCGGCAGCGTTTGACCAGGCCAGAGTTGCCGGCCAGCAGTGCGAGCGCGAGTACGACGCCCTGAGATTCGCAGGCAAGAAGTAGGACGATTAGCCCTCAGTAAGCTCGACGAAGTCTACCTCTTCTGAATAGTAACCGTTCGATTCACCAAACCAGCGAAGAACGACCATCCCTTTTACAGTGCCGATTCGGTAAAAGGTCCAAGTCTGACTTAGCTGCGTCAGCCGGTCTTGCGCGTTACTTGGCGTACCTGGGCTTGTGGTTTTTTCTGCCGTTGTGATTGGGGATCCTACGACGTCAGAAATGTCGCCCTCAATGTCGTCAAGCGATACCTCCTCGGAGCAGAGATCATAGTGATGCATACTGAACGATCGACCGCAGGCAGCGAGCAGCATGATCATGCTAGAGCCTTTCTCGGCCTGAAGGACCTCACTGAGGGTGATACCTATCAGTTGATCAAAGGCGATCGGGGTTTCCTTGGGCATGCGAGATCCTCAGAAGTGTTCGTTAAGTATAATCACTGCCAGTACCCCACAGGCGAGAAAGCCACCTGGATCACCATCGCTACCCAGCAGCGCAAGGCAGGAACCTCCGCCGTCGTGGTGCTCGGGGGATTGCTTGAAGAGGCTGACCGAATGGCGGGAAGTCTCGCAGAAGCGTTTGCGCGAAGTCGAATAGCGGGGCAGGTATGCGAAGCGGCCTATGCAGCCTTGGTCAAATAGAAGGGGCAGGGCGCATGAGGACCGGTCGGACACAATTTCTTTTTGATATGATTATCTCGCTAGCAGGGGGAGCCACGGAGAAAGGTGCTATCTATCAAGACCGCGTCGAGTCCAAAATCTGGTTGAAGGCTTAGCCAAGGTTTGTGCTCTCGGAGCTACCTCCCAGCTCTACCGTCAAGGCGCATTAACCAGACGCTTATGAGCCAGGGGCGATTCATACTGGTTCATCCCGCTTGGCTGTGTCTTACCCCGAAGATCCTGTCGTCACAAATAACAACGGAATGTCCGCATCCTGCGGTAAAAAACTAGGAGTACATATGGCTAAAAGAACGAAGGTGTCACCGGGCGATTACGGTGGAGCAGCCGGCTTTCGCCCTATCGGCACCATCCTTTTCTGGGGTTTTTGGTCGCCGATTCTCTACATCATCTTTATGCCTTGGTTGAGTTTCTCGGTCGTCAAATTTTGGGCAGATCCCATATTCGCAGGGTTCTTCAATGCTATGGCCTCGTCAGGCTGGCTAATCGCCTCAGTACTCGTATTCTCGTGGGCCGCCTATACGCTCGTCACCGGCTATTACCGTCAGCACCAGGCCAGGAAAAAGTCCAGCGCGCCCCATGCTGCGAACAAGGTGCAGTAAAACGCAGGCCGTTGAACTCATATAGGAGGGCCTCTGGTGTCCTCCTTTAGGTACATCGAAAGCACGGCCACAGGGCCTGCCTGGCTGGTTGATTTACAGTCGACTAGTTCAACCTCATTCCCTGACGGCTGCTGAAGAAGTCGAGCGCTTGCGACTCGAGGCTGAATCGCTAATGGAGGCCGTGCAGGAGTATCAATGCCAGGCACTCGGCGGCCCAGCCCAGATTAGCCACTGATTTTACCCTTGGTATGACTCCGGTGGCATGCCTCCCCAGGTTGGAGATGGTCCACCGAGCTGCCGGTTTGTCAGTTCGGTGAGCTCTACGTTTACTCTGGACAAATCCCAAGTCAGCCGTTCAATCCTACTGTTCAGTTGGGTGATCTGATCGGCCTGGGTCTGGTTGATCGCCACCAGCTTCTCGATGTTTTTCCTTGCCCTGGAGAGGCCCTGTTGCAACTGCTCGTTCTCTCCTTGGAGCAGGAGTGCATGCTGTTCCAGCATTTCCATGGGCGTGGGCATGCCCAGCGCGAAGCTGTCGTCTTCGATGATCACGGTGCCACCTACCTGTACTGTTTGGATATACAGTAATCGAGGTAGGGTAATTCTGACCAGCGCTGGGTGATGAGCTGTAGGGGAGGGGGTGTGTTCGGCCGGCAGAACGCCGCAGGAGGGATGGACAGGGCCAGTGACTTTCAAAGTGACTTTGCTCGGACCGGTTCGGCTTCGTTGGGCGTCGTTGCAGCGAGCACCAAGGAGAAAAGCCTGTATTTTCATGCAGCTACGTTAGCTTTACATGCATGGGGTGCAAGGGGTCGAGTGTTCGAATCACTCCGTCCCGACCAAAAATCCCTAAAAAATCCAGTCACTTCGCGGTGACTGGATTTTTTTATGGGCGGCTCTGCGCAAAATGGGCGCAAAACTATCCGGCGAATTCGCCACTATCCAGCTTCTGGTAGTTCCTGGTCATACCGTCAGTCGTATGCCCCGCGATCTTCTGGCCATCTTTCTCCGCCCGCTTGTTCAGGCCGGTCGCCACCAGCACGTCAAGGTTGTTCGAGTCCTCGTAGCCCGGGCTTGTGAGGAAGTGGCTGCGGCTGATGCTGTGTCGGTCTGAGCATTCAGCGCACAAGCCAAGGGTGAGCCAGAGCAGGCCGAGCTGCTTCTCGGTGGCTTCAATCATAGCTTTCTCCATGCATGCGCCGCCCTCGCTGGGGTGGCGTTATCGTCGATAGGAAAGGTTGTCTGAACTGCCAAACGCGCTGGCTGCCCAACGGAAGGCAATCCAGAGGCTGCTACGGGAGCAACAAGGGGTTGTGGCACAGTGGCGTGTTACGGATCGCTGAGGTTTCCAGCGTGGGATGCGGCGCTTTTCGATACTCATGAAGGAGAAACAGAACATGGCGACTCTTTCGAGATTGTTACTCATCGGCGTCAGCACAATCTTCGTCAGCTCGTTTAGCCATGCTCAGGCGGGCTCGGCTGCGGCCATCGCTGCCCATTCTCAAATCATGAGCGCGTTCGAGGCGTCGGTGGCGACCCATGCGGAGCCCAACTTTTCAATCTTGAAAGCGCTGGACTTCAAGTCCCAAAGCTATCAGGAGACGGTTCAGCGTCTTGGTGTTCGATTCACGTACCCACAAGGCTTTGAAATCGATGAGCAACGTGACCTGCTGTACGTTCTGCGGTACTCCAATGGCCGGCCTGCTCGCGCCGTGATTGAGAAGTACCGGTGGAGCTCTGGTGAATTGCTCTCGACCTACATCATTCCTGAGCCTCAGGCCTCGGTGTCCGAGGGCCTTGTGGTGACCCAGGAAGAGGGGGGCGATGTAGTCTTCCTGCGATCCGATAGCGCCCTCACGCGCTATCGTCTTGTAGATGATCAATCCGGTTTCGGCACCACGCAAAAGCTTGAGGCGGTTGCAAGCAACGTTGCCCAAAGTTTCTATCACAAAGGTGGCGAGTGGTATGTCGAAAAGTTCAAGACGCCGGAAGACGCGCTTGGGCAGAGCCGCGGCCAGTACTCGGTGCTCGACAGCAGCTTCAAACACGTTCGGGACGTGAATTTTGCGCCGCAGTACTCCGGCTACCGAAACTCCGAGCAGCTCAATCTACCCAAGCACCAGGGTTTCGCGGTAACAGATAACGGCTATGCAATGACCATGGGCGGCTATTGGTCGTCGCGCATGAAGGCAACCCCGTACCACTATTTCGGCGTGAACCTGTTTGACCGGCACGGCAAGATCGTCAAGTCGGAATACATTGCCCCTGAGGCCCTGGTTTCACAGCTATCAGCGATGGGGATTCAGGCTGACACTGTCGAGAACGAGGGCATTCAGGCCTTGAGCAACGGCAAATTGGTGACCTTGCAGGTGGTCCGCACGGGTAATCGGAGCGGGAAACTTCTATTCCTCACCCTGAGCCCTTGAACCCCCCCATTTTTTGGTCGTGATCTGCGGCAAGGCAATTTCGACTGAGGGCGCCGCCCTCGCCGGGGTGGCGCGATTCTGATTGGGCTAGAGTTGAGTCACGCTATCTGGGCTGTCGGTATCTGCGTATACCCTGGCAAGCACTGGATCTACGTAATGATGCCGGGAATCATAGGGTTCTTCAGCGCTTGGCCACCAGAGCTGCACGATAAGCGTTGAGGCGCTGGCCGGCCGCGCCGGAGTCAGCGCTGGCGCAACGCGGGCGAGTAGGGACGGCCAGGTGCCGGAGTCGACCACCTATGCCGAATGGAACGGGAAGCAATCGGCAGTGCGTCAGGACGAGATCCTCGGGCCGGAGCGCGGCAAGCTTCTGCGCCAAGGCAAGCTCAAAGAGTTCTACAACGACAAGGGCAGTTTTATTACTCTTGAGGATCTACGCCGGTTCGGATTAGCGGGGCGCAATAGGGCGGCCCGATGGCCCAGATCTGCAAAGCCCATGAGGCCGCTATGGCCGAGCGTGACAAGCGCGTAGATGAGCTGTCCCGGAAGGCCGCGACTACTGCTAACCAGGCTGCCGAGGCCCTGAATCGAGCACCGCCGTAGCTGCGCTACAAGTAAATGGACGCCGCTTGGTAGTGCGCAATCTCTTTTTGCAGCAATATGCAGTCCCTAATAGACATCTCAAGGAGTGAGGCGCGTGAAAGGGTTGTTTCAAGGAATCTGCATAGGGTTGTTGATCGTGATGGGTGCTGCCCATGCTGATGTTGGCCGCGAGGAAGAGCTGGATGATGCGGTCCGTCAGTTCGCAGCAAAGGTGGAGGCGGTGTGGCAGCAGTGCCTAAGTAGACCAGACGTGCACACTACGAATGATAGCGACATGTGTCTCTCCGCGATGGTGCGCACAAGTAACGAGAAAGTGGAGGTTAAGTACCAGGAAAAACTGGTTAAGGCTCAGCAAATGACTGAGAGTCCTGACATATTTTCATCTTATGAGAAAGTCCCTGTCATGCTTAAGGCTTCTCAGGTACGGTGGAAGGAATATGTCAAATCTGATTGTGATGGGATTTACGAAGAGAGCGTAGCTGGAACCGCTCGGTCTACCAATGCACTTTTGTGTGAGTACAAACACGCGCTCCAGCGACTGCGTGCACTCGACGGTTGGTACTAATATTAGTTGGGATACAACGTGCTTCTCAGGCACGATGCAGCCGGCGAATTTTCACCTCAAGGAGTGAGGCCAGTGAGGAGTTTGATTACTGCGATCTGTGTGGGGTCGTTGCTGGTAATGGATGCGGCCCATGCTGATGTCGGCCGAGAGGAAGCACTGGATGCGGCGGTGCGCCAGTTCGCGGCGAAGCTGGAGTCCGATTGGCAGAGCTGTTTGAACGGTTCGGAAACGGTCAAAAAATGGGGCTCGGGACGTTGCGCGTATTTGATGCTGCAAACGGCTAAAGATGCGGTGACACAGAAATACCGGGAGAAGTTTGCTACTGCTCAGGATTACGCAAACAAGGACTGGCTCCCGAAAGATGTCCCGGCCATGTTGCCGAAGGCGCAAGATGCGTGGGAGCAGTATGTCAGGGAGGATTGTGGTGTAGTTGCCGCGCAAACAACAGGGACCGCTAGCACTACCTATCAACTGATATGTGAGTATAAGCATCAAATTCAGCGACTGCACGCCTTGGACGAGTGGTGAACCCTGCCAACTTCTGCGCCTTAGTGTAGATTTGGTCGAGCGCTTTTTCTCAACGCTGGGCGAGAAATGGATCAAGCGGCAAGTACACGTTAGCGTCAAAGATCTAGAAGAGCAGTTGTGTGTAGGGGCGATGCAGTCAAACGGAAGGGTGGCAACTGTGTGTGGGTTGACAGACCGAGGGTACTGAGAGTCCCGGCGCACACAAAGGTGCCCCACGCACAGCTGCCATAACTGGCATTGCACATGCACTCAGTGACCCACGGTCTGTCAAAACCGTATCGCCGATTGGCAGCGACAGGCCGAGACTATGACTCACGTTTTGCGTGCGCAACGAAAAACAGGCGTCGCGAGTATCTTTGGGAAATGCCCTACAAGAAAGGGGCTAAATCTGATTTTTCAGCGGTTAGGCGTAACTACATGTATCGCGCTCACCGCACAGGGAAACGTAACTCCATGTGAGTGCACGGATATTCAGAATTAGTTTAAAGTTCGCGCCTCTACCATCTCAAAGGACTGAATTTGTGGTAAGTCAAAATGCCATCACCTGCCCACACTGTCAGGGTCAAAACGTACAGCTTCTTTCTGTCATTCATGCCGCCGGAACCTCTCATTTCCAAGCCACTCATGAGGCGCACTCAGGGTTCGGGCCGCGTGTAACGGTTGAAACAACCGGGCGCCAGCAGACTAATCTGAGCGCTAGCGTCGCACCTCCAGGCGCTAAACGTCTGCGTGGCCCGATAGTGCTTACAGTGGTGGGGGGCATCATCCTCTACGATGGGCTTAAATTGTCCTGGGAAGTGGACTGGACCAGGTTCTTCATTGGTGTCACGTTCATCACCATCGGTGTGATCGGATTTGTGCGGCACTGGCGGCACAACGTTGTGCAATATGATCAGTACGAAGAGTGGCGTCGTACCTGGCTGTGCCATGCCTGCAACATGAGATTCCAACCTTCCTAACGTACACCTCAATAGTCGTTAGAGCCCGCCTAGTGCGTAATGCTGTTCACTTAAGTTATTCATCGCCCTTAGTGGGGTCGCTTTGCGGCCCATCGCGACACAAGGCACCCTATGTAGAGCTCTGTGAGCGGCTCAACAAACTGGTGCCTGGTGACTTCGCCAAGAAGACGCTGCTAGTCACCACGGGTGCAGAGGCGGTTGAAAACGCGCTGAATATCGCCCGAGCGGCGACGGGGCGGACCGGGGTCATCGCGTTTACCGGCGGTTATCACGGCCGGACCATGATGACCCTGTCGTTGACCGGCAAAGTGGTTCCTTATTCTGCCGGGCTCGGCCTGATGCCTGGGAACGTCTACAGGGCGCAGTACCCCAACGAGCTGCAGGGCGTGAGCAGCGACGACGCCATCGCCAGCGTCGAGCGCATTTTCAAGAACGATGCCGCGCCCCAGGATATCGCGGCCATCATCCTCGAGCCGGTGCAGGGTGAGGGCGGATTCCATGTAGCGCCCAAGGACTTCATGCTGCGCCTGCGCAAGCTGTGCGACGAGCACGGCATCAAGTTGATCGCCGACGAGGTCCAGACCGGCGCTGGCCGTACCGGTACCTTCTTTGCGATGGAGCAGATGGGCGTTCACGCAGACTTGACCACGTTCGCCAAATCCATCGCTGGCAGGTTCCCGCTGGCCGGCGTGACCGGGCATGCCGAACTGATGGACAGCGTCGCGCCAGGTGGCTTGGGTGGGACCTACGCAGGTAACCCGCTGTCGTGTGTCGCCGCACTCGCTGTTCTCGATGTGTTCGAGGAAGAGAAGTTGCTCGACCGTGCCAAAGCGGTGGGCGAGTTGCTGGTCGCTGGGTTGAAGGATATCCAGTCACGTCACGCCACCCTGGGGCATATTCGCCAGCTGGGTGCGATGGTTGCCGTCGAACTGTTCGAAGGCGGCGATATCCACAAGCCTGCCAGCGCACTGGCCGCTCAAGTGGTCGCCAAGGCACTCGACAAGAACCTAATTCTGCTGTCGTGTGGCACCAACGCCAATGTGCTGCGAATTCTCGTGCCGCTGACGGCTTCGGACGAGCAGTTGCAGCGCGGCCTGGCGATCATCAACGACTGTTTTGAAGAGTTGGCCGGTTAAGCCTGGGCTTGAGCATCAACTAACGTGTGAGCCGGGGGCAGGGGCTGTGGATATTTGCAGTGCTCCCGCGTTCAACCTGAGCGATATGCTGCGGCCAGTCCGATGGTGGGGGTTCGCAGCAGGTAGCAAAGCGCTTGCTTAGGGCGGGTGGGATTCAGACGGCATCCCTTGGTCAGGATGGAATCTCACCGAAGCGAGCGAACCCTCATCTGCCCATTTGGGGACAGCAATCTGAAGCCCGTGGATTGCTGTCCCCTTTTTTGTTCTTCGCCGATGGTCGTGCGGAGAACAATTGGGCTTGCAGTGGCCATGCGGGCCTCTTCGCGGGTGTATCGCATCAACTGACTGGCATTGGGGCTTGTCCGCTACCACGGGGTTGGTGTTGCCCGTCGGGAAACACCTTGTCAGCGTCATGGATGGAACGGTGTTGCCTGAAGGATCTCGATGACCATCGGCCGATCACTCGGCGCATCGCTGAGCAACCGCGCGAGGTGCTGAAAGTCGACGGCACGTTCAGCAACGCAGCCAAAGCCACGCGCAATGGTGATGAAGTCAGGGGTGTAGATGTCCACGCCGATGGGCTGTATGTCTCGGCGCTCCATGTAATGCTTGATTTCCCCATAGCCGTAGTTGTTCCACAGCAGCACCACGATCCCAATCCGTGCCTCTACGGCGCTGGCGAGCTCAGGAAGGGTGAATTGCAGCCCACCGTCGCCGATCAAGCAGATTACCGGCGAGGTCGGGTCGGCAAGCCGGGCACCCATCGCTGCGGGCAAGCCGTAGCCCAGCGTGCCGAACCCGGTGGTGGAGTTGAACCAACGCCGGCTGCCTTTGGTGTTTACCAGGTGGTTGCCGGTATACACCGTCTGTGTGGAATCACCGACAAAGCGTGCCGACGGCAACACCTCGAGCACAGTGTCGAACAGCTGGCGGTAATTGCTCCAGGATTGTTGTTCAGCGTCCAGCTCGCGGCGTACCTCAGCGGTGCGCGATGCGCCGGCTCGCTCGGTGTTCAGTTGCCGATGCTCAAGCGCCCCGAGCATCCCCTCGATGGCCGCGGCTGCATCGGAACGAATGGCCAGGGTTGGGGTATGGTTACGCATCAGTTGCTCGGCATCGATATCAATGCGGATCAACTGGCCGTCAATGCAAAAGTTCTGGTCGAACACGATGTCGTGATCGGTTTCGCCCAGCTCGGTGCCGATCGCCAGCACCACGTCGGCGTCCTTGACCAGACGCCGTACCGGATCGAACGAGTGGTTGCTGCCCAGCAGCAGCGGATGGTTCGCGGCGAGCAACCCTTTGGCGTTGATGGTCAGTGCCGTTGGCGCGTCCAGCCTTTGCGCCAGTGCTTGCACCTGATCGTGCGCACCAACGCAACCTCCGCCGATCAGCAGTACCGGGCGCGCGGCGCTACTGAGCAGTGTTGCCGCATGTTCGAGCACCGCGGCACTGGCCGTGGGGCGCTCTATCACGACCCGTGGGCGCACCGTCAGGTGCTCGGCGCAGGCGGTGATGATGTCCAGCGGCAGTTCGATATGCACCGGGCGCGGGCGCTCACTGTCGAACACGGCGAACGCTCGCGCCAAAACAGCCGGCAATTCCTCGACACTGAGCAGGGTGTGGCTGAACGCCGTGACGCCTGCACTCATGCCTCTCTGATCGGGCAGCTCATGCAGGTAGCCATTGCCGTGAGCGAGGCGGGCACGTTCGTTCACACTGGAAATGACCAACATCGGAATCGAGTCCGCGTAGGCTTGGCCCATCGCCGTGAGAATGTTGGTCATGCCGGGGCCGGTGATGATGAAACAGACGCCAGGCTTGCCCAGCACGCGGGCGTAGCCGTCTGCCATGAAGCCTGCGCCCTGCTCGTGGCGTGGCGTGATGTGGCGTATTTGCGTCGAGGGCAGTCCGCGATAAAGCTCGACGGTGTGCACGCCTGGGATGCCAAAGACGGTGTCGACGCCCCACGCTTCAAGTTGTTTGACGAGAAATTCACCACAGGTGGTCATGACGACTCCTTGAGTCCAATAAGGTTGTAGTAATGAAGGTGCATATATTCAGTGCTCATTTTGCCGCCCAGGCGATAAACCGCTGCTCGAGGTCTTCGCCGTGGCTGACCCAGAAGTCGTTGTCCAGGGCGACAGATTGCGCCAGGTTCTCAGGCGACGTGTTCAATCGGTGGGCAATCGCTGGGTTCAGCAGTTCTGGTGTGTGCACGTTGGTCGAGCCGTAGCCCAGTTGCTCGGAGAGCTGTTTCTGTTGTTCTGGGCGTAGCGAGAATGCAATGAATTGCTCGGCCGTCGACTTGTTCTTGCTGCCTTTGGGGATGGCCCAGGCATCCATGTCGTAAATGCTGCCCGACCAGACCGTCTTCACATTGGCACCCGCATTTTGTGCGGAAAACACCCGGCCGTTGAATGCACTGGTCATTGCCACGTCGCCACTCGCCAGGTACTGCATCGGCTGTGCGCCGGCTTCCCACCATTGGATGAACGGCTTGATCTGGTCGAGTTTGCGGAACGCGCGATCCACGCCTTCTTTGGTCTCGAGCAGCGGGTAGATGTCTTTTGCCTCGACCCCGTCTGCGATCAATGCGATCTCCAGGGTGTACTTGGCGCTTTTGTGCAAGCTACGCTTGCCTGGGAATTTCTCGAGGTTCCAAAGGTCTGCCCAGCCGGTGGGCGCCGCGCTCAACTTGTCGGCGTTATAGGCCAGTACCGTCGACCACACCAACAGTCCTGCCCCGCATTCCGACAACGTACCGGGCAGGAAGCTCGATTGTGGGGCATTCTGCGAATGACTGAGTTTTTCGAACAGCCCCTCTTCGCAGCCGGTGATCAACTCTGCCCCGCCAACTTGCACGACATCCCAGTTGACACTGGCGGTGTCCACCATGACTTTGATCCTGCCCAATTCGCCGTTGTACTCGCCCGCAATCACCTTGTTGCCGGAGGTCACTTCGAACGGCTTGTAGAACGCCGTCGTTTGCACTTCCTTAGCTACGCCACCAAAAGAAATGACCGTCAGTTCGCTGGCGCTTGCGTTGCGCATGAGAAGTTCAAACAGGATGGCTGGGATGATTATTGTTTTTTTCATGTTATTTCTCCCGTTTCAGGTTGGCGCTGCAAGGGGTAGGTTTCAGCGGGTTTGGGTTGCAACTACAGGCTGGCGAGCCGCAAGGCTGACCACCACGAAGCTGACCAGGCCTACGCTCAGGCCATAGTAGATAGGGCTGGCCGCCGCCAAGCCGTCTTTGATCATGAATACCAAGGCGGTCGCAAAGCCCAGGCTCATGCTGGCAATTGCCCCAGCGGTGGTCGCCCGCTTCCAGTAAATGGCGCCGACCAAGGGGATCAACATCCCGGCAACCAGCAGGTTGTAGGTCAAGGTCAGTGCGCCCAGTACATCGGTGACCACACAGGCGATGGCGAGAACCGCCAGGCCTGTCAAGGCCGTGCACCAGCGGTTCATGCTCAAGCTGGAGGCTTTACCGTTGCGCAATGTCGGGAGCAAGTCCTGGGTCAGTACCGTCGATGCGGCGAGCAGGCCCGCGCTGGCGGTCGACATCATCGCGGCCAGGGCGGCGGCAATCACCAAGCCTCGGATGCCGGGCGGGAGGGCAGTTTGGGTGATCGCTGCAAAGGTATTGTTGGGGTCGGTGAGATCAGGAATTATCACCCGCGCGCACATGCCGATCACCGCGCAGACCAGCCCGTAGATGACGCAATAGACACCGGCTGCCGAGCCTGCGTATTTGGCGACGTGCTCACTTCTGGCTGTGAATACGCGCTGCCAGATGTCCTGACCAATCAGAATGCCAAAGAAGTAAATCAGGAAGTAGCTGATGATGGTGTCATAACCCATCGCAGTGAAGCTGAACGCGCTGGCCGGAAGTTGCGCCATCAGTGCATCCCAGGCGCCGACGCGGTACAGGCAGATCGGCAGCAGGATGAACATCAAACCGACGGTCTTGATCACGAACTGCACAATGTCCGTCAGGGTCAGCGACCACATGCCGCCGATCGAGGAGTAGGCGACCACGACCCCACCGCCGCAGAGAATCGACAGCAGGAACGGCCACTCGAACAGCACTTGCAACACGGTGCCCATGGCCAGCGTGGAAATCACGCCGATCATCAGCGAATAGGCCAGCATGATCGCGGCGCTGGCCTGGCGGGCCACGGCGTTATAGCGCCGCTCGAGAACTTGGGTCACCGTGAAGATTTTAAGTTTGAGCAGGGGTTTGGCTAAAAACAGGTTCAGCGCAATGATGCCCAGGCCCAAGGTGGCGCATAACCAGACGCCGGAAATACCATAGACATAGCCCAGGCGCATGGTCCCGACGGTGCAGGCGCCGCCTAACACGGTAGAGGCCATGGTGCCCATGTAGCACCACGGCCCTAAGTTGCGCCCCGCGATCAGGTATTCCTCGCTGGTCCGGGCTCTGTGCATGCCGTACCAACCGAGTGCTAACATGCTGGCTGCATAAAGCAGTACTACCACGATGTCCAGACTCATCCTGTTCTCCGAGTATTGTAATTGTATTGACTGAAATTACCTGCCAGCGGCCGTTGGTGGCGCCATCGATGGCAGAGCGACAAGAGGGGCAGGTTGTGCGAGGCGAGGGTGTGCGCCGGTCAGGCTAATAATGCTGACGGGGGCTAAAAGGGCGTCTGTAGTGCAATTGAACTGCATAAACGCTGTGGTGGCCGTGCAGCCAGGTGACGCGGTGCTGAAGGGGGGGCGTGAACGGTCCACAAGGTTCCCTCGAATGTTCTTATAGTTATTTTTCGAGAATTGTGGACAGCACGGTCACTGGGTTAAATACGGGTTTGGAAAATGATTGTTGAAGGATCCGTAAACTGACCCTGAGGGTGAGGTGACGGTCGCCCGGTCAATGACCGGCGACTCGGAACGTCTCGATGATCTGATCCCTGAACACGATCAGCGCTTCGCTGAGGTCCTGGCGATTAGGGGTAGTCAGCTGAAAGTCCACGGTGTAACCAAAGTCGGCGGGCAGTAGTTCCTTGACCTTTCCTGCGTCGAGCCACGGCTTGGCAACGTGCTCGGGTAAGAAGCTGATGTGGGCGCCGGAGAGAATGAATATCAGGTCGGCCTCAACCCGCTCGGATATTGCGTTTTGCCGCTCGGCCACAAAGCGCGCGCCGACCGATTTCATTCGGTAGGCATGGCTCACTTTATCGGCGCGGTTCAACGCTTCAGCGGTCACCGAGGCGGCGGAAAACAACGGGTGGTGCTTGCCGCAATAGAGTTTCTGCACCTCGGTGAACAAGCGCTGGTAAGTGAGCGCGGCGTGATTGATGGAGAAGTAGCCGATCGCGATGTCGAGCTTGCCGCTCAGGAGCATGGTTTCGAGCTCATCCGGCGTGCCGGTGATGATGTTGAGGGTGACGTCATGCGCGCGTGCCCGGTAGTGCCCGACGCTGTTGCCGATCAGCTCCAGGATCTGCGGCGCGAGCAGCTCGGAAAGGCCGATCCGCAACTCGCCGATGAGCGTGTCGGAGACTGCTTGCGTCTCCCGCGTGAAGGCCCCCACCGCATCCAGCAACTTGCCAGCGGACTGGTAGACCTTGGTGCCTTTGGCGGTCAGCTTGAAGCCGCTTTTGCCCCGTTCACAGAGCCGAAAGCCCAGGCGGACCTCAAGCTTTGCCATCTGGGTGCTGATTGTCGATTGGGCGACGCCCAGCTTGCCTTGGGCGGCCGCGAAGCCCCCGGAATCGACGATGGTCACGAACAGCCGCAGAAGCTGCAGGTCCATGTCCTGAATTTGGCTAAGCATCGTTTACACATCGCATATTGTTAATGTGTGCTTATCATAGTTCGTATTTTACGCTGTTTGAAAGCGCGGCAGAATCCTGGGCAAGTGCCATAGAGCGCTACCGATCTGCATTGCTTGAAGGACCTTGAGAGAGATGAGCCAGAACGACCTAGCAATTACCCGTGAGAGCCTTTACGGAACCCAGGCGGAGTCATCGTTTGCGGGGGTTTCCAGTTTCATGCGGCGACGCTACAGCCGCGATCTGAATGGCGTCGACCTGGCCATCACAGGCGTACCCTTCGACACTGCCACAACCCATCGCCCCGGCACCCGTTTTGGCCCTCGTGGCTTGCGCACCGCGTCGACCGGGATTGCCTGGGCCCGGCACTGGCCCTGGGAGTTCGACCCGTTCGACCTGTTGGCGGCGGTCGACTATGGCGACTGTCAATTCGATTCTGGCCAGCCGCAGAGCGTGCCTGGCGCCATCGAAGCGCACGCTGACAAGATCCTCGCGCACCGGTGCGGCATGCTCACCCTGGGCGGCGACCATTTCATCAGCTATCCGCTGCTCAAGGCGCACGCCAAAGTCCATGGCCCGCTGTCGCTCGTGCATTTCGACGCCCACACCGACACCTGGCCAGACCCTGAGGTCAAGCGGATTGAGCACGGAACCATGTTCTATCATGCCGCTCGGGAGCATCTGGTCAATCCCGCGCGGTCGATTCAAGTCGGCATGCGCACGACCAACGACGACACCATGGGCTTCGAGGTACTCGATGCTCGCCAGGCCAACACACTGCAGCCTGCGCAAATTGCTGAGCGCATTCTGGCCCGTGTCGGTGACAACCCGGTCTATTTATCGTTCGACATCGACTGCCTCGACCCGGCATTCGCGCCCGGCACGGGTACACCCGTCTCAGGCGGCCTCTCGACGTTTCATGCCTTGGAGATTCTTCGTGCGCTGCGCGGGATCAACATCGTCGGCATGGACATCGTAGAGGTATCTCCGCCTTACGACCATGCTGAAATAACGGCCCTTGCAGGGGCTACGATCGCCATGGAAATGGTGTGTTTGTATGCCTGGCGACACAAGCTGATGTTCAAGTAGTCCTCGCTGCTTTATCACCCAGAGAGATCAAATAATGAAAATAAAATATCTCAAATACTGGCTGGCCTCTGCGTGCCTGGCCGTCACCGCGACCCACGCCCAAGCTGTCGAGTTGCGCTTTGGTGTGGATCCGACCTATCCGCCGTTCTCCTACAAAAACAAGGAGGGTGGCCTGGAGGGGTTCGAAATTGAAATCGGCAATGCCCTGTGCGCGCAACTGAAGCGAACCTGCACCTGGGTGGTCAACGATTTCGACGGTCTAGTCCCGGGGCTCAAGGCGAGGAAGTACGACGGCATTCTGTCTTCGATGCAGCCTACCGCTGAGCGGCTCAAGCAAATTGATTTTACTGACGGTCTGTATGAAGTGCACAGCGCGCTGGTCAGTCACAAGCATCACTCGCTCACGTTGTCGGAGTCTGCGTTGCGCGGTAAGTCTGTTGGCGTAGAGCAGGGCACTGTGCAGGAGCGTTATGCGAACAAGGCCCTCGCCGCGTGGGGTGTTTCGGTCCTGAGCTATCAAAGTCAGGACCAGGTCTATGCCGATCTTATGAACGGACGGCTTGACGCCAGCCTGCAGGACTCGACGCAAGCCGAATTGGGTTTTCTGAACACGGCGCAAGGCAAGGACTATGAAGTCAGTGATGTCGTGCGTGATCCTGATATGCAGTCCAGCGTGGCGATCGGCATCAACAAAGGCAATGCGACATTGAAAACCGAGCTCGATGCCGCCATACACGCGGTTCGCGCCAGCGGTGAATACGAACGCTTGCAGAACAAGTATTTCTCCGCGCCCACCGTGACCTCGTCGATGAACTAGGAGGCCTCATGGAGTGGTTCAGCGAGCATGTAAGTGGGTTATTTGACCTGTCCGGTTATGGCCTGCTGATTCTACACGGGGTACAGGTTACGTTGGCGTTGGCGGTGCTCTCGTTGGCATTGTGTTGTCTGCTAGGGGGGCTCGGCGCGTTAGCGAAGCTGTCAGACGTGGCTTTCCTGCGCTGGCTGGGCAGCGCTTATACGACCCTGGTCCGCTGTGTGCCCGACCTGCTGTTGATGCTGATAGTGTTCTACGGGCTGCAGACGGTTGTGGCGAACCTCGGCGATGCGCTGGGCATCGGATACATTAACCTGGACCCGTTCATGACTGGCGTGGTTACGCTGGGGTTCATCTACGGTGCTTATTTCGCTGAAACCTTCCGCGGCGCGATCATAGCTATTCCGCCGGGGCAGGTCGAGGCGGCAAAAGCCTATGGATTGTCGTCTACCAAAGTGTTCACCCTGGTGATCTTTGCGCAGATGATGCGCCATGCGATTCCAGGGCTTGGCAATAATTGGCTGGTGTTATTGAAGGCCACCGCACTGGTATCGATCATCGGTCTTTCCGATCTGGTGGAGGCCGCGCAAAGCGCTGGGAAGGCCACATTCAGGATGTTCTTTTTCTTGATCCTATGCGGGCTTGTCTATCTGCTTATCACGGCGCTGAGTGGCTGGTTGCTCAACTGGCTGGAAAAGCGTTACTCCGTAGCATTCGTCAGGAGCGCGGTATGATTGAGTTGTTTCAGGCGTACTGGCAACCGTTGCTGTACACGGACGGCGTGAAACTCACCGGGTTGGCGATGACTTTATGGCTGCTGGTCGCCTCATTGTTGATCGGTGCGCTACTTGCTTTGCCGTTAGCGGTGGCGCGCACAGCGGGTGGGCGCTGGATGCGCACAGCAGTGCGCAGCTTCACCTACGTGTTTTGTGGGACGCCACTGTATATCCAGCTGTTGATTTGTTATAGCGGCCTGTACGGCCTTGACGTCATCAAGTCAAGTGAAGTGCTTAGAGTGTTTTTCAAGAATGGGCTTAACTGCGCCATTCTGGCGTTCGCCCTTAATAGCGCAGCGTATACCACCGAAATACTGGCCGGCGCGATGCGCACGTTACCGCCCGGTGAAATAGAGGCCGCGCGTGCCTACGGTTTGCCCGCGTGGAAAGTCCAGTGTTTCGTGATTGTGCCCGCGGCCCTGCGAAGGGCGTTACCTTATTATTCGAATGAAGTCATATTGCTGTTGCATGCGACCTCGATCGCGTTCGCTGCCACCGTGCCGGAACTGATGAAGGTAACGCGCGATATCAATGGTCAAACGTACATGACATTCCAGGTATTCGCTGTGGCGGCATTGCTGTATGCCGTAGTTTCGCTGGTCATCGTCTGGATGTTTCGGCGTGCTGAAATAAAATGGCTGCGTTTTCTTCACCCCCGTCGTTGATAATAAATAAAAGAGAGTCCCCATGGCGACATTAAGTGCAGTTGATATTTCCAAAAATTATGGCCCGCATCACGTGTTGAACGGGGTGTCGCTGAGTGCCTCTTCGGGAGATGTGATCACGCTAGTCGGCTCGAGCGGTTCGGGTAAGAGTACTTTCTTGCGTTGCCTTAATCTGCTGGAGCTGCCGACGGCGGGACGACTGCTTTGGAATGGTGATGCGGTTGCCCTGGCGCGGAAAGCCGACGGTTTGCTTCATCCGACGTCCGCCAAGGAGTTGCAGCGTTTCCGTTCGAAACTGGCAATGGTGTTCCAGAGCTTCAATCTGTGGTCACACTTGAACGTTCTAGATAACGTGACGCTCATCCCGCGGAAGAATCTCGGTGTGAGTCGAGATGAAGCACTGGTGCGAGCCAGGAACTATCTAGAAAAGGTGCATATCGATCCTGATAAGTTTGGGCACTGTTACCCCATCCAACTGTCGGGCGGCATGCAACAAAGAGTCGCGATTGCTCGTGCGTTGGCAGTCGAGCCCGAGATCATTTTCCTCGATGAGCCGACATCTGCACTTGACCCTGAACTTGTCGGTGAAGTGCTGGGCGTAATCAAAGGGCTCGCTCAAGAGGGGCGGACGATGGTCATGGTGACGCACGAAATGAAATTTGCTCGGGAGGTTTCTACGGAAGTCGTATTTCTTCACAAGGGTGTCATTGAAGAACGGAACAACCCCGAAGCGTTTTTCTCCCATCCCCAAAGCGAAAGGCTTAAGGCATTCTTGGGCCGTAGCAGCGACGAAGTTTCAGTTTTGCGCACCGCTTGAAATCCGTGTGCACCTGAAATTCCCAGGTGCCCCTCAGGTCGGCGAGCGATGAGATAAACGGGCAGCTTCACGCCCGAAAATCACATCGATTTCGTCACGAAAAGCTTGAATCAAGGGCTCTCGTGATCTTCCGTTTTTGATTATTAGCGAAAACTCAGCCGTGTAGCCAAAGTGTTCCGGAAATAATCTCAGCAGTCGGCCTTCATCCTCCCAACGGCGCGCCAAATGATCTGGTAGATATCCGATATAGTTGCCAGAGAGTATAAGAATTAGCTCGGCTTCCATGCTATCTATCGTAGCTGAGTATCGAGTGAAACCATGTCGCATGCCCTCGGCATTCGACCAGTATCCGCGCTTTATCAGGGCGTGTTCAGTAACTTTTTCTATGGACACGTCTTTTGGATTATACAGCGGGTGGCGATCGCTGCAGAAAAGCCAGTGCTGCTCTATATAGAGTGGCGAGTACCTCAATCCGCTCATTTTTGTGGGCAATGAGCCGATGGCAAGGTCGACTTTACCCTCCAGAACTTCTTTCTGTAATTCGAATGGGCTCAAGATTTTCAATGTGACATGGATCTTGTCGCTTTTGCGGCTGAAATCGCCCAGTAGATCGGAAATGTTCACCTGAGTATCGGAAAGCATCGAGTCCAGAATGCCCACTGTAATGGTGCCGCGGAGCTCTCCCTTGAGCTCTGCGACATATCGCTCGAACGAATCGGTTTGTTCTATGAGCCTCTTGGCCTCTTCGAAAACGAGCTGGCCTTTGCTGGTAAGGCTGAATCCGGCACGGCCACGGTTGCACAGCTGCATACCCAACTGCGATTCGAGCTGATTCATGTATGTGCTGATTGCTGACGTAGACATATTCAGCTCTTGCTGAGCAGCTGAAAAGCCTTGATTGTTGACGACGCTGAGGAAAATTCTCAGCAGTCGCACATTGTAAAGCGACTCTTTCATTTGTTATTCCTTGTAATGGCAGAATTTTAACATGAGTCGGTGGGAAAGTCGTGTCTATGAGGTTTCTCAAGTCGAGAAAGCGCCATTTTCTGAGAGGCATGGTGGGGGCGTCTTGTGACGCGGTACCCTGAGGCCGCCGGCGCATCAGACGCTGCAAAGGATAGTTTAAGATTTCTTGAACATTCGAATCGAAATTGTAGATTTTAAATGTGCGGCGATTGCGTTTGAATGATCACGGACTGGGTACTGAACTCTGGCTTTAACAAGCTCCCGCTTCGTCACGGTGATGGCTAAAATCCCGTGATTGACCCACAGGTCGCCAAGCGACACTCCGACTTAGAAAGCAGTGATTGAAGAAATTGAGGAGCAACCATGTCTGATCACAGACTAAAAACAAATCTAATCGATGGTCAAGAATATGATCCACAAAAGCGCCCTCGCTTCAACGAGATTGCCTCTTTCATGCGCGCTCCGGTAGCCACCTCGCTGTCAGATATTGATATCGGTTTGATTGGCGTGCCGTTTGATGGTGGTACATCCTTCCGGCCAGGCGCGCGGCTGGGGCCGCGAGGGGTGCGCCAGCAATCCTGCCTGATGCGTACGAAAAGTCATTACTCCGACATCGCGCCTTTTGAAGTCTGCAAGATTCGGGATATGGGCGACGTGTTCATCGACCGAATGTACAATATCGAAGATGCACACGCTTGTATCGAGCGCTACTATCGTGAAGTATGTGCCCATAACATCATGCCACTCACCGTTGGTGGTGATCACTCTATCACTTATCCGATCTTTAAGGCGTTGGCTAAGGACGGCCCTATCGGTATGGTCCATTTTGATGCCCATACCGATACCTGGGATAGCTTATACGGCTCCAAATTCTTCCACGGCGCACCATTCCGTCGCGCGGTTGAAGATGGCCTATTAGATCCTCTGCGTACCATTCAAATTGGCATTCGTGGATCGGAGCACTCCGGCACCCCTAACTTCAGCCTCGAATCGGGTATGCGAGTGATCTTCATCGACGAGTTCGATGAACTGGGCGTGGAAGGCGTCCTAAAGGAAATTAAACGTGTAGTCGGCGACGGTAAAACCTACATTTCGTTCGACGTCGACGGTCTCGATCCTGCATTCGCACCAGGCACTGGCACCCCGGAAGCTGGGGGAATTTCCATGCGCGAGGCGCTTCGCCTGATTCGTGGCATGCGCGGCCTCAATCTCATTGGCGGGGATGTCGTCGAAGTGGCACCAGATTTGGATCCATCGGGCCTGACCACTTTGAACGCAGCGACGTTGATGTTCGACATGTTGTGCGTATTGGCCGACGCCCGTGCTAAGCACCCGCTGAACGGACAAACTACGAATCACCAGCGGTGATTCACGGTGGCACTGAATAGCTAGGCGTTGCCGGTGTCCCGTTAGGACGTGACGCCGGCTTCCCCAGTAGCTATTCATCCGCGACAATCAGAAGTGGTTGAGCAGCTGCCCTGATTGTCGATTCAACAGCGGTTCCAGCGCCGCTAGCGAGGCCAAACAATGGCCGCTCCCACAGTGTCCGCGCATGCCCTGTAAATAGGGACATAACGCGGTCGCTGTAGGAGCGGCATTCTTAAATGAACACCAGCCGACCATGACAACGATCGCTCATTCTCCCTGCGCCCCTTCAGGGTGCAAAGTGGCCTGAAATAAAAGCCTTTATGCACCACCCGTAAGCGTCCAGTGCTAGCGACTACCCCTCAATACGCTTGGATTACAGTTGGCGTGGAAGTTGCTGGCATTTTGATATCTGTGTCGCTTATGGTGAACTTAATGTCGCTTTCAAGTAGTTCCATGCAGTTGTCATCGAGCGAGCGGGGCTGGCTGCCCTGGTTCGGCAAAGCCGGCAAGTTCAGCATGGGGTGGGCGTGCCGCCTCAATCGTTCGAACTATGGAGAAATCGAGCAGACGTTCGAAGCCATTGCCCAAACGCGGGTGCAGTTGCTGCACAACTGGGCGCGCGAACAATGGGATCACTTGGCAGAGTTGGCGGAATACCTGGCAGCAGACTTCGCTCATGTGCAGCCTTCGGCACTACTCGACAAACTGGCACAGGCCGAAGACTTTTCCGAACTGAGTGTGATCGACTGCACGGGCAACGTCAGGGTATCCACTTGGCCAAAGCGTGGCAGCACGCAGATCGAGCAGCTCGCGGCGTTGGCCCATGGTTTGAAAGCGCCGTTTCTTCACGGGCCCTACAGCGACCCGTTGACCTTGCAGATCGGCCCATCCTCGTCGCGTTTTCACGATGAGGTGACGCTGATGTTCTATCAGCCGATCAGGCACGCGGGCAAAGTCTTGGGTTGCCTGTGTGGTCGGGTCCCCAATGATGTGCTGGGCGACCTGATCCAGCGCGAGGCCGGGCATATCTATGCCGAGTCGGGCGACAATTACCTGTTCATGGTGCAGTCACGCTTCGACCCGACCGTGCAGCCAGGCACCGCCTTGTCCCGTTCGCGCTTCGAAGACGGGACGTTTACCCATGGTGAAAACCTCAAGAGCGGCGTGCGTACGCCCTGGAGCACTGTGCAGGTGCAGCGCCATACCGAGTTGGAGCTGCGCTTCACCGACCCCGCGACGCGTGAACTGCACCCCGGCGTGCGGGAAACCATACGGCGTGGCGCCAACCTGTTCGTGACGTACCCGGGTTATTCGGACTACCGCCATGTGCCCGTGGTCGGCAAGGGCGTGACCTTCCAGTTACCAGGGTCGCTCGACCGTTGGGGCATGATGTGCGAGGCAGACTTGGAGGAGGTCTACCGCCGCCGTTCGCTGAGCTACCGGTTGATGAAACCCTACGTGGCGAGCATGGTTGGGCTGTTCGGCTGTAATTACCTGGTGCAGCATTACGCCGGATTACCACAGGGGGTGAACGACGCCATCCAGGCCCTCAGCATGGTCGGCGCTACGCTGCTGTTCGGCGTGCTCGGGCCCAGGCGCCTGGCGGCGAGGTTGAACGGCATGAGCGGTGTACTGCGTACCATCGCCGAGGGTGAGGGCAACCTGCGCCAGCGCCTGGACACGGGCGCCCTGGCCAATGACGAGAGTGGCGACATGGCGCGCTGGATCAACAGTTTCATCGACCGCTTGGATGCCGTGGTGGGGCAGGTGGTCAAGGCCAGCCGCACGGTTGGCAGCACCAACCAGATGATGCTCGGGCGCAGCCAGGAAGCGAGCGTGAGCTCTGTCGAGGTGGCCGACGCGGTGCACCAGATGATGATCATCATGGAGGAGCAGCTCGGTGAGCTGCAGCAGGCGTCGGTCAGCGCCGAACAGATGAAGCAGGCCATGGACGAGGTGGTCAGCCGCGCCCGCGAACAGTACCTGGCTGTGCAGGCGGGCACCCAATCGATTCGCGATGTGGTGGCCCGCTCGGCCTCGAGTGTGCAGCTGCTCGACAACCGCATGGCGCAGATTGGCAATATCACCGGGCTGATCAGCGACATCACCAACCAGACCAACTTACTGGCGCTGAATGCCGCCATTGAGGCGGCACGGGCGGGCGAGCATGGCCGTGGGTTCGCGGTGGTGGCCGATGAAGTGCGCAGCCTGGCGGCCCGCACCGCGCGGGCGGCCGACGATATCCGGCACATGGTCGAAGGCCTGCAGAACGAAACGCAGCAAGCGGTGAGTTTTATGGAGGAGGGCGTGCAGAACGTCGATGATAGTTTGCGCCTGGCCGAGGATGCATCGTCGGAGAACGTGCAACTTCACCAGGCGGTGGAGGGCATGTTCGCCATCATCCAGCAGCTCAACCGCCGCAGCATCGAGTACGGCAAGACCATTGAGCAGGTTAACCACTCCTCCAGCGAGATGCGCCAGACCGCCGTGGTGCTGCAAAACAGCGCGCAGAAGGTGAAGGTGGATGCCGGCAAGCTGCAGAAGCTGATGGGGCAGTTCGAGGTCAGCGGTGATGGCGAACGGGTCGCTGCCGCTTGAGCGCCGACGGCGCCTCACTCAACTAACCCAGAATTCGTATAAACGCGCGAATTCTGGGTTGTCCGCTGCCAATTAGAAGTAGGTGGTTATCCCGGCAAAATACGCCCGACCGGGCACGTAAAAGCTGGTCGAGTCATCACGTGGGTCTTCATCCAACAGGTTCTGCACGCCGACGTTCAGGGTCAGCCAGCGGGTTGCTGACCAGTTGGCGGTCAGATCGTACGTGGTGTACGACTTGACGAAGTCGGTGCCCAGGCCGCGTTGCTTGCCCACGTGCTGAGCTGACAATTCTGTGCCGATCCGTTCGGTGATCTGCCAGTCGATGGCGCTGAACAACGACAGCTTCGGCGAGCTGATCAGGTCTTCACCGGTCGACAGGTTGCGGCTTTCGAGCATGTAGGTGGCGTTGGTGCGCCAGCTGGCATTTTCCCACAACGGCACTTTGGTGCTGCCTTCCCAGCCGCGGGTGCGGGCTTCCTCAGCATTTTCAAGCATGGTCCACCAGCGGCCCTGGAAATACCCCAGCGGCGCGTACTCGATTTTGTCCTCGAAGTCGGTGTGGAAGTAAGTGAGGCTGGCCTCCCAACCGTCGCGGTCGAAGGAGACGCCAATCTCCTTGTTGGTGCTGATTTCTGGGCGCAGGTTCGGGTTGCCGGCCATCCAGCAACTGCCGGTCACGTAACCCAGCGGGCGTAGCGATGTACAACCGCGACCGCCCGAGTTGGTCGCCGCGCCAGCACTGCCTTCTTTCAGGCTGGGGGCACGGAAACCTCGTGACACGCCACCGCGCACCGTCCAGTCAGGGTGAGGGTGATAGACCAGGTAAGCACGTGGACTGTTATGGTTGCCGTATTCGTCGCTGTGGTCGAAGCGGTTCCCCAACGTCAGCGACAGGTTATCGAGCAGAAACAGCTCGTCCTCGACGAACAGCGCAGAGTAGTCGCCCTCAAGGTCCGCGCCACCCACCGCTGCCCCTTGGTAATCAACGGGTACGGTGCCCAGCGTGTCGGTGTTGGTCAGTTGCTCACGCTTCCACTGGCCGCCAACGGTGAGGCGCTGGTTTACCAACAGATCAAACGGGATGTTAAGGCTACCCTCGACGATTTTTTCTTCCGAGTTAGCCTTGCCCTCGCTGAGGTCGTTGTTGAACTTGTTCAGGTAAGCGTCGATCCGCGAGGTGCCAAAGCCCCAGTCGCCGTGGTGGGAGACCACGAAGCTATCACGGGTGAGGCGTCCGGCACCGAAGGCTTCACCTACCGTGTCACCCCAGTCGCCGTAGGTTTTCTTCGACGACCACGAACGCTCGACGCCTTGGATCGCTTCGAAGGACAACTCATGGTTTTCGTTGATCTGCCAATTAAGCAACGCGTTGACGCTGTGGTCTTTGGCGCCGCCGGCGCCGTCGTTGTAAACGAAGTCACCCAGTGCGTCGAGGCGCGGCGCGGTTTCGTCGGCAGCGCGCCGAGTCAGGTTGGCGCCCAGGCGCAGCCCCAGGGAGTCGGTGACAGGGCCAGAAAGGTTAACGCTGGTCTGGTTGGTCTGACCACGGTCGGAGTCTTCCGGGATCGTGGTGTTGACGTTGAGCGAGCCGCTCCACTCACGGGACACTTTGCGGGTGATGATATTGATCACGCCGCCCATGGCGTCTGACCCATACAACGATGACATCGGCCCGCGCACGATCTCGATCCGCTCAATCATGTTCGGCGAGATCCAGTTGATGTCCTGGCGACCCAGATCACGGCGGTAATTCGTGTCGGCTGAACTGCCGACGCGTTTACCGTCCACCAGGATCAAGGTGTATTTGTCGTCGAGGCCGCGCAGCTTGATTTTCGACTGCTCGCCCACCGGGCCGTAGCCCCCGGTGACGCCGGGTATGCGGCGTAGCAGGGTGTTCAGGTCGTAGACCGGCTGTCGCTCGATTTCTTCCCGGGTAATGACGCTGACACTGGCCGGCGCGTCGCGCACATCAGTGCCGCCGCCCGTGGCGGTGACGAACGAAGCTTCCAGTTCTGTAGCGGGGAGCGGTTCAAGCTCATGGGCTTCCTCGGCCTGGACGGCAGTCGCGGTGAGCAGTGCGACGGTGAGCAGGGCACGGGAAAAAGGTGGGCATGGCATCGTGAAACAGTCCTTGTCGAGCGGTTGGATTCCAGGGGCAGAATGCAATCGGGGCAGGACACTAACGCAAATGAGAATTGTTTAAAAGAAAATGTTAAAAATAATTTACTGAAAATTTACAAAAAATTGACCCAGCGAAGGGGCATTCCAGGCTTGCAGCCACGGCTACCTGACGGCAGGCCGTTACCGGCCCGCACACCAAGAATCTGACAGTCCCGAAAGAGCATTCAGGTCGCGATCAATCCACCCAGCGCCACAGCGGCTCATCTAACAGCCCAACACCGCGCAGCTGCGTTTGCCCCTGGATTTTCTCCAGCTCCAGCACATTGCAGCCGTCACAGGCCGACAGCGCCTCGATCAACGGGGCGCTGTGGGATACGACCCAAACTTGGCTACGACGCGAAGCGCGAATGATCAACCGCGCTAGCGCAGGAAGCAGGTCAGCATGCAAGCTGGTTTCCGGCTCGTTCAGCACCATCAACGACGGCGGCCGTGGCGTCAGCAGTGCTGCCATCAACAGCAGATAACGCAGGGTCCCATCCGACAATTCAGCACCCCCCAGCGGGCGCAAAAGCCCGTGCTGATGGAGCTGTACGCTGAACAGCCCACCCGGCGGTGCATCAATCGCCAGGCGACTCCCGGGAAACGCGTCATCCAGTGCCGCTACGAGGTCCTCAACCTCACCAATCTCGATGATAGTCTGCAATGCCGAGGCAAGGTTGCGCCCATCGTGATGCAGAACCGGCGAGCGAGTCCCGAGCTGTGGTTGACGGCAAGGCGCGTCACGGTCGATACGGAAGTGATCGTAGAACCGCCAGCTGTTGATGAACGCCCGCAGCTCCCCGATCTCGGGTGCCTGGCGTGGCCGGCCTACGATGTTGAAAAAGCTCTCACAGCTGTCGGCATGTTGATCGAGTACCGTCCAACTGTTTCCCTCCCGGGCACGAACCATCGCGTTTTTACGTTCAACCAGCAAGGACGATGGCCGGTACGCGCCGGCGGCCCAGATGGCTTCGGTTTTGATCTCGGGGTCGAGCATGAATGCGCTGGGATAGGGCAGGGGAATCGGCAGGCCGAGTGAGATGGCAAAGCCGAAATCCTCGGTGGCGAAGCCGAGGCGCAGGCGTTTGGCGTCGCTCGGGTGCTGGCCTTGGATGGGCACTTCACCGCGCTTCATCCGTGCGCTCATCTCAGGCCCCGCCCACCAGGTCGAATCCAGTCCGCCTTCGCGAGCGAGCGCTTCGATCACGCCGCCCTGGGCGGTTTCGGCGAGCAGGCGCAGGGCTTTGTACAGGTTGGATTTGCCGCTGCCGTTGGCACCGGTCACCAAGTTGAGTTGGCCCAATGGCAACACAAGGTGGTTGATCGAGCGGTAGTTACCGATGGCGAGGGTGGTGAGCATGCGGGGCGTCCCAGCTTGAACTGAGTGGCCGATTGTGGCGGAACTGGAGCGGCCTTACTACCGCTCAACGTGGGCCTTTTCTTGAAACGCTGGGGCCGCTATGCGGCCCTTTCGCGGCACAAGGCCGCTCCTACAGGGGGCGGCGTTGAGCCTGTTACTCTGCCGTAATGCCGCCCCTGAAGCAGCGCCGACTCAGATCCACACGTCGTTCAAGGCTGTGCGCTCACCCCCTTCATGGCCGGTATTCAGCACGCCGCGTGGCTCGATCATCATCAGTTTCGCTTCGCCCTGGGCCGCTGTCCTGTGCTCTACCCCACGTGGCACCACATACAGTTCGCCCGGGTTCACATAGACGCAGCCCTCGGGTAGGTCGATGCGTAACGTGCCTTCAAGCACAAGAAACGCTTCGTCGGTCTCTGGGTGCGAGTGCCAGATGAATTCACCCTCGATTCGCACGACCTTGAACTGGTAGTCGTTCATTTCGGCGACCACCCTCGGGCTCCACTGTCGATCGATCAGCGAAGCCTTTTGGGCCAGGTTCACAGGTTGCAAGTTGGCATTGGTCATGACGGATCCTCTGTAGTTGAGGTAGTCAGCCTATCGAACCCGAAGCGCGCGGCGCTTGTACGATCCTGCAAGTCAGCGCGCAGGCCGCAGCCGTTCCAGCCAGCGCAAAGGCGACACGCCATAGCTGCGGGTGAAGTGCCGGGTCATGTGGCTTTGATCGTGAAAGCCCGCAGCCAGGGCTGCATCAACCAGCGTGAAGCCATCCAGCATCAGCCGCCGAACAGTGTCCAGGCGCCGCAGCGTGACAAAGCGATAGGGGCTGGTGCCGTAAAGGGCGCGGAAGTCCCGTGACAAGCTCCATTGCTCGCGCCCGCTGGCCTGTTCGAGCATTTCCAGGGTGATGCCCAGGTGCAGGTGCTCCATGATGAATGCCCGGGCGCGCTCGGCCGAGCGGTAGTCCAGGCGTTTGCGACCGCGTGGCTTGCCGCCGACCGCACGCAAGGCCATGGCCAGGTCATAGACGGCGTCCTGCTCTTCCAGTGTTTCCAGGGGGTGGTCCAGTGCCTGCACGAAGGCTTCACTGGCGCGGTACAGGCGCGGGTCGCTGGACAGCCCGCCAGCAATGAAGGGTAACGGCTCACCGCTGAGCACGTTTTGGATCAGCGCCGGGTCGATGTAGGCCATTCGGTAGCGAAAGCCCGCCTCCGTGCCGGCCATGCCGTCATGCACTTCATCAGGGTGCAGGACCAGCGTATTACCGGGTACGCCGTGGCACAGTGCCCCCTTGTAGTGAAAGCTCTGCACGCCGGCGAGGGTGCGGCCGATCGAATAGGTGTCGTGACGATGCGGATCGTAGCCATGGCTACCGAACCATGCTTCGATCCGCTCTACGCTGCCGGGTTGAGCGCTGCGTATGACCCAGTCAGAGGTGGCTGCGTGGGCTGTTTTACGTTCCATGGAGGGGCTTTCCTGCCGGGTTCCGTGCGTGACGGTCGCTTGAAAACGGTTGCCTACTGATTAAAGCTGCACTCAGGTCAGAGGCCTGAACCCCTGAGCCAGATTGGGGGTCCTAGCGTACAGAAAACCGAACCAAGGAGGGTTATGTCCAACGTGAAATGCACCCAATCGCTTATGCTATTGCTGGCAGCGGCCACGCTCGCCGCCTGCGTCCCCTGGAAGCGCGAGCGCCCCGCCTACGCAGACCTTTGCCAATCCGAATTTCAATTCAAAGTGCCAGGCCCGCAAGGGGAGACCACCCTCTACCTGGAAACCTACCTCTACGACCACGCCGCCCACTGGAGCGACCGGCCAATCGAGCAAGTCCTGCACGTCGAGTACCCCGGCGAGAAGTACGCGCGGCGTGAATTCTATGTGCAACTGATCGCCTACAACAAAAACCGCCAGCGTCCGTCGTCCAGCTCCACCCGCGGCGAGCCGCCGATCCCGATCCTCTACGACAGCCGCCAGGCCTCTATCACCTTCGAAGATGGCTCACGCCTGCAGGCGCGGCCCGAGGTGTACCTGGGCATCGACAAAACCTACGACTATCCGCTCGTTTACCCAACCGCCGCGCGCCCATCGCCCTACGACATCAACAGCGACGAAGTACACCGCAACATCCCCAAGATCACCAACAACAAACGCTACGGCTCCGCTTATGTGATTTTCCAGACGGACAAGTTCGATGCCAATTCCAAGTGGACCATCCACCTGGGCGCGCTGGAGGTTCAAGGCCAGAAGCTGCCGATTCCACCGATCAAACTCTGCTACCAACCTGTGAAGAAATGGATCGGTATCGAGCCTTTGATGCGGCCATGAGGTAATGCGTTTATCGGCATGGAGGGGCAATCCACCGCCGTGGTGCTGCGCCCCTATATTTGAACTGCCCAACTGCAGGGGTGCCTAAAGAACATCAACCAGAGGGTAGCAAGATGACTGAGCGCAAAGACGACCAGAAGCAACAAAGCCAAGTACCGGCGCATTCCACGGAAGCGGAAAAGGCCAAGCTTAAGGACAAGAACAAGGATGGAATCCCGCCGGGTGCTGAGTGAGGCTGAGCGGTTCGGTGTCGTCGTGCACACCGGGGCGAAAACTTAGCTAACCTCACTGGATCTGGTGGGGCATTACGACAAAAACGATCAGGGGTCGGGTGATGAGGCGTGAGATTCTGGTTTTACTACTGGCAGCGTCCGGCGCAGCCCAGGCGGGCATTCCGCTACTGAATGCGACATGTCCGGGCAACATTGAGGTCCATGCCGACAGGGGCGGTCCGGTTTATATCAATGGCAAGGAAGGCAAGCTGAAGACCTTCAATGATAACTACTTCGAAGCTAAAGGCAGTGGGGTGACGATTTCGTTGTCCATCAACCCTGACGGCTCGGCGGATGTCTCGTACACCGGTAAGAACAGAGCCAATGGTGTTTGCCAGGTCAAGGAATAGAAATTCCAACCGTTTCACTGAAAAAGGATGTCGCAATGGCCAAGTCACACGCGTTGATTGCCGCAGTCACTTCAGTGGCGCTGTTAGTAGCCTCTGCTGCTTCGTACGCCGATCCGGGTAACGGCAATAGCAAGGGGCATGGACAAGGCAAGGGTCAGGCGCAGCACTCCCAGGGGCAGGGCAATGCGGGGAGTAAGAAAAACGGCTCGCAGGCTGGTGAGTGGCCGGGTGGTCCATCGATAGACCGGGGCGATGTCCTCGGCATCTTGAGTGGCCACCGCAGCTATTGGAACCCTGGCGCTGCATTGCCGCCCGGCATTCAGAAGAACCTGGCGCGGGGGAAGCCTCTGCCGCCGGGCATCGCCAAGAAGCTGGATGGCAGATTGCTGGGGCAACTGCCTCACTATGAGGGTTACGAGTGGATGCAGGCGGGGGTAGATTTGATACTCGTGGCGGTTGCTACCGGGATTATTTATGAGGTTGTGAACGGGGCGTTTGATTGAGCCGCCCATAAGACGCCACCTGTACCCTTTTCTCTTTCTTTCCCATCTCAGGTAGAGCTTGCTATCAGGGAATGGTCGGCGTAGCGCGAGTTTTAAAGTGAGGGCAGCTGAACCGCTGCGATGGGCTTCACGGCATCTCCAGCGCAAGGTCTAGGTTGATCTCACACAAAACGCGATCCGCCTGAAGGGTCAAAGGCTGGAAGCGTTTTCTGCATGACAACCGTCCGCTCCTCCCCATAAAACGCATCCCGCACTGTGCAAAACCCCAACCTTGCATAAAACCTTTCCGCCGTAATGGAGGAGGGCACACGCAACACCTCCAGCCCACGCGCAATCGCTTCATCTTCAATCACTGCCATCAGCTGTTTCCCGACCCCAAGCCCTTGATGCTGGGGTTCGACAAACACACTTCTGACCACATCCCCGTCAAGACTGGCCGTGGCAATCACCTCATCCTCAATCAATGCCACAAACACCAACCGCCGAGTCAGCATCTCAAGAATGGCCGCCGTACTGAAAGACGCCTCGATGCGCGAGATAGTCTCGGCATCATAGTCAGCCGCGTTCGACTGGCGTAAGGCCGCTATCACGACTCGGCTTATAACCCCGGCGTCGTCTGCATTCGCCAAGCGAATAGGGCAACTCACTCTCGCGCCCTCAATGCACGCGACTGAGTTTCCTTCGCCAACTGAATGGCCGCATTGATCGCAGCACGCGCTTGGGGGCTGTTCTTCCAGCATGTCGAGCCAACGGCCGCTGATGCCTGGGCCAAAATGTCATCGACATTCGCTTCGCTAAGCATCGCCAGCGAATCAATCCCCATCTGCTCAAGGCGAGCGATAACGGTTGGCCCTACGCCCTTGAGGGCCAGTAATGCTGTGTGTTCCGTCAGTGGAAATGGCATCCGTAAACTCCTGTTATCGGCAAATGCTGCCGCTGGAGTTTACCAACTCGCTGGCCTGCTGGGGCTAATCAAGTTTCTCCAGTGCGTTGCTTTGTGGTGTTTCCAGCGGCTGTTTCGATAACCGCTTCGGCCCACTTCTGTTTGCCACCCCAAACGGCACATGCACCATCGGCAGGTCGCCGGCCGGTGACTGCAGGTGGCTGCGTTGATCATCGAAGAACACGTGGGGTTTGAGAATCGACAACACCCGGGGCTTTTCCATCCCGCCTAGGAAGAAGCACTCATCCGGCGACACACCCCAATCCTTCAACGTGGTCACCACCCGCTCGTGCGACGGCGCGTTGCGCGCGGTCACGATGGCGATGCGCAAGATGCGTTTGTAGTTCGGGTCTTGTGCCAGCTTCTGGTCTTCGAGCGTGCGAATGTGGGAGAGCTTGCGGTACAGGTCCGCCAGTGGCCCGGGCTGGTGGGGGATGGCCTTGCGGGCCCGCTCGTGGGCCTGGAAGTCGTCCAGGTTGTCGTTCTGCTTGTACACGCTTTCCGCTTCGTCATCGGCGATCACGCCGTCAAAGTCGAAGGCCACGCGCAGCTCGGTGTCGATCTCATCGTCGTAAATGCGCGTCGGCAGCACCAGGCCAGCGGGGTAGCTGGCGTCGATGGCGCGCTGCACGTCGTCTTCGTTGGCGCTGAGAAACAACGAGGCGTTGAAGGCCGGGATGTACTCGTGGGGCGAGCGGCCGGACATAAAGGCGGCGCGGGTGATGTCCAGTTGGTAATGGCTGATGGAGCGGAACACGCGCAAGCCCGTTTCGGGCGAGTTGCGCGAGAGCAACACCACTTCCACGGGAAGTTGGTCGGGGAAGGCCTGGTTGATGCTGAGGAAGCGGCGAATGAACGGGAACGCAACGCCCCTCGGGAAGGGCTCATCCAGGTTTTGCTCTTGGTGCTGGCGGTAAGCCTCGACGCCGTCGGCCTTGTAGATGTCGTCAGACACGGTGAGGTCGAAAAGTGCACTGGAGGCCACGCCAATGACCAGCTTGTGTTCGATGGGGTAGGGCATTGAGCGTGCTCCTTGAGGGGTGCAGGTGACGAGTATACGGGTATGCAGGCGGGTGATAGTTAATTGGGGCCGCTCCTCGCCCCTTCGCGGCCAAGCCCGCTCCCACAGGGAGGCGCATGCTTGCAAACGCGGCACAGATCATTAGCGTTGCCATCGTTAGGCTACTATGTATAATCCCGCCGAAACCCGCATTCCAGAGCGGTTAACCATGGAAAGGCAAGTTTCTTGATGCGTTTCTAGCCGATGCCCTCCAGCGGCACTGCCTGCCATTTTGCGCATTGCATTAACTCCGTTGCATCCAGGCCATTGCTGGGCGTTGGCGAAGCCATGCCCCGCAACAGGCTGCACGCATTTCAACAAGGATATTCATGAAAAAGCGTTTCGTTCTCTGTGCCCTGGCCTCCGCCTTGGCAGGTTGCAACTCCGAATACAACTTCGACGAAGTCACCAGCTACACCGGCACTGTCGGGTCGCCGCATGCGCTGTACCTGGAGCGCAAGTCGGGCGAGCGGTTGAACGGCACCGTGGTGCACAAGGTGGGTGACCGGGTGCTGCAGGCGTTCAAGGTCGAAGACGGCAAAGTGGTCGGGGAATGGAAGGAGTTCGACCAGGACGGCAAACTGCTGGTTGAAGGTCAGTTGCAGGACGGTGCGTTCGTCGGGCCCAAGAAAACCTGGTGCAAGGGCGAGTTCGCCGATCACCTGGACAACGTCATCACCCTCGAGGGCGGGCGCCGCAGCGAGCAGCACTACGACTGCGCCACAGGCTTGCAGGTCAGTGACAGCACAGAGATCCCGACCGTTGATTTCCGCAAGCGCGCGATCCGTGTCGGCACCCAACGCGAGTGGAAGGTGGTCGATGGCCAACAAAAGCTCACCTTGCTGGAAACCTTCGCCAGCGATGGTTCCGGCAAGCTCGATGGCCTGGTGGAGCACTATGACTACCAGGGCACACTGAAGGACCGCGCGACCTACAAGGCTGGCGAGCTCGACGGCGTGCGTGAGACCTGGACGTCGTTCACTGATGGCACGTCGCTGCCGGCCACAAAGGTCGAGTACAGCGCAGGTAAAAAGAACGGCCTGTACGAGGTGTACTTCATTCGCGGCTGGCCTGCCGGCACGGTGTCCGAAAAGGGCAGCTACAAGGACGACAAGCAGGCTGGTGTGTGGGTCAACTATCAGCCTGGCTCGGCCCAAGTACGTGATGTTGATAGCCCGCCAGACACCTCGCCCATGGCTATGCGCCTGTGGGACGCCGCCCAGGGCCAGGCGCGTACGTCGGACTGGGCAAAAGAGATCAAAGACCTCGACGCCTTCGCCTACCTGCTGAAAAGCGCCGGCATCAATGTCAATCAACGCCTGCATTACGAGAACAAGCCGCTGATCACCGTGGTCGCCGATAACGCCTATGACTACTTGATCTCGGTAGGCGCAGACCCGATGGGGCGGGATATCAACGGCAACACGCGCCTGATGAACTGCCTGGCGGGCAGCGACTACAGCTCGTGCAGCTTCGCGCACATGATCACCCTGGCGGGCAAGGAAGACCTGAAGGCGCACAACGTCTACGGCGACACTGCGCTGTCGGTGTTCTGCCAGCAAGCCGGCAGCCTGCAACGCCGCCGTGGCGCCGGCCAGCAGCCTGAAGCGCTGTTCCAGGCACTGCTCAAGGGCAGCGACGTCAACGCCAAGGCCTACGGCGGCGAGACGGCCCTGCATGCCTGCATGGCCCAGCGTAACCACAGCTACGCCGACGCGCTGGTCGCGGCGGGCGCTGACCTGAATGCAGCCGATGTCGATGGCACCACGCCGGTGGCCGCGGCCTTCTTCGACAGCTACAACCTGGCGGCAGCCGGGCAGCGCGTGGGCTGGTCCGAGAATGTGATCCGCTTCGCTGCCAGCTATCAGGGCAAGTCCGACTTCACCTTCGACACGCCGCTGGCGGCGTTCGGCAAATCGATTCGCCAGCTGGTGCTGGAAAACGGCGACACAGCCTCGGCGATGTTGATCGACTCCCTGGTGGGCACCGCCAAGGGTTGATTGTTTCTTTCAGGATTTACAGACAAGGATTACTTATGCGTCACTTCAAATACGTGCTGGCAGCACTGCCGTTCTGCGTACTGGCTGGCTGCGGCAACGACGCGCTGGATGGCACCTACGAGGCCACGACCAGCGTGATGGGCTACAGCGCAGGCAAGCAGACGGTCGAGTTCTCCAGCGACTACATCATTGCCGCAGGCAACAAGATCAAGGTCGACGAGTGGGAGCGCAAGGACGACGTGGTGGTAGCCCGTGATGCCAACGGTGTCGCGCTGATCAACGTCCGCGTGCTGGACGGCGGCAAGCGCCTCGAGTCGATTGGTGGCAACAACATGGCCAAGCAAGTGTTCGTGCGCGTCGACTGACCCTACCGGGCCGCTCTGCGGCCCATCGCCACTGTTTACGGCAAACGTTTAGCTTTACCGGCCTTCATTGGGGCTGCTGCGCAGCCCATCGCAGGCAAGCCAGCTCCCACAGGGTGAGCGGGGCTCTCGACAATTACGCCTTCCCTGTGGGAGCTGGCTTGCCAGCGATGGGCCGCGCAGCGGACCCATTGGGCTTAACTGACTGGCATTAGGGTAAACTCGCTCCCCCGTTCAAAACCTGACCTGAAGCAACGCCTCTTCCCCCATCCGCCACTATGCTGATCCGGGCATTCTCTCAAGCTCACTCAGACAGACACGGAGGTGTTTATGAAAGCTGCTGTCGTTGCCAAAGGGCGTCGCGTGGACGTGGTGGAGAAAACACTGCGGCCGCTGGCGCACGGTGAAGCGTTGCTGAAGATGCAGTGCTGTGGCGTTTGCCATACCGACCTGCATGTCAAGAATGGCGATTTCGGCGACAAGACGGGTGTGATTCTGGGCCACGAAGGGATTGGCGTGGTCGTGGAAGTGGGGCCGGGTGTCACGTCGCTCAAGCCGGGTGACCGGGCCAGTGTGGCGTGGTTCTTCCAGGGCTGCGGGCACTGCGAATATTGCAACAGCGGCAACGAGACCCTGTGCCGTGAGGTGAAAAACTCCGGCTACACGGTCGACGGTGGCATGGCCGAGGCGTGCATCGTGGTGGCCGACTATGCGGTTAAAGTGCCGGATGGGCTGGATTCAGCGGCCGCCAGCAGCATCACCTGCGCCGGCGTGACCACCTACAAAGCGGTGAAATCATCAAATATCCGCCCTGGGCAATGGCTGGCCATTTACGGCCTTGGCGGCCTGGGCAACCTCGCCCTGCAGTACGCCAAAAACGTCTTCAACGCCCGTGTCATTGCCATCGACGTCAACGATGATCAGCTGGCCTTCGCCCGCGAAATGGGCGCCGACCTGGTGGTCAACCCGCGCGACGAAGACGCCGCGAAAGTCATCCAGGCCAAGACCGGGGGCGCCCATGCTGCCGTGGTCACGGCAGTGGCCAAGAGCGCGTTCAACTCTGCAGTGGATGCACTGCGCGCGGGCGGTCGCCTCGTAGCTGTGGGGCTACCGCCAGAAGCCATGAGCCTGGATATTCCACGCCTGGTACTCGACGGAATCGAGGTTGTCGGTTCGCTGGTCGGCACCCGCCAAGACCTACACGAAGCCTTCGAGTTTGCCGCCCAAGGCAAGGTGGTGCCGAAGGTGACCCTGCGCCCGATCGAAGACATCAATGACATCTTCGAAGAGATGCAAGCGGGCAAGATCAAAGGCCGCATGGTGATCCAATTCGCCGATTGAAGGCTGCTGCCTGCCCAAATGAAGCCGGCCCGCGTGTGCGGGCCGTTTTCAGGGTGGGTTCAAGCCGATCGCTGGGTCCGCAACAGTAACGCCGCCACCGCGCAGCCTATCAGCGCCAGGCACGCCAGGTAGAACGCATCGCTGTAAGCCATCAGGTAGGCCTGGCGTCGAATGGTTGCCGCCACCCCCTCCAGCGCCTGCTGCTGGGCCGGCAGCCAGCTCTGCACGGTTTGGCTGATGCGCTCCTGAACGCTGGGCGCAAACACCGTCACATGCTCGTGAATGCGCTCGCTGTGGTAACGCTCGCGCGTGGCCACGATCTGCGTCAGCGCGGCAGTGCCGATGGCGCCCCCGAGGTTGCGCAGCATGGAAAACACCGCTGAAGCGGAGCCCGCTTCTCGCTTTTCCAACCCCGCTACCGCCAGTACCGACAGCGCCACCATGATGAACGGCTGGCCAATGCCGCGTACCACCGTGGATGGGATGATGACGTTGTCGGCGCTGTCGACTGTCAGGCTCGCGCCCAGCCAGCAGCCGGCAGCCATGATCAGAAAACCGCTGGCCACCATGAACTTGGCGCTGGTCCAGGCCATCAGCCGTGGCATCAATGGCGCCAGCAGCAGTTGCACTACGCCATAGGCGATCAGCGCCACCCCTACGTCGCGGGCGCTGTAGCCCTGCAGTTGGGAGAGGTAGTTGGGCACCAGGAACACCAGGCCAAAGGTAGCCCCGCCAAAGATGAACATGGCAACGCTGGCCACCCCGAAGTTGTACCGCCCCAGCAAGCGCAAGTTGATGAACGCGCGTTGGCCGTACAGCTGCGTGTAGACGAACACCACCAGCGCCAGGCCGGCGATGATTGACATGCCGACGATGAATGTCGAACCGAACCAGTCCAGCCGGCCGCCTTCTTCCAGCACGATCTGCAGGCCGCCCAGGCCAACGACCATGGCCGTGATGCCCAGCCAGTCGCCACGGCGCAACAGGGTCAGTTGCAGGGGTTTGGCCTCGATCGACCAGGCGATGGCGAGCAGCAAGGCGATACCGGGGAACAGCTGCAGGTAGAAGATCCAGCGCCACGAATAGACATCGGTCAACCAGCCGCCAATGGAAGGGCCGGCCGCTTGGGCCACGCTGTTGGCCAGGCTGAACAGGGCCATGCCCATGGCCATCTTGCTGGCGGGCAGTTCGGTGATGATCAGCTGGAAGGAGAGGGGGATCAGCACGGCGCCGGCAGCGCCCTGAATCACCCTGAGGGTGATCATCGCCTCAAGGTTGGGGGCCCACGAGCAGGCGATTGACGCCAGCAGGAAGATGAACGAACCCGTCCACATCACCCGGCGCATGGAAAACACTTCGACCAGCCAGGCCGTCAGCGGAATCATGACGATTTCCGCCACCAGGTACGCGGTGGAAATCCACGAGCCTTCCTCGAAGCTCGCGCCCAGCGAGCCGCGGATCTCGGGCAGCGCCGCGCTGGTAACGTGCACGTTCATGCCGGCCATGAAGCAGCCGAGCAGGCCGCCGAACACGGCCACCCAGGCGCGTAACGGTACGCGTTGCTCACTGCTCATCGGCAGGCTCCACGGGGCGGGTGTCGACCGTGGTCACCACCGACATGCCGGGCAGTATCTGCAGGCCGTCTGCCGGCCGGTCGAGGACGATGCGCACCGGAAAACGCTGGACGATCTTGGTGAAGTTGCCAGTGGCGTTGTCCGATGGCAGCAGCGCGAAGACGTTACCGGACGCCGGCGAGAAGCTGGCCACGTGGCCTTGCACAGGCTGGCTGGAGAAGCTGTCGACACGGACCTGCACCGGTTGTCCCGGGCGCATGTGTGCCAGCTGGGTTTCCTTGTAGTTGGCAACCACGTAGGTCTGCTGCAACGGCACCACCGCCAGCAGCGGCTGGCCAGGCACCACGTACTGCCCGGCGCGCACACGGCGCTGGCCGACCACACCGTCGATGGGCGCGCGCAGGACGGTATCCTGTGCATCCTGGTCGGCCAGCGCCTGCCGGGCCTGGGCACGGCTCAGGGCTGCTGCCCGTTGCTTGATGTCGGCATCGGCCGCCAGCGCCTGCGCCTTGGCCATCGCCAGCTGCGAGCGCTGTTCACGCAAATGTGCCTGCGCGCCTTGCAGCGCGGCACCGGCTTGCACGGCGTTGGTGTGGGCGGCTTCCAGGCGCTGCACAGTGGCTGCGTCATCGCGCACCAAGCCACGGTAACGCTGCATGTCCAGCTCGCTGCGCTGGCGCTCGGCGTTGGCACTGTGCACGGCCGCTTCAGCCTGGACGATGGCCTGCTGCTGCTGGTTGATGCGTTCGGCGGCCACTTGCTGGCCTGCCTGGGCGGCGGCCAGCGCGGCGTGCGCTTCGGCCACGCCAGCAGTGGCCTGGTCGAGGCGGGCGCGGTAGTCGCGGTGCTGCAGGCGCACCAGCACATCGCCGGCTTTGACGGCCTGGTCGTCCTCCACTTCCACCTTGGCCACATAGCCGGCCACGCGCGCGCTCAAGGCCACCCAGTCGGCGCGCACGTAAGCGTCATCGGTGGTTTCCAGGTAGCGCCCCGTGGTCAACCAGTACCCGCTGAATGCCAGCGCTGCCAGCACCGTCAGGCCACCACCGGCGTACAGCGCCAGGCGGCGACGGGTAGGCCTGGGGGCGCTGGCAACTGCCTGGGCCTGGGCCTGGTCATCGGGCAGCGGGTTCTTGCTAACGGCAACATTCATGATTGGCTTCCAGTCTCGGGGGTGGAGCGGTGCACCTGGTTTGGGGCCGGTGCTGGTGACGACTGCCAGCGCCCGCCGAGGGCGCGGAACAGGTTGATCTGGGCACGCGCCAGGCGGCCTTGGGCCTCGACGTGGCTGGCCCTGATCTGGATCAGGTCGCGCTCGCTGTCGAGCAACGCCAATGCATCAACGGTGCCTGCCTGATAGTTGCGTTGCGCAAGGGCAAAGCCACGCTCGCCTTGCGCCAGGGCCGCACCCAGGGCCAAGGCCCGTTGGCGCTCACCCTCAAGGCGCGCCAGCGCCTGGCGCACATCCTTGAGGGCCGCCAGCGCTACCCCGCGGTAATGGGCGACCTGCGCGTTTTGCAAGGCCTGGGCCTTGTTCACCCGTGCCCGGTTGGCTTTGATATTGGGGAATTCCCAGCTGATCAACGGCCCGATGGCAAACATCACCGCGCGGCTGTCACCCAGGTTGGCAAGGTGGTGGTCCGACGAGGTCAACGAGGCACCGAAGCTGACTTTCGGATACAGGTCGGCCTTGACGATATCGACTTCCAGGGCGGCAGCCTGCAGTTCGCGCTCGGCCTTGCGCACGTCGGGCCGGCGTTCGAGCAGGCGCCAGGCGTCGCCAGCGGGCAACGGCGCGGCGAGGGTCGGCATGCGCTGGCAGGTGTCAGTGTCGTCCGTGAGCGTTGTCGGGTCCTGGCCACTGAGCATGCTCAGTTTGTACAGCGCCATCTGCCGACGTGCCTCCAGCATCGGCAGCTGCGCCCGCACCTGCTCGCGCAACCCCAGCAGGCGCACGCTATCGAGCTCCGTAGCGACCCCGGCCTGCCGCTGGCGGTCGCTGAGCTGCACACTGCGCTCTAGGGTGCTCAGGGACTGCCTGGCCGCGGCGATGCGGGCACTGTACACACACTGGTCGATGTAGGCCCGGGTGGTCTGGCTGACCACGTGCAGCTGCACCAGGTCCAGGGCATCGCGGCTGGCCTCGGCCTGCACCCGCGCCCGCTCGATGGCGGCGCGCACCTGGCCCCAGACATCGACCTGGTAAGCCAGCTCGATGGCCGGGTTGAAAGCCCATTGCGACGGCGCATGGCTGTCGGTCGCCTCGGCCAGGGTCTGGTCATCGGCGCTCTTGCCATAGCTCGCGCCCATGCCAATGGAGGTGGACGGCCAGCGCCGGGCATCGAACTCGCCAATGCCGGCGAGCATGGCCTGCACATTGGCTTCGGCCTGCGCCAGGTCCTGGTTGTGCGCCAAGGCTTGCACCACCCAGGCATTGAGCTGCGGGTCGTGGTACAGCGCCCACCAGCGCGCGGGCAGCGTCTGGTCGCTGACGCCGGCAGGCAGGTGCAGTGCAGGGGTTGCCTGGTATGCAGTGGGGGGCACAGCGTTTGTGGGGTGCCCGGTGCAAGCCGTCAGCACGCCGAACAAACCGAGGGCGGCGGCGCGCCCGGCAGGGCAGGAAAGGGATCGTATTGGCATCACGCAAAGTCGTATGAGGGGTCGTGAAGCCAGCTTATCGAGGGGTAGGGTGGCCCCGCTGCCGCAAGCGGGACAACCGTGCGCGCAACTGGGACAACCTCAGCCTCGGCGGTCAGTGCGTGGGCGCGGTGCCGGTGCCGAGCACGCTGATTTGCCAGGCGCTGGGGTTGTAGCCAAGGATGCGCTTGAACATCGCGGCGAATGCGCTGGCGCTCTGGTAGCCGTGCTCCAGCGCCACGTTCAGGATTGGCTTGCCATCGGCCAGGCACTGCTGGCTGAGGATCATGCGGGTGCGGGCCCGCCACTCGCCATACGACATTCCCACCTCACGCTGAAACAACCGCGCCAGGGTGCGGGCACTCATGCTCAACTGCGCGCCACACTGCTCCAGCGTCAGGTCCTGGGCCGGGTCTTCGAGAAACCCCTCGCACCAGGCGCGCAGCCGCGCATGCTGCGGTACCGGCACATAAGCGTCGATGCGCTCGGCGGTCTCCAGTTCACGCTGGATCAGTGCCCGAACGTGCTCGCCCAGCGGCTCGTCGCGTTGCAACATCCGTGACCCCGCCAGGATCAACTCGCGCAGCAGGCCGGAGACCGCGATCACATGGCAGCGAGTCACGTGCGACCCCAGCAGCAAGGTGCGCATCGACACTTCGCCTTGCATGCGCACTTCGTGGCTCATGCCGGCTGGTATCCACAGCGCCTGCCCGCGCGGTATCACCCAGTTGCCGCCATCGCTGTACACGCGCATCACGCCGTTGGCGGCATACATCAGTTGATCTTCGGCATGGCAGTGGCTGGCAACCACTTCGCCGTGTCGGTAGTCCATTCCCAAAGCTTGCATGCCAATCTCCTCGGGCCGTGTGGGGCGAGCAGGGGTAACGATTGGATCCAATGCTATCGCAAGGCAGTCAGGCGGGGTTGCTAAGTGTTCGCGTGCAACGCAGAAATATGCGCATGAATTGCGCTCAGGGTGTAAATCGTGGCTGTTCGTGGCGGGTTGGCCAGCCCTGGTGATGCTGGACCAGGAAGTCCACGAACACCCGCACCCGTGCCGGCATCGCCGGGCCACCGACGAATACGGCGTGTATCGGCTCGCGGTCGCCGGGGTTGTAGGCTTCCAGCACGGGCACCAGTTGCCCGTTGTTGAGGTCATCGGCCACTGTGAAGGTGCCGATGCGCGCGATGCCGGCCCCCAGCCTGGCGAATTGGGCCAGTGCCTCGCCGCTGCTGCACTCCAGGTTACCGGTGACTTTCAGGGCAAAGGCCTGCCCGTCCCGGCAAAACGGCCAGTCCGCTTCAGCGCGGCGGAAGTTGAAGCGCAAACAGTTGTGGCGGGCCAGGTCTTCAGGTGCCACGGGGGTACCGCAGCGTTGCAGGTAGTCGGGCGAGGCGACGATCACTTGGCCGGTGTCGCCAATGTAGCGGGCGCTCAGCGAGCTGTCCGGCAGGTGGCCGAAACGCAGCGCGACATCGGCCTGGCCGCCGGCGATGTCGACCACTTCGTCGCTGAGCGTAAGATCGACCAGCACTTGCGGGTACAGGGCGCTGAACTGCGCCAGCAAAGGCACCACCGTCAGTCGCGCATGGCCCAGTGCGGCACTGACTCGCAGCCGGCCCCGCGGTACACCTTGGTCGGTGATGGCATCCTCGACCTCATCCAGGTCGGCCAGGATGCGCCGTGCGCCGCGCAGGTAGGCGTCGCCCTCTGGGGTCAGCGTGATGGCGCGGGTGGTGCGCAACAGCAGGCGAGTGCCTAGGCGCTGCTCGGTACGCGCGATGATCCGGCTGACCGCCGACGGCGTCAGCCCCAGCGCCCGCGCCGCCGCAGACAAGCTGCCTTCTTGCGCCACCTTGGCAAAAATCTCCATCTCTCCAGACCTTCCGGTGAAGTCCATTTGTGCCTCATGCGCAAAGGTGGTTGGCAAAAATGCAGACTAGTGCCCGCATGAAACGGATCGTAGCATTTAAGGCACAGATAAGGAGCCGTTTCATGCGCATCAATCCACCCCTCGTCGCACTCGCCATCGGTGCCTTTGGCATCGGCGTCACCGAGTTCGCCCCCATGGGCATGTTGCCCAGTATTGCCACTGACCTTGGCGTGTCGATCCCCGCAGCCGGGCTGCTGGTCAGTGCCTACGCTCTCGGCGTGCTGATCGGTGCCCCGCTGATGACCTTGGCCACCGGCAGGGTGCCACGGCGTTACCTGCTGATCGGGCTGATGGCCATTTTCACCCTGGGTAACCTGATGTCGGCCCTGGCGACCGACTACGCCAGCCTGATGGTTGCCCGCGTGGTGACCTCGCTCAACCATGGCGCGTTCTTTGGCATTGGCTCGATCGTCGCGGCCAGCGTGGTGCCCCCTGAAAAACGGGCAGGGGCCGTGGCGGCCATGTTCATGGGGCTGACACTGGCGACCATCGGCGGTGTGCCGCTGGCCACCTGGTTTGGCGAATTGCTGGGGTGGCGTACGGCCTTCTGGGGCATTGCGGGCCTGGGGCTGATTGCGATGACGACACTGTGGTACGCACTGCCTAATGTGCCGCTGCCGAAAAGCGATGGGGTGATGGCCGAGATCCGCGTGCTGGGCCGTGGCCCGGTACTGGCGGCGCTGGCACTGACCGTGGTGGGTTCCAGTGCGATGTTTACCGTCTTTACCTACATTGCGCCAATCCTGCACAGTGAAGCCCAGGCCTCCACACCGTTCATCACCGCCATGCTGGTGTTGTTCGGTATTGGCCTGACGCTGGGCAACGTGTGGGGTGGCAAGGCGGCGGACCGTTCGGTTGAACGCACGCTGATCGTCTCGTTGGCGGTGCTGATTGCCGTGTTGCTGGTGTTCCCGCTGTTGATGCCCTGGGCACTGCCTACCGCACTGGCGGTGCTGGTGTGGGGCGCTGCCAGTTTTGCCCTGGTACCGCCGCTGCAGATGCGCGTGATGGAGGCCGCCAAGGAGGCGCCCAACCTAGCGTCTGCGGTGAATATCGGGGCGTTCAACCTGGGCAATGCGATCGGTGCCGCGCTGGGTGGCGCGGTGATCAATGCAGGGTTGGGTTACCCGGCGATTTCCCTGGCGGGTGCGTTGATGGCGGGGTTGGGCCTGGTGATGGTGTTGCTGTTTGCCTGGCGCTCGCGGGCCGTCCAGGCCTCACCGCTGGCCACGCTTTAAGGGTGTAGGAGCAGCCTTGCGCTGCGAAGAGGCCGGTGGCAACACCGTGGATCTTCGCTGCGGGTACGGGCCTCTTCGCAGCACAAGGCTGCTCCTACCTCAATCGCGCCTGCCGCTAGTACGCAGCGTCCAGTGCAATCTCCACCCCTTCAAATTCCGCCATCGCATCGCGCATCGCTTCGCAAAAATACGCCCGCGAAGCCCGGTCAAACAGCAGTTGCAAGGCAGGCACCGCTTCACGCCCGACATTCACCACGATCACATTGATCCGCGCCGCCGATGTCTGCGCCACGGCCCCGACCGGGAACGCCTGGGTACGCAGGTCAACCCCGCATAGCTTGGCCATCACCGCGCTGCAATGCTGCCCCGACAGCTGCAGCCAGGCGTGGCTGTCCTGGCGCGGCAGCAGGTAGTTGCGCTGGGCCTCCTGCACCCAGTCGGCCTCTTCGGCGGCAATCCGCGCCCCTTGGTCGGCGAAACTGCCCAGCAGCAGGTATTCGGTGGCCGACAGCCGCGCCACCCAGCTACCGTCGTCCTGGCGCAGCGCCTGGTTGGGCTGTGGCGGCAAACGATAGCCGCGTGCTTGCAGGTAGGCCGCGCTGTCGGCGCCACGAAAACCCACCCGCGCCAGGTCGGTCAGGTCGGTCAGCGCGCAGGTCAGCAGTGGCTCGGCCTGTGGCTGGGGAGAGAAGCACTGTTCTGTCTTCAGGCTAGTCATGGCTCACAGCTCCTGGCGCAGGTTGTCGGGATCATGGAAGGGCAGTTGCACCACCTTGGCATTGACCATCACACCGCCCTCCACGCGGATTGGGATGTGCATGCCGGGGGTGGCTTGGTGGGCGCCGGCGTAAGCCAGGCCGATGATCTGACCCAGGGTTTGCGAGTACTCGCACGAGGTGACGTTGCCACTGATGTCCGGGCCGTCCAGTACCAGGTGGCCTTCCAGTGGCTGCGGGCTGCCCTTGGGCAGCGTGAACCCGACCAGCTTGCGCTTGAGCGGCTGCGCTTCGAGGATCTCGATCGAGCGCTTGCCGACGAAGAACGGTTTCTTGCGGCCGATCGCCCACTGCATGTCGATTTCGGCGGGGTGGGTCATGCCATCGGTGTCCTGGCTGATGATCACATGGCCTTTTTCCAGCCGCAGCAGGCGCTGGGTCTCGACCCCGAACGGGCGAATGCCCAGCCCGGCGCCTGCTTGCATCAAGGCGTCCCACAGGCGTTCGGCATGGCGTGCCGGCACATGGATTTCATAGCCCAGCTCGCCGACGAAACCGACCCGCAGGATGCGCGCCGAAATACCCGCCACCTTGCCCAGGCGTACGCCCAGGTAAGGGAAGGCCGCGGCCGACAGTTCCACCCCTTCGCACACCTTGGCCAGCACCTGGCGCGACAAGGGGCCAGCCAGGTTGACGGCGGCCAGGGCGGCGGTGACGTTGGTGATGTCGACGTCCAGGCGCCACTGCGCGTTCCACTTGAGCATCTGCTGGTAGATGCGGTCGACGCCACTGGTGGTGGCGCTGACATAGAAGTGCTGCTCGGCCAGGCGTGCGCAGACGCCGTCATCGATCACCACGCCGTGCTCGTTGGTCATCAGTGCATAGCGGGTGCGGCCGATCGCCAGTTTGGCGAAGCCGAAGGTGTATAAGCGCTCGAGCAGCTCGGCCGCGTCCGGGCCGCGCACGTCGAGGCCGCCGAGGGTGGAGACGTCGATCAGCCCGACCTTCTCGCGCACATGCCGCGCTTCTTCCTGCATGCAGCGTTCGCGGTCCTCGGGTTTGCCGTAGAAGGCCGGGCGGTGCCAGATGCCGGCGGGCATCATTTTCGCGCCTGCTTGCAGGTGGCGGCGGTGCATCGGTGTTTGCCGATAGGGGTCGAATGCGCGGCCCGCCACATGGGCCAGTTTCTCGGCCTGGAACGGTGGCCGTGCTGTGGTCACGCCGGTTTCGCTGATGCTGCGGCCCGTGGCCTGGGCCACTAAGCGCGCGGTGGGCAGCGCCGAGTGACGGCCTTGGGACGGGCCCATGCCGACCGTGGAAAAGCGTTTGACCAGTTGCACATCGCGATAGCCGCTGCGGGTGGCGTTGACGATATCGCGCACCTGCAAGTCTTCGTCGAAGTCGACAAAATCCTTGCCCTTGGGGTGCGGGAAGATCGGCCACGGATGATTGACCTTGGCCTCTGCGACGAAGCTTGCCTGCGCAGGGGCCTCCAGGCCAAGCGCCGCCAGGGCCTGGCTAGCTGCGCGTGTGGCGTCCGTGAGCACATTGCTTAGCACATGCCGGCCGTTCACCGAGCCTGCGATATCCAGCCCGGCCGGCAGGTTACTGAGGGCGAACTCGTCGCGGTTGACGTCATAGGCCAGCTTGCCGCCAGCCTGGCACAGCAGTTGGTACACCGGCATGTAGCCGGCCGACATGCACAGCAGGTCGCAAGCCAGGCGCAGGCCATGGTCGCCGACCTTGCCCTGGCCGGTGATCGGGCGGATATCGACGCCAGTCACATGGCGCATGCCCTTGTCGTGCAGGGCTTCATAGACGGTGCTGCCCAGATGAATGGGGATATCACGCCGTTTCAATTCGGCAGCCAGCGCGGCATCGGCGGGCGCGGCGCGCATGTCCACCAGGGCGGCAATGGCCACACCTTGCTCCTGCAGGTCGAGCGCGGCCAGGTAGCCGTCATCGTGCCCCGTGAGGATCACCGCCCGTTGCCCCGGCTTGACCGCGTAGAGCTTCATCAGCCGTTGCGCGGCGCTGGTCAGCATCACCCCGGGCAAGTCGTTGTTGCGAAACACCACCGGCTGGTCGAACGAACCCGCCGCCACCAGGCAGCGCGTGGCGCGTACCTTGTACAGGCGCTTGTGCTGTATCACCGGCAGGTAGTTGTCGGTGAACCAGCCGTTGCAGGTGGCTTTCAGCAGCACCTGGATGTTCGGGTGCCCCTCGATAGCGGCCAGCAGCTCCTGGCGCAGGCTGGCAGCGCGGGTGCCGGCAATGTCGAAACGGGCGTAGGTGAGCGAGCCACCCAGCACCGGTTGCTGCTCGATCAGCAGCACCTTGGCCCCGGCGTTGGCCGCGTCCAGCGCGGCGCGCAAACCGGCAGGGCCGCCGCCGATCACCGCCACATCGACGAACAGATAGGCCTTGTCGTAGTACTGCGGCTTGAAGCCGAGGTCCAGCACGCCGAGGCCGGCCTTCTTGCGAATCAGCGGCTCCCAGACCTTCCACATGCCCTTGGGCTTGTAGAACGAGCGGTAATAGAAACCGACCGGCATGAACCGCGAAAACGTGCCCAGGTAGGCGTCGCGGTCGTGTTCCAGGCTGCCGTTGAAGTTCTGCCCCTCGACCACCTGCCCATCACGCGCCGCCTCCATGTCGGCCAGCACGTTGGGTTCGTCGGGCAGTTGCACCAGGGTGTTGGCATCCTGCCCGGCGAGGCTCAGCGGGCCACGTGGGCGGTGGTACTTGAACGAGCGCGACAGCAACCAGCGGCCGTTGCCGAGCAGGGCGCTGGCGATACTGTCACCGGCAAAGCCCTGGCAGGCCTGGCCATCGAAGTTGAAACGCAGGGGCCGCTCGCGGTCGATCAACAGGCCCATGGGCGCGGGGAGGCGAGTGTGGCTGTTCATCCGGCGATCTCCGGGGTGGCGGCGGGGGTGAAGTCGACGCGGCGGTCGAACCGTTCTTTCGGGTCGAAGGTGCGCAGCACCTGGTCGCTGACGGTGTGGCGCTCGGCCAGGAACCAGTAGCTGGAGGCGTTGTGCAGCCACCACTCGATGACCACACCGGCGTGGTTGTCGCTGTTGAATACGTAGTCGGCCCATTCGGCATCGCTGCAGGCGGCCGGGTCGGGCATGTGCTTGAACTCGCCGCCGTAGGTGAATTCGCTGATGTTGCGCGGGCCGTTCAAGGGGCAGGTCAGGATCTTCATCGTGCGTTCCTTTCAGTGGCTGGCGGCGGTCGCGCCCATTTCGTTGACTTGCTGGAAGCGGCTGAAGCGCTCCAGGGCGAAGGGCGCGATCATCTCTGGCACCTTGCCGCCACTGGCGACCAGCTCGGCCATGGTCTTGCCGCAAATTGGCGTGGCCTTGAAACCCCAGGTACCCCAGCCGGCGTCCAGGTAGTAGTTGTCGACCGGCGACAGGCCCATGATCGGGCTGTAGTCCGGCGTCATGTCGGTCATCCCGGCCCATTGGCGCATCAGCTTGGCGTTGGCCATGAACGGGAACATCTCGATGGCTTGGGCCAGTAGGCTTTCCTTCAAATCGAGGGTGGAGCGGGTGTTGTACAACGGGTAGGGGTCGGAGCCGCCGCCGAAGACGATCTCGCCACGGCTGGTCTGCTGCACGTAGCAGTGCAGTGCTGACGAGCTGACCAGCGGATCGAGAAACGGTTTGAACGGCTGGGTGACCATGGCCTGCAGCGGGTAGGTGTGGATCGGCGCACGGATGCCGGCCTTGGCCATCAACAGCGAACTGGCCCCGGCCACGGCCTGCACCACGCAGCCGCACTGCACCGTGCCGCGGTTGGTCTTCACCGCTTCGATGCGGCCATTGCGGATCAGCAGGTCCTGCACCTCGGTCAGTTGATGAATCTCGACCCCGCGCTTGGCGGCCTGCTTGGCGTAGCCCCAGGCCACCGCGTCGTGGCGTGCGGTGGCGCCGTCGATGTGCCACAGCCCGGCCAGCACCGGCAGGTGGCCGGGGTCGAGGTTCAGGCTCGGCACCAGTTCGCGGATCTGCTGGCGGTCGATCATCTCGGTGCGCCCGCCAAAGTGCTTGTTGACCTCGGCACGCTGGCGGAAGGCGCGCACGGTGGCGTCGGTGTGCGCCAGGGTCAGCTGGCCGCGCTCGGAGTACATGATGTTGAAGTCGAACTCGTTGGACAGGTTCTGGAACATCCGCACCGATTCTGCGTAAAAGCGCACGCCTTCACTGGTGAGGTAGTTGGAGCGAATCACCGCCGTGTTGCGTGCGGTATTGCCGCCGCCCAGGTAGGCCTTTTCCAGCACCGCGACGTTGGTGATGCCATGGTACTTGGCCAGGTAGTAGGCGATGGCCACGCCGTGGCCGCCGCCGCCGATAATCACTACGTCGTAGCGCGGTTTGAGTTCGCAGGGTGGCGGCAGGTCGACCTCCACCGGGTAGTCGGCGCTCAGGCCGTATTTCAGCAGGGCGAAAGGCATGCGGTGCGCTCCTGTTGGGCGGCCTGTTGTTGCAGGTCGAGGGCGAGCAGGGTGTTTTTCATCAGGTAGGCGATGGTCATCGGGCCGACGCCACCGGGCACTGGGGTGATGCCGGCGACCTGGGGCAGGGCGGCGGCAAAATCGACGTCGCCGACCAAGCGGCTGCGGCCGTCTTCATCGATGCGGTTGATGCCGACGTCGATCACCACTGCGCCGGGCTTGAGCCAGTCGGCGCCGATCAGGCGCGGCTTGCCCACCGCAGCAACGAGGATGTCGGCCTGGCGGCACAACGCCGGCAGGTCGTGGCTGCGCGAGTGCACCACGGTCACCGTGCAGTCGGCTTGCAGCAGCAGGGCGGCCATGGGTTTGCCGACAATGTTCGAACGCCCCACCACCACCGCATGCTTGCCGCGCAACTCACCGCAAGCATCGCGCAACAGGCGCATGCAGCCACTGGGGGTGCAGGGGGTGAGCACGTCGCGGCCCTGGGCCAGGCCGCCGACGTTCTCGCTGTGGAAGCCGTCCACGTCCTTGAGCGGGCTGATGGCTTGCAGCACGCGGTGCGCGTCGATGTGTGCCGGCAAGGGCAGTTGCACGAGGATGCCGTTGACCGCGTTGTCACGGTTGAGCCGGTCGATCAGGGTCAGCAGGTGGGCTTGAGACGTGTCTGCCGGCAGGCGATGTTCCAGGGAGCGGATGCCCACTTCCTCGGCGCGCAGCACCTTGTTGCGTACATACACCTGGCTGGCGGCGTCGGCGCCTACCAGCACCACGGCCAGGCCTGGTTGCACACCGCCCTGGCGCAGGGTGTGCACCTGCTCACGGACCTCGGCCAGCACCCGCGCCGCCGTGGCCTTGCCGTCGATCAGCTTGACGCTGGGGAGGGCGTTCATTTGAAGATCACCGTGCGGTCGTGGTTGAGGAACACCCGGTGTTCCAGGTGGTACTTCACCGCACGCGACAGGGCGATGGTCTCGGTGTCACGGCCGATGGCTACCAGGTTGTCAGGGGCGTAGGCGTGGTCCACGCGCTGCACTTCCTGCTCGATGATCGGCCCTTCGTCGAGGTCGCTGGTGACGTAGTGTGCGGTGGCGCCGATCAGCTTGACCCCGCGTTGGTAAGCCTGGTGGTAAGGCTTGGCCCCTTTGAAACCGGGCAGGAACGAATGGTGAATATTGATCGCCCGGCCCGACAGTTGCCGGCACAGGTCGTCGGAGAGGATTTGCATGTAGCGCGCCAGCACCACCAGCTCGGTGCCGGTGTCCTCGACGATGCGCATCAGTGCGGCCTCCTGCTCGGCCTTGGTTTCTTTGGTTACTGGCAGGTAGACGAAACGGATGCCCTGGCGTTCGGCCATGGGGCGCAGGTCCAGGTGGTTGGAAACCACGGCAGTGATGTGCATGTCCAGTTCGCCCTTGGCGTGGCGGTAGAGCAGGTCGGACAGGCAGTGGTCGAACTTGCTGACCATCAGCAACACACGCATCGGCCGGGCGCTGCTGTGCAGGCTCCATTGCATGTCGAAGCGCTGGGCGACGTCGGCAAAGCCCGCTTCCAGTTGCGGTGTGTCACCGCTGACACCGGTGTTGTAGCGGAACACGGCGCGCATGAAGAAGCGGCCATTGTCCTCGTCGTCGAACTGCGCCATCTCGCTGATGTAGCAACCTTGCTCGGCCAGGTAGGTGGTCACCGCGGCGACGATGCCGGACACGGCCGGGCAACTGACGCGCAGGATGAAATGATCGGGAGCGGGATGCATGTCGGGGCCTCGTGGTGGAGTGGGGCAGGTCGGGCACAAGGGCAAAGGGATTCGCGGGATGGCGAAGGGTGTTTCTTGGTAGGAATATAAATTTCCTTTAGGCGATTTATAGGCGAAGTGATGGGTTGAGGTCTAGCGCTTTGTGAATTTTTTTTGCCTGATAGGAAATAAAGTGAATTTTGAGGCACTGGGACTGCTGTGCAGCTCATCGCCGGCAAGCCGGCTCCCACAGGAACCGCGCATTCTCGTGGGAGCTGGCTTGCCGGCGATGGGGCGCGCAGCGGCCCTTTTGGCCCTAACAGGTTCGAATTGGGGCTTGATGGCGAAGAAGGCTATGCTTGCCCCATGAGCACACCACCCAACCTTCGCCAACCGTGCCCCCCTGGCGCCTGTAACTGCGGCCGCGAGCACCTGGCCGAGCAGCCGTCAGCGGCGCAGCGCATCCTCCTGCTCACGCGGCAGGAGGAGAAGCGCCTGCTCGAGCGGTTGGAGAACCTCAAAGACCTGGATGACCTGCAGCGCCTGCAACAGCGGATGTATGAAAACCTTGGCATCCGTGTGCACATTGCCCCGGGGTTCAATGAGGTGCGGACCATGCGCGGGATTGTCATCGAGCTGGATGAACAACCGGGGCTTTGCCGCAAGACCCGGCAGTTGATACCGGCGGCGATTCGGCGGGGGTTGGAGCGTAATCCGCAGGTGGCTTATCGGTTGTTGGATGACCATGACTTGCTGCGGGGGGCGTGAGGGGATGGGTGACAGGGCATGTCATGCCGCCAACCAACCCCCTAATTTTTCCGCACCGCCTTACGTCTACTTGAGAACCGTCCTACGCCAAGCGCGTACCGGCACCTATCACTCAAGGAGACAGGCAATGACTTCCGTATTCGACCGCGACGATATCCAGTTCCAGGTAGTGGTCAACCACGAAGAGCAGTACTCGATCTGGCCCGACTACAAGGCAATCCCCAATGGCTGGCGAGCAGTAGGCAAGAGCGGCCTGAAGAAAGACTGCCTGGCCTACATCGACGAGGTCTGGACCGACATGCGCCCGCTGAGCCTGCGCCAGAAGATGGCCGAAGCCGCAGCGCAGTGACCTCGATGAACCTGCTGTGCCTGCCGTATTCCGGGGCCAGCGCCATGGTTTACAGCCGCTGGCGGCGCAAGCTGCCGGCCTGGTTGCAGGTGCGGCCGGTGGAGCTGCCTGGGCGCGGTGCGCGCATGGGCGAACCGCTGCAGACCGACATGCAGGCACTTGCGCGGCAATTGGCGGCCGAGCAACGCCTGGCCGCCAGCGCGCCGTATGCCTTGCTCGGTCATAGCCTGGGCGCGCTGCTGGCCTTCGAGCTGGCCCATGAGCTACAGGCGCTGGGGTGTGCGCCGCCGTTGGCGTTGTTCGCCTGCGGCACCGCCGCCCCCACCCGGCGCGAAGACTACGAGGGTAAGAATTGGCGCGACCCAAAGCGCGACGATGAGCTTATCAGCGAATTGCGCGAACTCAACGGTACGCCAGAGGAAGTGCTGGGCAATGCCGAGTTGATGAGCCTGACCTTGCCGATCCTGCGCGCCGACTTTTTGCTGTGCGGCCGCTATGCCTATCGTCAGCGGCCAGCGTTGCAATGCCCGCTGCACGTGCTGGGCGGCGAAGACGACCGGGCCAGCGAGGAGCAACTGCTGGCCTGGCGCAAGGAAACCCTGGGCGACTTTTCGTTGGAAATATTCCCCGGCAGCCACTTCTTCATCCACGAACACGAAGACCGTGTGCTCGGCGTGCTGGCCGCGTCGCTTGAGCCACATCGGCTTTCGGCCTGATTGACGTCACCGCTTGCCTGGGGGAGGCTAGGCCTTTTCCCAGGCAAGGGGCAGACAATGCTGATCGATCCACACAAGGCCACGCTGCTGGTCGTCGACATCCAGGAAAAACTCATCGGCGCCATGAGCGACCCCGAAGGCACTCGGGCGCGAGCGCGCTGGTTGCTGGCGGCGACTGCGGAGCTGGAACTGCCGACGGTCATTTCCGAACAGTACCCCAAAGGGCTTGGCCCTACCTTGGCGGAACTGACCGCTGCAGCGCCTGCTGCCCAGGTAGTGGAAAAAAGCCATTTCTCCTGTGTGGCCGCCGAGTGCTTGCCGGCCAGTTTGATGGGACGTGAGCAGGTGATCGTCTGCGGTATGGAGACCCACGTCTGTGTGCTGCAAACTGTGCTCGGCCTGCTGGCGTTGGGCAAGCAGGTGTTCGTGGTCGAGGATGCCTGTGACAGCCGCACCGCAGCCAGCAAGGCCGCGGGCCTGGCGCGCATGCGCGCAGCCGGGGCGCACATCGTCACCCGTGAGATGGTGCTGTTCGAACTGATGGGCAGTGCCAGCCACCCGCAGTTCCGCCATATCAGCAAGACCTACCTGGTCGGTGAGCAGCCCTGAACGCGCGGTTACTGGCGACGGCCCTGATGGCCCTGGCGCTGCTGCAAGGCTGCGCGGGGCGTCGCGAAGAAGAGCCTGAAGCGGACCCGGCCAAGGTGCGCGCCCAACTGATGCGCTTATTACCCGCGCAAGCCAAAGACCGTGCAGGCTGGGCCAAGGACATTCAACAGGCCTTCGAAGCCCAGCGCATTGCGCCTAGCAAAAGCAACCTGTGCGCGGTACTGGCAGTGACCGAGCAGGAGTCGACCTTCAACGCCGACCCACAGGTGCCCAACCTCGGGCGCATCGCTCGCGACGAAATCGACCGTCGCGCCGCGCGCCTGCACATTCCCCGCCTGCTGGTGGATGGCGCGCTGAAGACGCCTTCCGGCAACGGCCAGAGCTACCAGCAGCGGCTGCTGGCCGTGCGCAGCGAGAAGCAACTGAGTGCGCTGTACGACGAAGTCATCGCCCGCCTGCCACTGGGCAAGACCTTGCTGGGTGGGCTCAACCCGGTGCACACCGGCGGGCCGATGCAGGTCAGCATCGACTTCGCCGAAAAGCACGCCAAGGACTACCCCTACAGCTATGAAGGCACGATCCGCCAGGAAGTGTTCAGCCGCCGTGGCGGCCTGTATTTCGGCATTGCTCACCTGCTGGGCTACCCGGCGCATTACGATCGCCAGCTGTACCGCTTCGCTGATTTCAATGCAGGCTGGTACGCCAGCCGCAATGCGGCGTTCCAGGCGGCGCTGAGCAAGGTGACGGGCACCAGCCTGGCGCTGGATGGCGACCTGATTGCCCCCGGCGCGATCATGCCCGGTACCACCGAGCTGGCGGCGCGCAAATTGGGGGTGAAGCTGGGTTTGCGCAACCCACAGATTCGCAGCCAGTTGGAGTCGGGTGACAGCCTGGCCTTTGAAGACAGCAAGCTGTACAGCGGTGTGTTCGAGCTGGCGGATGCGGCGGGAGGTAAACCGGTGGCGCGTGCGGTCTTGCCGGGGATCGAGCTGAAGAGCCCGAAGATTACCCGTAAGCTCACCACCGCGTGGTTTGCGGGCAGGGTGGATGAGCGGTACCAGCGGTGCATGAAGCGCTGAATGTCGATGGCCTGTGCCGGCCTCTTCCCGGCCAGGCCCGTCACCGACGGAGACCTGTGGGAGCGGGTTTACCCGCGAAGAGGCCAGTACAGGCGGCATCAGCTTTCGCTCAAGGCGCCAACCACTTGGTCAACACTGGCCTTCAACCCCGCCACCGCATCATCGGCATCACTGTCCACCACCACCAACCGGGCCCCTGCAGCCTTGATCACCTCGGCCACAGCCGGCTCCGGCTGGCGATGGTCCAGCACCAATGCCACGTCCTGACTTTTCAGGTTTTCCCCCAGCGCCTTGAGCGCCGCCGCATCCCACTTGCCCTCGGCCGGCAGCGCCTGTTCCACCACATCCAGGTTCAACCCGCTGGCCAGGTAACCCAAGCGCTCGGACAGGCTGACCACGGTCAAGTTGTCTACCTCGGCCAGCTGGGTCTGGCTGCTGGCCGTCAGCTCCAGCAGCTGGCGCTTGAGGCCGGCCAGGTTGCCTTGGATCTTCGCCTTGTCGGCCGGCGACAACCGTTCCAGGTCATTGGCCACCACATCGGCCATGCGCCCAAGGTTGGTCGGGTTCAGCCACGGGTAGGCGCCGTAGGCGTCGTCGCCGGTCACCGCAATCCCTGGCAAGGCGCCATCCACCGGGCGCGCTGCATCAATTTCGACGATGCGAATATTGCTGCGCCGGGCCATCGGGTAG